>CAZSNL010000022.1:21708-37721 GCA_964608275.1 uncultured Hyphomicrobiales bacterium | reverse complement strand
CGTAGTCCTCGGACTTGCGGAAGTAGGGCAGCACGTCGTCCCAGCCCCAGCCGACGTTGCCCATCTGCCGCCAGCCGTCGTAGTCGCGGGCCTGGCCGCGCATGTAGATCATGCCGTTGATCGACGAGCAGCCGCCGAGCACCCGGCCGCGCGGGTAGGCGAGTGCCCGGCCGTTGAGCCCGGGTTCCGGCTCCGTCGTCAGACACCAGTCGGTACGCGGGTTGTTCATCGTGTAGAGGTAGCCGACCGGCACGTGGATCCAGAACCACCGGTCGTGGCCGCCGGCTTCGAGCAGGAGCACGCTGCTGTCCGGGTCGGCAGACAGCCGGTTTGCCAGCACGCACCCCGCGGTGCCGCCGCCGATGATGACGTAGTCGAAGCTGCCGACCGTGCGTCGTTGCTCGCCCATGCCTGCCGCCTCCGCTCCTCCGAACGACATGATGCGGCAATCGCCGGCAGTGTAAAGGGCAGCGTCCGGCAGCCAACCCCTCGGCAACCCGCCTGAAACATTCGATACCGTTTTCCCCCGCCGCCGACACGCCCACGAAACAGCGATCCGCCAGATGTCATGCCAGTGAACGTGCCGCGCTGTTGCGGCTCGAATGTCGGAGGACATCGCGATGAGTATCGCGACCATGCCCGCGGAACCGGGAACAGGTTCCACTCAGCGTATCGGGGTCACAGTCGGATGCTGGGCGCAGGCGTTCGCCAACTGGCGTGGCCGGCGCCGGTCCGTCCACGACCTCAGGGCCCTCGACAGCCGGATCCTCAAGGATATCGGCATCGACAGGAGCGAAATCACCTCGATCGTCCATGGCGACGGGTACGGCCGGAGGCGGATCCATGCCGACGATTGACGTGGCCGGCGGCAGGCTGTCGTGGCGCGAAGCCGGTGCCGGCACCCCCGTGCTGCTGATCGGCGGTACGGCGGTGAATGCCTCACGCTGGTCCGGGGTCGCGCAGGAGCTCGGGGAGCGATACCGGGTTCTTGTTCCCGACCTCGCGGCCCACGGCGGAACGTCGGCGGTGACGCCGAAGGGACACTTTTCCATCGACGACGAGGCCGAGCTCATGACCGAACTGGTCGCCCGCTGCGACGAGCCGGTTCACCTGGTCGGCCATTCCTACGGTGGTGCGGTGGCGCTGAAGATGGCGCTGCGGTGGCCGGACTGGATCCGCACGCTGACAGTTGTCGAGCCTGCGGCCTTCCACCTCCTGAGGTCGGGCGACCGCGTCGACCGGCGCGTCCTGAGCCAGATCGAAGCCGTGTCGGGCCTGGTTGCCGCCGGCGCCGCGTCCGGCCACCCGGAGTGCGGCATGGCCGGGTTTGTCGACTTCTGGAACGGCAACGGCACGTGGTCGGCGCTCGATCCGGACGTCCGCACTGCCCTCGCTGCCCAGATCGGCGATGTACTGAGGCATTTCGAGTCGCTTTACCGCGAGACGTGGAGCCTCGCCGCCCTTGGCCGGATGTCGGTCCCGACCATGGTGGTCATGGGTCTCGAGTCGCCCGCGGTCGCTCGCCGTGTTGCCACCCTCGTCGCGAGCGCGACCACCGGTGCGTGGCTGAGCCGGATCCCCGGAGCCGGTCACATGGCGCCGTTCACGCACCCCGAAGTCGTTGCGGGCCTGATCCTGCGGAACCTGGCGCGAACCGACGCCCGGACGTTGATCTTCAAGCCCGTCACGATCGATGAAGCCGCCTGAACGGCTTCGCCACAGCAATCCAACTCAGCAAAGGAACAGACGACATGACCATCGACACCACCAATCCCGAGACCCTCGTCCTGCATGCAGGGTATCGCCGCGACCCGGCAACCGGCGCCGTCGCGGTGCCGATCTACCAGACCACGTCGTTCCAGTTCGACAGTACCGAACATGCCACGCGGCTGTTCGCGCTGGAGGAACTCGGAAACATCTACACTCGGGTCATGAACCCCACCCAGGCCGTGTTCGAGGAGCGCATTGCCGCGCTCGAAGGCGGCGTGGCGGCGCTTGCCACCAGTTCCGGTCAGGCGGCCGAAGCACTGGCGGTCCTGAACATTGCTCAGGCGGGAGACAACATCGTGGCCGCGACCGATCTGTACGGCGGCACGTGGAACCTGTTCGCAAACACGCTGCCGACGATGGGCGTCGAAGTGCGGTTCGTCGATCCCTCGGATCCGGCGAACTTCCGCCGGGCGACCGACGAGCGCACCAAGGCCTACTTCGCCGAAACCCTGCCCAATCCAAAGCTCGAGGTGTTCCCGATCGGCGAGGTCGCGGAAATCGCCGAGGATGTCGGCGTGCCGCTGATCATGGACAACACCGCCTGCCCGGTGCTCTGCCGCCCCATCGACCACGGCGCACATGTCGTCGTCCATTCGACCACCAAGTACATCGGTGGCCATGGCACCAGCATCGGCGGCGTGATCGTCGATTCGGGCCGCTTCGATTGGGAGCGGAATGCCGCCCGCTTCCCGATGCTCAACCAGCCCGACCCCAGCTATCACGGTGCCATCTGGACCGAGGCCGTGAAGCCGCTCGGGCCGATTGCCTACATCATGAAGGCACGGGTCACGCTGCAGCGCGATCTCGGTTGTGCGATGAGCCCGTTCAACGCCTTCCAGTTCATCCAGGGGCTGGAGACGCTGCCGCTTCGCATGCGCGAGCATTGCCGCAACGCGGCCGCAGTCGCCGACTACCTGGCCGGACACCCCATGGTGACGCGGGTCATATTTCCCGGCCGCCAGACGGGGGAGAAGAAGCGCCGCGCCGAGACGTATCTCAAGGGTGGCTTCGGCGGCCTCGTCGGCTTCGAACTGGAGGACGGTGCAGACGCCGGCCGTCGGTTCATCGATGCCCTGAAGATGATCTACCACGTCGCCAACATCGGTGACGCGCGTACGCTGGCGATCCATCCTGCGTCGACGACGCACTCCCAGCTGAGCCCCGAAGACCAGCTGAAGACAGGTGTCACGCCGGGCTTCGTCCGGCTCTCGGTGGGCATCGAGCACATCGACGACATCCTCGGCGACATCGATCAGGCACTGGGTACCGCCGGCACGCTCGCAAGGGCGGCCTAGACGGAACGTCGGCGGCGTCCGGATGCGCCCGGACGCCGCCATTTCGAACGGAGACACTGGAGGACGACATGCCGGTCATCCTGCCCGACGATCTGCCCGTGAGGGCTTCTCTTCTCGACGAAGATGCGGACCTTCTCGCCGACCGCCAGCCTCGCGCCGCAAAGCCGCTGCGCGTCGCGCTGCTCAACCTGATGCCGGACAAGCCGGCGACGGAGACCCAGTTCGCGAGGCTGATCGGTGCGAGCCCGCAAGAGGTGGAGCTGGTATTGCTGCGGCCGGCGTCACACGATCCCGGACACACCGACAAGGCACATCTCCGGCGCTTCTACAGGCTTGCGCCGGAGGTCTTCCACGAGACGTTCGAGGGTCTGATCGTCACCGGTGCGCCGGTCGAGCACCTGCCCTTCGAGGAGGTGGATTACTGGCGCGAGCTCACCGCCGTCTTCGACTGGGCAACGACACATGTTGGCAGTGCACTGTATGTCTGCTGGGCCGGCCAGGCGGCGCTCTATCACCGCCACGGGGTTCCCAAGCGGGCGCTGCAGTCGAAGCTTTCAGGCGTCTACCCGCAATCGGTCACTGCCGCGTCATCCGGGCTCATGGCCGGTCTTTGGCCGCGTTTCCCGACACCCGTTTCGCGCCATACCGAGGTGCGGATTTCCGACCTGCCACCCGACCGGGGCTTGCGCGTCCTGGCAGCGTCGGCGCAATCCGGCCTCTGCCTGGTGGAAGATCGCGCCGCCCGGTCGCTCAGCATGTTCAATCACCTGGAGTACGATGGCGATACGCTGCGACGCGAATACGAGCGCGACATTGCCGCCGGCAAGGCCGTTCCGGCGCCGGTCGGGATGATCCGGGAACGCAACGCTAGCATGGCACCGCCGTTCTGGCGGCCGTACGCCCGGCGCTTCTTCGAGAACTGGATCGCGTCGCTGCCGCGCGCCGAACGCAGCAGCTTCGAGCGGGCGGCCTAGCAGCGGCGGCCCGACGTCGCGATCAGCTCACGGCGTCGGGAAGCTCGCGCTCGCGGCGGGCGATGAAATCTCGCAGCGCCTCGTGGACTCCTTCGTCGAGCTTCGGTTCCTCGTAGGCCTCCAGCATCGCCCTCGCCTTGTTGCGGCCGCGCGCTTCGGCGTCGAGCGAACCTTCCGCCGACCATTGCTCGAACGAGTTGAAGTCCATGATGTCGGGCATGAAAAAGGCCGATTCGAACTTGTCCAGGGTGTGCTGGGTGCCGAGAAAGTGGCCGGCGGGGCCGACCTCGCGGACGGCGGCCATCGCCGCGTCGAGATCGCTCATGTCGATGCCCTGCGCGTAGCGGTACCAGCCCGTGAGTTGCTCGGTGTCGAGCGCGAACTTGGCGAAGTCGGCGACGAGTCCGGCCTCGAGCCAGCCAGCGACGTGCCATATGTAGTTGGCGCCGGCAAGGAGCGCGGCGTGCATCAGCATGTTGGCCTCGTAGCCGGCCTGGGCATCGGCCAGTTTTGACCCGACATGAAATCCGCTGGTCCGCCACGGCAACTGGTACTTGCGTGCCAGCTGGCCGATCAGGAACTGCATGTGCGCAGCCTCCGGGGTGCCCCCCATCGGCGCCCCGGTCTTCATGTTCACCGTCACCATGAACTGCCCGTAGACCTGCGGCGACCCCGGCCGGACGAGCTGGGTGAACGCGATGCCGGCGAGCGCTTCGGCATTGACCTGGGCGACCGCGCCGATCGTCGATGCCGATGTCGATGCGCCGCAGAGCGCAAACGGAGACAACAGGCAGGGCTGGTTGTGGCTGGCGTAGACCTTGAGCGCGTCGAGCATGGTGGCGTCCCAGACCAGTGGCGAATTGGCATTGACCACCGATGTCAGGACGACGTTGTTGTCGACGAACTCTTCGCCGAACACGATCTGGGCCATCCTGATCGTGTCCTCGGCGCGGCTGCGTTCGGTCACGATGCCCATGAACGGCTTGTCGGACCAGCGCAGCACCCCGTAGATGATGTGCAGGTGGCGTTTCGGGACCGGGACATCCATCGGCTCGCAGATGATGCTGCTGGTGGAATGCAGCGCCGGCGCCATGTAGGCGAGCTTGTGGAAGTTGTAGAGGTCCTCCAGCGTGCCGTAGCGCCGCGTACCGTCGAAGTCGCGGACGTAGGGCGCGCCGTACATCGGAACGAAGATCGAGTTCTCGCCGCCGACCCGTACCGTGCGTTCGGGATTGCGGGCGTGCATCTCGTATTCCGATGGCACCTGGGCGATCAGCTCCATGAGCTGGTCGCGGCCGATGCGAACGCGCAAGCCGTCGACGTCGGCTCCGGCAGCCTTCCACATTGCCGCAGCCTCGGCGTCGCGAAACTCGATGCCGACCTCCTCGAGGATGCGGCAGGACTCCTGGTGCACGAGTTCGATCGCCTCGTCGGAAACGATCTCGTAGACCGGGATGCGCCGTTTCAGCGTCGGCAGCGAGACAATGGGCGCCCTGGTGCGTTCCGCGACTCGCGCGCGCCGTCCGCCTGCCCGCCGCGTCTGCCGGGCAGTCACGGTCTCGCTCAGCTTCTGGATGTCCACCATGGAAGTGCCTCCTTCGTACGTGCAACTGACCGGCCTGCAAGGGATCGTTGTAGCACCTGCAGCACCGGCCGCCCATACCGGGGAGGCCGTTCCGGGAATCAGTCGGCGAGGACGCGCGGAGTGGGAAAGGTTATCGTCACCAGCGTGCCCTCGTCCGGCTCGCTCTTGATGCCGAACGTGGCACGGTTTGCCTCGACCAGCGCCTTGGTAAGCGGCAGCCCGAGACCGGTGCCCGGCTTGTACTGCCGGTCGGGGCGTTCGACCCGCCTGAACGGCACCATGGCGGTCGCAAGTTCCTCGGCGGTCATTCCGATCCCGGTGTCCTTGACGCGGACGTGCACCTCGCCGGAATCGTCCATGAACGCGGACACGACGATCTGGCCGCCCGCTTCGGTGAACTTCACGGCGTTTGACAGGATGTTGAGGAAGATCTGGCGCAGGCTCCGCTGATCGGCGACCACGTTGGGCAGGTCCTCCGGCATGCTGGTGCGGATCATGATGCCGGCCTGCGTCGCCTGCGGCTGGACGATGTCGATCGACTGCTTGAGGACTTCGGCGAGGTTGACGCTCGTGAAGTTGAGCTCGAGCTTGCCCGCCTCGATCTTCGACAGGTCGAGGAGGTCGTTTATCAGGCTGAGCAGGTGCTGGCCGCTGGCGTGGATGTCGTTGATGTAGCCGCGGTACTTCTCGTTGTCGACGGTGCCGAACTTGGCCGTCCGCATGACTTCCGAAAAGCCGATGATCGCGTTGAGCGGGGTCCTGAGCTCGTGGCTGATGTTGGCGAGGAACTCCGACTTCTGCGCGCTGTCGCGCTCCGCCTGTTCCTTGGCCCGCCTCAGTTCCGTCTCGGTGCGCTTCCACTGGGTGATGTCGCGGATGACGGCGCAGAACCTGTGGTACTTCTGCCCGCGGCGGGGATCCGCCTCGATCCGTCCGATCGTCAGGAACAACGGTACTTCGCGACCGCGCCGCTCGATGGCCGTAACCTCGCGGCCGTCGTTGAAGATGCTTGCAAGTCCGCGGTTCGACAACGCGGCAAGGTAGTCCTTGACGATCCGGGCGCTGTCCGGGGTCAGGAAATCGAAGATCGCCCGGCCGGCAGCCTCGCGCGAATCGTAGCCGAAGATCGCCTGGGCGCTGGCATTGAGGCTCTCGATACGGCCCTGGTGGTCGAGGGTGATGATGCCGTCGCTGGCGGTATCAAGGATCGCGCGCAGTTCGTCGTCGGTCGGCCCGGAATAGACGGCCGGCTGCTGGTCGGCGGCCTGTTCGGCCTTCGTCTCGGCAGTTTCGGCGGCACCGCCGACCTCGCGGCCGATGGTCTCGAACGCGATCTGTTCCTCCTGCGACAGCCCCGGCTGTGGTTCCGTGCTCCGCGCCTCGTCGGCGCCGGCTTCGCCGGCCGCTGCGACGCCCTCGGCTGCCGCCGCCGGTGCACCGACGCCGCGGTAGCCGAGGAACTCTCCGGATGGCGACAGCACCGGAACCGCGCTCAGGGATACGGCACGTGCCGCTTCGCCGCTCTTCCAGTGAACGACTGCCGACCACGCCTTGCGTTCCTCGAGGGCCTTCGCGATGCCGCCATCGGGATCCAGATCGAAGGTGGCGGCAATCGCCTGCCAAGGTTCGCCATCGACGCGTTCCGGCGCGGTGCCGGTGGTCGGCAGGAATCCTTCCGATGTCGCCGAGAAGCGCAGGTCTCGGTCAAGCTCCCAGGTGAAACTCGCCGCCGCTGCGAGAAAATCCGACAGCCGTTCGATATTCTGCTCGAGCTCGATCTCGTACCGGCGCCGCTCGGTCACGTCATCGAGGACGACCTCCACCAGGCTGTCGCGGCTACCGTCGACGGGAGGGTCGATCCTCCTGAAATGCAGCCGATGGACACGGGGGCCGAACGAAGTCTGCACGGTCCGCACCGCATCGGCCTGGCCGATATCGAGCGCCCGGGCAACGAGTGCCCGGACATCGGCATCCCCTTCGGCGAACAGCGCGCCGAGTGTTGCCGGCAGGACGGCGCGGATGTTTGCGGTCGCCGCCTCGTTGGCGGCGACGATGCGCCCCGACCGGTCACATACCAGAAGCGGATACGGCAGCGTCTTCGCGGCGCGGGCCCAGATCCTGGTCTCGACCTCGGGTCCTTCATCCGCGACCAGCGCCTGGACGAGAATTCCCGGGCGGCCGTCCGGCAGTTCGGCTGTCTCGAACCGGCAGCGCAGCGCCGTCTGGTGTCCGTTTGCCCGGAACGGAAAGCCGGCTTCGGTCGCACCGCCGGCCATGAGGCCGCGTGAAATTTCCGAAATATGGGTGACGATCGGATCGTCGGGCGCAAAGCGGCGGTCAAGTAGGTCGAACAGCGTCTCGCCCCGCCACAGGGTGATGGCCGGCTTGTTGGCCCAGACGATACGCAAGCGATCGGCGTCCCACAGCCATGCAGGCGTTGGCACGCGCGAAAGAGTGTCGAGCGATGGAGCGCCCGGCTCCGTCATCCCACAGGAGTCCCTTCTCGCCCGCCCGGGCTCGGCAACCCGCTGCCACAAGGGCCCCACCGCGAAGCTGCCAATCCCGGCCGAACCGTCCCTAATGCCCGATCCGCCGCGCTGATTCTCCACCTGCGATCATAGGTATCGGACCGCCGCGCGTCCACATGAAAGGCCCGATGATCCGCAATTTTGAGCAACCTCGCAGCCCGCGGATCCCGGGCCTGGTCCCAGGCATGACGTTCTACCGGCTGGCGGGATCGGGTGCCGGACTCGGGGCCGTGGTCGGCCTGGAGCCTTGCTCGTCATCGAGCTGCGACCTCCGCGGGCGCAGCGTTGAATAGAACTGCGCCACGTCGAGGATCTGGCGGTCGGTAAGACGCTCGGCGACCTTCTCCATGATCTGCGCCTGGGGGCTGCCTCCGCGCTGCCGCGCGCGCCACAGTCGGAGCTGATTGGCCAGGTACCCGGGATGCTGGCCCGCCAGCAGGGGATAGTTGTCGTTCGGTGGTGGCGCGTCGAGGCCATGACAGGCGATGCAGGCGGGAACGTCCCGGTCGGGAGCGCCTGCGGCGGCGATCCTGCCGCCGCGTTCCACCGCCGCCGGGTCATCCGGCTCGGCGAGCGCCGGTTCGGCCGGCAGGGGAATGGCGGCATAGTAGTCGGCGAGTTCGCGGATCTCGCGGTCGCTGAGCGGGGCAGCAGCCGGTTCCATGATGCCGCTTGCGCGCCGGCCATCGGCGTAGGCCTGGAGCGCCAGGCGAAGGTAACCGGCATTCTGACCGGCGATGCGAGGGAAGGCGCCGCTGTTGCGTCCCATGCCGTCCAGCCCGTGACAGCGCCGGCAATTCTCCAGAGCTTCCGCCGCGTCCTCAGGCACCGGGGGAAGTTGCGAGATGCCGGGCCTCTCCTTGCCGGCAGCGGGATCCGCCGCGCCGCCCGACAGCGCGAGATACTCCGCCGCCGATATGCCGGGCAGGCGCAGGAGAAAGGCGACAACCGCCCAGACCTCGTCGTCCCGGGCCTGGCTCGCCCAGCCGGGCATCGCCGTGTACTTCAGGCCGTGCTTGACGATCCAGAACAGCTCCCGCACCTCCCAGTCGTCGACGGTATCCGGCAGGTACGGCGGCAGGGGCACCATCTGCCGGACGACGGCGCCGCGGGGGCGGCCGGGAGCGCCATGGCAGGGCTCGCACCCCTGCCAGAAGTGTCCCGCACCTCGCTCGATCAGGGCGACATCGTCGAGCGGCGGCGGTTCGATGCCGAGGGAGTGCGTCCGGATCGAGCTCGTCATGGCAAGATCCAGGATGGCCCGGGTGATCGCCCAGTGCCCCGAGCTCGCGCCGATATGGTAGAGGCCGGACCACGCGTAGAGGAGGCCGCCAGCGGTCGCGAGCGCGACGAACAGGGCGAAGTGGAGGAGGACCCGCTTCATCGGTCCGGCTCGTCCGACCGGACGCAGGTCAACAGTCGCTCGCGCGATCCGGTTTTCCGGACGGCGGCGGCGATTGATACTTCTGCGATGGCCTTGCGCATGGGTGTCACGCCGTACAGACCGGAACGACAAGCGCCGGCAAGGTTTCCCAGACGATGGCGATGATCGACAGTGCCGCGACAGCCGCGGCCACGTAGCCGATGAACAGGGCCGAATCGTGCTGGTCCGCCTCCGCGGCGCCCGACCGGGCGCGTACCGCACCGCGGATGATGACCCAGCCGTTGGCGGCCAGCGCCGCCACCGTCGCCACCACGATGGCGACAGGCACGATGCCGATCCCGGCAATTGCGCCTTCGGCAAACCCGCGCGCGCAGGCGAGGGCAACGAAGGCATAGACGAACAGGAACCGGGTCGCCCAGATGATCAGTCCGGCGAAGAGGAACGGCAGCACGCGGATCGGGTGGTGAGCGGTCATGGCAGGCCGCTTCCGGCGAGCAATGGGAAGCCGTGGGTCAGCGCAAGGCCGACAAGACCCTGCGCGGCGGTGTAGTGCCAGAGCAGCATGGTGTTGTCGAAGGTGGCCCTCCGTTCCGCATTCAGGCGTCCGCACAGGGAGCGGGCGAGGACGTGGATGGTCATCAGCGTCACCGTGCAGGCGAGCAGCGCCTGCACGCCGGCCACGGTGTAGACGAGGGCGCCGTGTGCATGGTCGACGGGCCGCATGCCGGTTTGCAGGCGGCCGGCGATATCGATGGCCGGGGCTCCGAGCATCAGCGGAATTCCGCAAACCAGCGCGAGATGAAAGCCCGCCCGGGCGAGGGGTCGACCGTATGACCGCAGCAGAAGCGTCGATGCGACCATGGTCGCGGCAGCGAGAACCGTCACCGCTGCCGAAGCGAGTGGCCACGCCGTGGGCGGCAGCACATTTGCCCGATGCCAGGCCGCGGGGTTGACGGTCCAGATGAAGGCGTAGGCAAACACCAGGCACCCGAAGATCGTGCCGAGCACGAGAAGCAGGGCGACCGTGGCCGCCCACGAGTGGGACGGCGGACCGGCGACATTGACGGGAAGCGTCAGGCCGGCACCGGCGTCTACGGCGGCGCCCGGACCGGGATCGCTCGACCACAGCCATAACCAGATCGATGCGATCGCCACGACGCCACAGACCAGTGCGGCCGGCACGAGCTTGACCGTGAGCAGCAGGAAGAATGCGGCCGTGAAGAGGGCGGCTGCGAACGGCGACCAGCCTGGCCCAGGAAGCGTCAGGATGTATTGCGGCCGGGCGTCGACGGCGCTGGTCACGAGTGTTTCGCGCCGCCCGGTCGGCGCCCCAGGCAGGTAGAAGCGTCCGGCCACGACATCTTCGGCAAGGCCCGGTTGTTCCCACAACGGTTCGCGGCTGGTGATGTGCGGGATGCTGCGCGTCTGATAATAGCCGGTCGGCAGCCATTCGAGCGTGCCGGCCTTCCAGACGTTGCCGGCGTCCCCGGTGGCCGATGGTCGGAAGTTCAGGATGAGATCGACTAGGAAGACCGCAACCCCGGCGGCTATGGTGAACGCGCCGATGGTGGAGACGAGGTTGAGGTCTGCCCACGGAAGTTCCGAAGGATAGGTGTAGACCCGGCGCGGCATGCCAATGAGGCCGGTGACGTGCATCGGGAAGAACGTCACGTTCACGCCGACAAAGAGCAGGCCGAAGCAGATCGTTCCAAGACGTTCCGAGAGCGGACGCCTGCTGACGGTCGGAATCCAGTAGTAGACGGCGGCGAAGAAGGGAAACACCATGCCGCCGATCAGGACGTAGTGGAAGTGCGCCACCACGAAGTAGGTGTCATGGACCTGGAAGTCGAACGGCATCATTGCGACCATGACGCCGGTCAG
The DNA here is from genome assembly GCA_964608275.1 of uncultured Hyphomicrobiales bacterium. GTDB lineage: Bacteria > Pseudomonadota > Alphaproteobacteria > Rhizobiales > CAZSNL01 > CAZSNL01. The sequence continues at coordinate 26,304 of CAZSNL010000022.1, read as the reverse complement.
CCCGCCGATCGTGAATATGAACAGGAATCCGAGTACGAACAACGATGGCACCGTCAGCCTCAGCCGACCGGCCGCGATCGTAGCGATCCAGGCAAACACCTGGATACCGCTCGGAATGGCGACCGCCATGCTCGCGGCGGAGAAGAAGCTCATCGAAATGCGCGGCAGGCCGGTGGTGAACATGTGGTGGACCCACAATCCGAAGCTCAGGAACCCGGTACCGATCAGGGCGAGGACGACGAGGCGGTAGGCAACCAGCGGCGTCCGCGCCATCGCGGGCACGATCATCGAGACCATTCCGGCTGCCGGGATGAAGATGATGTAGACCTCCGGGTGGCCGAAGAACCAGAACAGGTGCTGCCACAGGAGGGGATCGCCGCCTTTTTCGGCGATGAAGAACGGCCAGTGAAAGGCCCGCTCGAGTTCCAGCAGCGCCGTCGCCAGGATGATCGCGGGAAACGCGAAGATGATCATCCCGGCGAACACCAGCATGGCCCAGGCGAACACCGGCATCTTGTCGAGCGACATGCCTGGCGGCCTCGTGCGCATGATGCCGACGATGATCTCGATCGCGCCAGCGATGGCCGAGATCTCGATGAAGCCTATCCCCAGCAACCAGAAATCCTCGCTGATGCCGGGCGAGAATTCGAAACTGGTCAACGGCGGGTACATGAACCAGCCGCCGCGCGGTGCGAGGCCGAAGAACAGGCTGCAGAAGAAGGCGGTTCCGCCGACGAAGTACGCCCAGAAGGCGTAGGCGGACAATCGCGGGAACGGCAGGTCGCGCGCCGCGAGAATGTTGGGCAGCATCAGAATGCCGACCGCCTCCACCGCCGGCACGGCGAACAGGAACATCATCATCGTGCCGTGCATGGTGAAGAGCTGGTTGTAGAGGTCGTGGCCGACGAGGTCGTTGTCGGGGACGGCAAGCTGGGCGCGCATCACGAGCGCAAGGATGCCGGCGAGCAGGAAGAACAGGACCGCCGCGCCCGTGTAGTACATGCCGATGTAGGTGTTGTTGACCGCTGTCAGCAGCCGAAAGCCGCGCGGCGGCAACCAGATGGCTTCCAGTGCGGCGAGCTCGCCGGGTGGCCGCGGCGTGTCGTCCGGCCGCGTCATTCGAGACTTCCGAGATAGGCGGCGATGGCCCGCAGTTCCTGGCCGCGCAGCATCTCGAACGACGGCATGCCGTTGCCCGGCTTCAGGTGCTGGGCATCGGCGATCCAGCCGGCGAGGGTTCCGGCATTGTTGGGGAACATGCCGGCGGCGATGCTCAGGCGGCTGCCGACGTGGGTGAGGTCAGGCCCGAGCGTTTCCATGGCGGACGTGCCGCGGACGGTATGACACGCGCCGCAGCCGTGCCTGAGGAACGCCTGCCGCCCTTCCTCCTGCAGCGGCGTGGCAGGCTTGCGGCCGGGCGATCGTTGCGTCGCCAGCCAGTCGTCGAACGCCTGCGGCTCCATCGCCACCACGAAGAAGGCCATCTGCGCGTGCTGGGCGCCGCAGTATTCGGCGCACTGGCCCCGGTAGACGCCGGGGTCGGCAGCCTCGAGCACCAGCGTTGTGGTGCGGCCGGGGATCATGTCGAGCTTGCCGGCAAGGCGTGGAATCCAGATGCTGTGGATCACGTCGGCGGCGGTGAGGACGAGGCGGACGGGCGTTCCGGTCGGGATCCGGATCTCGTTGGCAGTGATCACGGGCTGTGCGCCATCGCCCTGCGCATAGTTCACGCGCCACCACCACTGCTCGCCGACGACGTTGATGCTGACCGGCCCGGTTCCTTCGCTGCCGGCGGTCGTGCGGGTAACGCAGAGGCCGTAGACGAGCAGCGCCGACAGGACGACGACCGGGAAGGCGATACCGCCGATCGCGACGGCCCGGCTGGTTCCGAGCCACCGCCGCACACGGAGCGGCGCGAGCCATGCAATGACCGTCAGGGCCATGACGACGCCGAATATGACGGCAGCACCGGCAAACATGATCCAGGCGAGTGTCGCGATCGACAGTCCGATCGGACCGGCCGGCGCCAGCGCCGACTGGTCGCCGCCGCAGCCGGCAACGACCAGAAGCAGCCCGACCGCAAGCCGTCGTCCGGCGCGGTCAACGAAGCGAGTGAAGGTAGGCGGCGACATCGCGCGCTTCGTCTTCGGAAATGGGAAGTTCGGGCATGCCGGTGGCCGGGTCGAACGACGGTGCATCGCGTACCCAGCGCGTCAGCAGCTCGAATTCGTTCGGCAGTCGCCCGGCGATCAGATTGCGTTCGGCGAAGCCCTCGAGCGAGGGTCCCACCGTTCCCCGCGCACCCGCGACACCGGGGATCACGTGGCAGATACCACATGCAATCCGGGAAATGACACGCTTGCCGGCTGCAGGATCGCCGGGGCCGTCCCACGCCGCCGATGACGAGGGGCCTCCGCCGCAGGCAGCCACCGTCAACAGGACCATGCCTGCAAGACGGACGGTTGGACCTGGTCTCTCCACAAGGCGCGGTCTCGCGGGAACGGTTGCATGCTCCGCGCACGGCATAGTGCCGAACGCGGGCGGAAGGGGAACGTGCCCATTCCGCCTTGGTTCCGCGGCAGCGTCGGACGACATCGACCGGCGGCCGAGCCTCCGTCGTCGCGTCAACGAAGTGACAATTCGGTTGACGGGCCTGCCGCGCCGACTATAGTTGCCTAGTAAACTAACAGGTGCGCGATGGTTGAGCCTGCACCGCCTTCCGAACTGCATGCGCATCTCGGCTATTGGCTGAGGATGGTGTCGAATGCCGTTTCCCGCAGTTTCGCCCGTAAGGTGGAGTCCGAGGGCGTCACGGTTGCCGAATGGGTGTTCCTGCGGGTGCTTTACGATTTCGAGCGGCTGGCGCCTTCGGAACTCGCGGATCGCATGGGCATGACGCGGGGCGCGATTTCGAAGCTTGCCGACCGCCTCGTTTCAAAGGGCCTGGTGGTGCGGCGTGCCAATCCGCGGGACAAGCGGGCGCACACGCTCACCCTGGTACCGTCGGGCCGGGCACTCGTCGTGCGGCTCGCGCAACTGGCCGACCGGAACGATGAATCGTTCTTCGGCAATCTCGCCATCGAAGAACGGGAGCAGCTTGGACAGCTGCTGCGCAGGATCGCCGCAGCACACGGCTTGGCGACCATGCCGATCGACTAGGCGGGAGCGGCAGGGCGAAAGCTGATCACTGACGGAGGACGCCCATGGACATGCAGCAGGACGCCGTTGCGCGGATGTGTCTTGAACGAACCTACAATGACACGATGAGTTTTCCCGAAGGCATGCATGCCCTGGCCGAGGCGGGGTTCGAGGGCTATCACGTCGATTATCGTCTGAATACCCGAACCTGTTTTCTGTCCAGCGGCGAAGCGCTGGTGCTCGCCATTCCGCATGAACCGGAAACGGTCGGCGCAATGTTCCACCAGCCCGAAATCGCAGCGGCCGTCGCGTGGGCGCAACGCAACCCGCCCGATTACAGCTACGTCGATTTCAGCAAGCGGGTCACGGCCAACGGGTGCGCGGGCTACATCATGTCGATCGCCGGCCGGCGGGTCCTCTACTACGGCCGGACAGCAGAGACGCACGTCGAGCATTTTCCGCGCTGACAAGACAGCCGGCGTCCGGTGCGGGTCAACCGGCTGTCATTGATGCGGTCCCCGCGCCAGTCGCGGGGATGACACCCTCGAGGCTTACCGGCCGGCGACCAGCGGTGTGATGCGCCGCACGGTCACGCGTCGATTGCGCCGTTCACGTTCCTCCGTCGGCACCTTCAGGTACTCTTCGCCGTAGCCGGCGATCTCGAGGTTGCGACGCGGAATGCCGTATTCGTTGACCAGCGCATCGCGGACCGCTTCGGCGCGTTCCTCGGACAGCACCAGATTGTAGTCCCAGTCGCCGACCGCATCGGTATGGCCCTCGATCAGGAACAGCTCGTCGGGCCTGCGCTCGACGATCCGGCTGATTACCCGCGCGATGCGATCAAGCTTGTCCAGCTGGCCCGCAGGTATGTCGGCGTCATCGAACCGGAAGGTGATGTCGCTCACGTCGACCCGCGGCATGACCTCACGTATGGGGTTGCGGATGATCTCGCGCACCTCGTATCGGCGCCGGACGGGCTCTGCCGGCTCCGCCGTCAGCACCCGCTCGATTGCTTCATCGCTGGCCCTGTCGCTTTCGATGACATGAAGCTCGCCGTAGAGCAGTTCGGGCGAGATGTGGATGCCGAGCTGAATGCTCCCCTGCTCCTCCTCCAGCCGCCGGATCCGCTCGCGCAACCGCCGGATCTGGCGCGTCGCCGCGTCGGTGTTCTGCCGCTCGAGTTCGGCGATCCTGTCGCGCAGGTTGCGGATACGCCGGTTCTGGCGTTCCCGCACGTTTTCGACCCGTTCGCGGATGCGTCGAGCGCGGCGCCTGTCCTCCTCGTTCGCCGAATCCTCAAGTGCCTCGATCCGTTCCTCGAGACGCTCGGCACGGGCCGCCCGATCGTCGTCCGCGGGCCCTTGCCGGGCACCTTCGGCATTATCGCCGGTCCGCGCCCGCAGGCGCTCCAGGCGCTGGCGGATGCGCTCCGCCTGTTGCCGCGACTCCTCGTCGTCC
>CAZSNL010000022.1:0-21608 GCA_964608275.1 uncultured Hyphomicrobiales bacterium | reverse complement strand
TCCGCCTGTTGCCGCGACTCCTCGTCGTCCCGCCGCTCCAGCCGATTCAATCGGCGGGTCAGTCGCTCTATCCGCGTCTCGCGGTCGGGTGCCGCCTGTGCGGGCCGGGCATCGTCATCGGCGGCACCATCTTCGGACTGCGCACGAAGCCGCTCGAGACGCTGGCGAATGCGATCGGCCTGTTGCCGAGATTCCTCGTCGTCGCGCCGCTCCAGCCGGTTCAGCCGGCGCGTCAGCCGCTCGATCCGCGTCTCGCGGTCGGGTGCCGCCTGTCCGGACCGGGAATCGTCATCGGCATCCGCGGCATCATCGGCGTCATCCGCAGTGGCCTCGTCACCGGCTTGCGCCCGCAGGCGCTGCAGACGCTGACGGATTCGCTCTGCCTGTTGCCGCGACTCCTCGTCGTCGCGCCGCTCCAGCCGATTCAACCGACGCGTCAGCCGCTCGATCCGCGTCTCGCGGTCGGGTGCCGCCCGTTCGGGTCGGGCATCGTCATCGGCATCTGCGGCATCATCGGCGTCATCCGCAGTGGCCTCGTCACCGGCTTGCGCCTGCAGGCGCTCCAGACGCTGGCGGATTCGCTCTGCCTGTTGCCGCGACTCCTCGTCGTCGCGTTGCTCCAGCCGGTTCAGTCGGCGCGTCAGCCGCTCGATCCGTGCCGCACGGTCAGCCGACGGCCGTTCGGCGCGGGCTGCCTGCGCATCATTCGCTTCATCGGACTCGGTCGCGTCCTCGTCCACCGCATCCCCGGCCGTGTCCGCCATGGAATCGTCGGCATCGGAATCGTCTGCAGTGGCATCATCCTCTGCTGGATCGTCACCGGTCGCCCCGTCGCTGAGGCGTTCGATGCGGCTTCTGATCCGTTCGGCGCGCTGCCGTGATTCCTCGTCGTCCTGCTGCTCCAGGCTCTGCAGTCGCCGCTTGAGCCTGTCGATCAGTTCCTGGCGATCGGTTTGCGTTTCGGCCTGGCCGGTGTCTGCCGCCTGTGCCGCCGCCGGTGCGTGCTGCACCGCCGCCAGGGCGAGTACGGTTGCAAACAGGCATGAAAGGAAGATTCCCCGCATCATCTGGACCTTTCCCGTTCTGAGGGCTTCTTGTGCCGTGGAAGACGTCGTGTCGGTCATGGACAGGCTGATTGGCCAACCCGCGCCCCGAATCTCACGTCGGCTGGCTGTCGTCGGCACGATGGCCTGAGCCGATGGCGGAATCATGTCGGCGGTCATCATCTGGCCAGAGAAATGGTCTTTTCCGGAGGCGCCGGGGCGCAGGCCGTCCAACAGCGTTTCCCTGGGTGAGCCCATAGCATAGTATCCGACGGTTACGCCGATAATCCGCAAGGAGCCCGCAGCCGATGACCAGTTCCCCTGCCATCGAGTCGCCGATGAAATACCTCGATCGCGCGCTCATGTCGTTGCGCGACCTGGGGCTCGTGCCCGAACAGCAGGAGGCACAGCCGCCGATCGTACCACTGCTCAACGAGATCACCGGGCTGGATGAAAACCGGGTGGTGGCGATTGCGCGGACCCTCGACCAGGCATCGTTCTTCAACGAGATCGTCCGTGAACAGGTCGAAGCGATGAACATCGCCGACCGCTACGAGGACATCACCAAGGCGTTCAACTCGATTCGTGACGATGCCAAGTCGCTGGTCGACCAGCTGGCCGACGGCAAGCTCGATACCTGGGAGCGTCTTGCCAACGTGTGGATGAAGGTCAGTCGCGGCGATATATCGGCACGGTTCGACGAGATCCGCGACACCTATTCCGAAGTCGCCCGCGATTCCAAGGACCAGATCGAGCGCGAGCACGTGATCCTGAATGCGTACCTCGACTTCCGCGGCGCGCTCAAGCAGGCCGAGGTGCTGGCCCTCGAGGTGCTGGAAAAGGCGAAGGCGAAGCTCGACCAGGCGAATGAGGCGCTTGCGGAGGCGGCGCGAGCGCTCGAAGCCGTAGCTGCCGACGCCGCGCCGGCCGACCGGGCGCGGCTCGAACTGCAGCGAGACGAGCGGTTGCGGGCGATGCAGGACGAGGAGAAGAGGTACCAGATCGCCAAGGATCTCGCCGACAATCTGACCGTCGGCTACAATACGTCCGAAGTGATCATGGCGAGGCTGATGCAGACGACCAGCGCCAAGGAGCGGGTCTATGCCCAGGCCGTGAGCTTCTTCTCGACCAACGACACTGTACTGACGGCGCTCAGGGCTTCGTTCACCGGCCTGCACGGCTTGCATGAGAGCACCAAGACGCTGGAAGCCATGAAGGAAGGCATATCGAAGAGCCTGGAAACGCTGAGCGAGGTCGGCGACCAGGTGCAGGAGGCTGCGATCAGGGCCGGTTACGGGCCGACGATCAGGGCCGACGCGGTCCGCAAGCTCGTGGATTCCGTGGTCAACTTCCAGGAACGTTCCCGCGAGATAATCACCGAGATGCGCCGGCTGAGCACCGAGAACTCCAAGGAGATCCGCGATGCGGTCGAGGAGGGCAAGCGCCGCCTGGCGCGGCTCGCAGCCGAAGGCAATGCCCTGGTGAATGGCTGAGGCATCGACGACATCACGACCAGGGTCGACTGCGGACACGTCGCTCGACGAGCTGATGCTCGCCATGGACGTGGTGGATACCTTGCGCCACCAGGAGCGCGTGGTGGCCCGCGAGCTTGCCTCGGAGGACCGGGAACGGCAGCTCATCGACAAGCTGCGCGAGATCTATGCGGCGCAAGGCATCGAGGTCCCGGACCGTATCCTGCAGGACGGTGTCCGGGCACTCGCTGAGGACCGCTTCGTCTACGAGCCACCGAGCGGCGGCCTGCAGGTCGCGCTCGCGCGCGCCTACGTCCGCCGCGGAAAGCTGTTCGGTGCCGTCGTGGCACTGGTGCTGCTCGGCGCGGCGGCATGGGTAGGCTACGAATTCCTCATCCGCGCACCGCTCGAATGGCGACAGGATCGGGCGCGTATCGAACTCGAGCAGGAGATCCCCCAGCAGATTGCCGCGCTCGCGGACAGCATCCTCGTCGAGGCCGAGGTGGCGGAAGCGGTTGAGCAGGCCGAGAGGCTGGTTGATCAGGGACTCGCGGCTGCCGCCAACGGAGAAGCGGAGCGCGCCCGTGAGGCGGTGCGGGCGCTTGCCGCCCTGCAGGCGCAGCTGCGCGAGACCTACGAGCTGCGGATCGTGTCACGGCCAGGCGAGAGCACGGGCGTGTGGCGCGTTCCCGACGTCAATCCGGATGCGAGGAACTACTACATCATCGTCGAAGCGGTGAACCCCGACGGCGAGGCGATCAGGCGCGAGATCACCAGCGAGGAGACAGGTGAACGCGAGACGGTCCAGAAGTGGGGCGTGCGGGTTCCGCGGGAGACGTACGAGCGCATCGCACGCGACAAGTCAGATGATGGAATCGTCCAGGATCGCGTGCTCGGGGTCAAGCGACCGGGTTACCTCGAACCCGAATACCGGATGCCGGTCGAACCCGGCGCGATCACCCGATGGTGAGGGGCCGGCGTACGCTGTCAGGGCGTGAGGCCCTGGGCTCGATCGAGGCGGCCCTCGAGGAGCTCAGGCAGGAAGAGGAAACGCTGGCGGCGCGACAGAAGCGGATCTCCGAACGGCTGATGGAGATCCGTAACGATCAGGCGCAGGCGTTTCGCGAGCTCGCGCGTTTTCATCTCGATCGGATCGATGATGATGACGTGCTCGAAGTGCTCGACCGCGTCGGAGCGGACGCAGGAACCATCCTCGACCAGAGATCGGCGGCCTTCGCCCGCATCGAGGAGCATGTACGGGCGTTCGAGCGGAAGGTGGCAGACCTGCATGCCCGTCGGGCCGCCGAACGGAACGCGGTCGATGCGGCCAGCGCGCGGCTCGACGAGGCCGAAGCGCAACTTCAGAAGAAGCTTGCCGCGACTGCGAGCCACAAGTCTGCGCTGAAGGCTGTGGAGACCGCTCGGCAGGTAGCCGAGGAAGCGCGCCGCAAGATGGAGCTTGCCGAAGCCGACAGGGCGGAAAAGGCCGAGCCGTACGAGAACGAACGGCTGTTCATGTACCTGTGGCAGCGCGGCTACGGAACATCACGCTATCGCGCATGGCCGCTGGTCCGGCTGCTCGACGGCTGGGTCGCCCGGTTGTGCGGGTATCATCGGGCGCGCCCCAATTATGCCCTCCTGATCGAACTTCCGGTGCGCCTGAAGGAGCACGCCGATCGCATGCAGGCGCGGATCGACGAGGTGGTCGACCGTCTTGCGGCACTGGAGAGGGAGGCGCGCGAGGCGACGGACATCCCGCTTCTGGAGGCCGTACTGGCCGAGCGACGGAATGCCATTGCTGCCCTCGATGACGAAATCGCGGTGGCGGAAAAGGAGCTTCAGGCGGTCCGAAGCCGGCGGGGAGCCTTCGTTCGCGGCGAGGATGCGCACTTCCGACGGGCAACCGACCGTCTGGTCGAGGCGCTTGGCCGATCAAGCCTTGCGGCACTGCACCGGGAGGCGCTGTCGACCTCATCACCCGAAGACGAACGGATCGTGGAGCGCCTGCAGCAACTCGACCAAGCGCTGAAGGAGGCCGAAAAGGACGATCGCCACGTGAGGGACCTGCTGCGCTCGGCAGAGCGGCGCCGTGCCGAGCTCGAGGACGTCCGCATCGAGTTCCGTCGCCGGCGGTACGACGATTACGGCTCCGAGTTCACGGATCGCAGCATGTTCAGCACCATTCTCGAGGAACTGGTGCGTGGTGCCATTACCGGTGCCGCCTACTGGGAACGGATGCAGCGGTACCGTCGCTACCGCCCGCGCCGGTCGCGACCGGACTTCGGCTCAGGCGGGCTCGGGCGCAGGGGGCCACTCAGTTTTCCCGATTTCCCTGAAGGCCGCCGACGAAAGTTCGACATCGAGCTCGACGACGTCTTCGAGGACATTTTCGACACCGTGCGCGACGGCTTCAAGACCGGTGGACGGTTCTAGCCGCTCCATTCGGCCTGCCGGCCTCAGAGAAAGCCGATCCATCGTCCGGCGAGGATGGCGGCCAGCCAGATGACGATCGATGCGACCGCGTTGGCGCGCAGTAAGGGCGCGACCGGATTTCCGGCACGCGCCCGCCGCCAGGCCGGCGTCGCATGAACCACCACCAGGTTTGCGCCGCCGAGCGTCACCAGCCCGAGCTTGGTGATGAACGCGGCATTGGCGAGATACTCGTGCGGCTTGACGGTGAACAGCAGCATGCCGGCGACGACGGCGATTGCCGCACCCGTGGCGGCGCTGGGTATCAATATGCGGGCGAGCAGATCCAGGGGCACGCTTCGGTAGGCGCCGAGAATCCGCAGATCGAGCGGCACGATGGCGCCGACGAGAATCGCAATGCCGACGATATGTGCGGCATTGACCAGCGGGTAGATGTAGAACGAGCCGCGAAGCGCTGCGGCGACCGGCCACTGTTCGATTGCCGTCAGCCAGTCTCCGGCCACGGCCGACCGCCTGCCCTAGGAGCCCACGCGGCGGGGATAGACGTCGTAGGTGTTGCCGTTGACGATGATCCGTGCCGCCTTCATCCGCCGCTCGTTCGGATCGCGTGACCGGTTGCCGATCGCGGTGACTTCGTCGCCGACGTTCGCGACACCCTCCACGAAGCCCGCCCGCGCAGTCGGTCCGAGAGGCGCCAGGTCGACCTGCCAGACGCCATCGTCCGCCCGAACGTCGAGGCGCGCATGGGGATTGCCGAGATAGATGTCCTCGATGACGCCGGTGAGCGTGAACGTCTCGTCCTCCGTGCACGCCCAGCCATGGTGTGCCCAGGCGCTGGCGATCCCGGCGACAACAACGACTACGGCGACCGCAAGACGTTGCCAAAGCGATTGCAGGCTCATCGGTACCTCTCCTCGAAGGCATTGCCGAGGCAGACACAGTATGCGGGCCGGTTCGGTCGATCGGCAACAGCTCCGGTTACACGACCACGTGAACGGGACGCGGCATCGGGCAATCTTGAACGAAAGAGATGGAACGCAAGAATGATCCTCTCGTTTGTCGCCCATGCCGCGCACCGCTCACGCCCCGTCGCCAGTGAAGAAGACACGCAGTGCCGGCAACGGGCTTGCGATTCCGGCCACCATCCGCCCCATGGAAGCCCGCCTGGTTGATGCCCTGCCACGGGATCAAGGCTGGCAGTTCGAGCCGAAATGGGACGGATTCCGCTGCCTCGCGTTCCGCGACGGGCCGGATGTCGACCTGCGGGCGAAATCCGGAAAGTCGCTCGCACGATACTTCCCGGAAGTGACGCATGCGCTGGCCCAATCGGGACCTCGGCAGTTCGTCGTCGACGGCGAGCTCGCCGTGCCCGTCGACGGCGCGCTTTCGTTCGATGCTCTCCAGATGCGGCTGCACCCGGCGGAGAGCCGCGTGCTAAGACTCGCTTCCGAAACGCCGGCCATCCTCATCGCGTTCGACGTGCTGGTCGCGGGCGGCGGCAAGAACGTGATTGACCGGCCGCTCACCGAGCGCCGCTCGCATCTCGAAGAGCTTCATGAGGCGATCGGCCGAAAGGGCGGGCTTCGGCTGTCCCCCTTCACCCGCAACCTTGCGACGGCGGAGAAGTGGCTCGCCGACAGCGGCGGCGCGGTCGACGGCGTCATCGCCAAGCGTCTCGACGGAGCCTACGTTCCGGGCGAGCGAGCGATGCTGAAGGTAAAGCGGCTGCGAACCGCCGATTGCGTTGTCGGCGGTTTCCGCTACGGGCGAGACAGCCGCGATGTCGCATCGTTGCTGCTCGGTCTCTACAATGCCAAGGGCAGGCTCGATCACGTGGGGTTCACTGTGGTCAGCGGTCGCCGCGATCGCCGCGCCCTGACGCGGCGGCTGGAGGCGCTCATGGAGCCTCCCGGCTTTACCGGCGATGCGCCGGGCGGTCCGAGCCGCTGGAGCACGGAACGCTCGGCCGAGTGGCAGCCACTCAGACCGGAACTGGTCGTTGAGGTGCGCTATGATCATGTCACCGGCGCCCGGTTCCGCCATGGTACGACGTTCGTCCGATGGCGTCCGGACAAGGCGCCGGAACAGTGTACGTTCGAGCAGATTGCGCAGGTTCCCGATCGGTCCCGCCTGCTGCGCCGGACTCTGTGACAGCCGGACCGATCAGGCGTCAGCCGCCACCGCCGCTCCCGACGCGACGATCGCTTCGATCTCCGTCGCCTCGTAGCCCGCTTCGGCAAGGATCTCGCGCGTGTGCTGGCCCAGTAGCGGTGCCGGACGGCGCACGCCGCCGGGCGTGCCGTGAAACTTGACCGGCAGCCCCAGCGTCTTGACCTGGCCGGCGACCGGATGGTCCGTGGTCACCACCATCTCGCGGGCGACAGTCTGCGGGTCCGTGTGCATCTCGTCGATGCCGAGCACCGGGCCTGCAGGGACGCCTGCCGCATCCATCGCGGCAAGCCAGTGGGCGGTGTCATGGCGGGCAAAATAGCCGTTCAGGATTTCTGCCAGGACCTCGCGGTTCTCCATGCGCGCCTTGTTGGAGGAGAACCGGTCGTCGTCCTGGAGGTGTTCGGCACCGATCACCTTCAGCATGCGGACCCAGTTGGCCTGGTTGGCGGCGCCTAGGGTGAACCACCCGTCGCGGGTGCGGAACGCCTGGTATGGAGCGTTGAGCGGATGTGCCGACCCCATTGCACCTGGCGCCACGCCGGTGGCGAAGCAGATGGCTGACTGCCAGTACGTGTGGATGATCGCGGCTTCGAACAGTGAGGTATCGACGCGCTGGCCTTCGCCGGTCTGCATCTTGCGGGCGTAGGCCGCCGCGCAGCCCATGGCGCCGAGAATGCCGGCGGTGATGTCGGATACCGGAGCGCCCACCTTGACCGGTGGCCGGCCAGGGCCCTCGCCGGTGATGGACATGAGGCCTGACATGCCCTGCGCAATGAGATCGAACCCGCCGCGATCGGCGTAGGGGCCGGTCCGTCCAAAGCCGGAGATTTCGCAATAGATGAGGCCGGGATTGTGCCCCCGCAGCGTGTCATAGCCGAGGCCGAGTTTCGCCATGGTGTCGCTGCGGTAGTTCTCGATCAGGCAATCCGCGTCGGTAATGAGGCGCAACAGCGCCTCGCGGCCGCGCTCGGTCTTGAGGTCGAGCGCGATCGAGCGCTTGTTGCGGTTCATCATCATGAAGGCCGCGGATTCGCCGTTGATGTCGGGCGGCAGAAAGCGGCGGCTGTCATCGCCGCCGTCCGCCTTTTCCACCTTCACCACGTCCGCGCCCATGTCCGCGAGCATGAGGCCGCAGGCCGGGCCCGCCATGATGTGGGCGAGCTCGATCACCCGCATTCCGGCGAGCGGACCCGACACCTCCCGCACCTCCTTTAGCGACCCTTCCATTGCGGCGGCCGACCTGCAAGAAACGCCTCGATGCCCTCGCGGAAGTCCTCGCTGGTGTAGCACATCGCGATCAGGTCATCGTCCGCGCGCTCGCCTAGACGCAGGCGCCGCAGCGCTTCCTTTGTGGCGTGCAGGGTGAGCGGCGCAAATCCGCGGATCCGTTTGGCGAGGTCCGAGGCCCGGGCCTGGAGTGCCGGATAATCATCCACGACCTCACTGACCAGTCCTGCCGTCAGTGCCTCCTCGGCGCCCATCAGGCGTGCCGTGAAGATGAGGTCGCGCGTACGGCCAGCGCCGATCAGTGCCGACAGCCGGTCAAGGTTCGCAGTCGACAGGCAGTTGCCCAACGTCCGGGCGATCGGAAAGCCGAACTTCAGTTCGCGGGTGGCGAGCCTGAGATCGCAGGCTGTGGCGATCGCTGCGCCGCCACCGGTACAGGCACCGGCAATGGCGGCTATCGTCGGTACCCGGCAGCGCTCCACCGCGCCTAGGACATCGTCCATTCGCTTTTCATAATCCAGCGCGTCGTCGGTCGTCCGGAATGCGCGGAACTGGGATATGTCGGTACCGGCGGCGAACGCCCGCCCGCCCGCGCCCGAAATGACGAGGACATCGGGACCGTCGTCCCTGCCCGCCGCGGCACAGATCTCCGCCAGACGCTCATACATCGCGAAGGTCAGCGCGTTGCGGGTTTCCGGCCGGTTGAAGACGACGTATCCGATGCCTTCTCGTACCTCGAACAGGAGGTCTCGCGACGAGCCGTCGCTCTCCGCCATCGCGGTTGTCATGCTGTCACCTGTAGAAAAATTCGACCGGGAACATCGCTACAGCCGGGACATACGTCACCAGCAGCAGTACCGCCAGCAAGATGCTTACGAACCAGACGTTCACCTTCGAGACTTCCCAGATGTCGGCCTTGGCGATGGAGCAGGTGGCGATGAGAACGCTGGCAACCGGCGGCGTCTGCTGACCAATCGCAAGGTTCAGTGTCACGACTATACCGAAATGGACGGGATCAATGCCGAGTTCCTGAACCAGCGGGATCACGATCGGTACGACCAGGATGATGGCTGCAGCGGAGTGCAGGAACAGGCCGATCAACAGGAAGAACACGTTCAGGATGGCAAGCACAGCGTACTTGCTGTTGGTGAACTCCATCATCTCTGCCGCAAGCTTCTGCGGAACCTGGGTCTCGGTCAGATAGACGCCGAGGAGTGCAGACGTGGCGATCAGCAGCATAACCACGGCGGTCTGCACGGCGCCGTCGACTGCCGCCCTGTAGAAGTGCTTGAAGTCGAGGTCGCGATAGATGACGCCGCCCACGAACAGGGCTGTTGCAACCGCCAGCCCGGCACCCTCGGTTGCCGTTACCACGCCGCTGAAGATCGCGCCCAGGATGACCACCGGAAGCAGCAGTGCCCAGACGGATTCCTTGAACGTCACCCATACCCGGCAGAGATTGAAGCGATCCTCCACCGGCCAGCCCAGCTTGCGGGCCAGATAGTAGGAAACCGCCATCAATCCGCCGCCACCGAGGATACCGGGGACGATCCCTGCGACGAAGAGTTGCACGATGGAGCTGCCCGACATGACGCCGTACAGGATCATCGGGATCGAGGGAGGGATGATGATGGCAAGGCTCGCTGACGAGGAGGTAATGGCGGCGGTGAACGCGCGCGAATAGCCGCGGCGCATCATTGCCGGCATGATGATCGGCCCGGTGGCGGCAATGTCGGCGACGGCCGAGCCTGAGATCTCCGCGAAGAACAGCGACTGCACGACATTCACGTGAGCCAGGCCGCCGCGGATGAACCCCACCAGCGCCATGGCAAAGTCCATGAGCCGCCGGGTGATGGAGGAGGAGTTCATGATCGCGCCCGCAAATATGAACAGCGGTATTGCGAGCAGTGGAAAACTCTTCGCGCCGTTGTACATGACGATCGCGACGTTCGGCAGCACCGCGGTGCCCTGGGTGAGTATCATCGCTCCCAGCGCAACCAGGCCCAGCGCGACGGCGATCGGGACGTTTATGAAGACGAGCGCCGCCAGGCCAGCGACCATGGACAGTATGGTCATGCGCGCCCGGCCTCCTGTTCGTGCATCTGTTGTGCCACCTCGATCTCATCGTGTGAAACGCCTGCACGAACCCGCGATACGTAATCGGGCAGGCTGAGCGCCTCGCAGACGATGAACAGGATAGCCCCGATCGGGATGACCGATTGCGTCAGCACGACGGGAACCCAGGGCAGACTGATCAGGCTCATGCCCTGGAGGACGCCCAGAACCACCCAGCCACTCCACGCAAGCACCATGAAGAACAGGAAGACGAGTGCCTCCGATACGGCTAGGGCAACCATTCGCAGACGCATCGGGAATGCCAGCAGTATTCCATCGAATCCGATGTGCGCGCGCTTCAATGCGGCGAGCGCTGCGCCGTAATAGGTGATCCAGGCGAGCATTATCGACGCCACCTCGTCGTACCAGACGAAGGAGGCGCCCGCCTTACGCCAGATTACTGCGCACACGACGATCGCCGTCATGATGACGATCAACACGATCAGCCAGACCTCGAGAATCCTCTCGAGGAAGGTGCGGAAGCGCGTTAAGCCCGCCATCGGCGTTGTCCTTCGTAGCAAATTGCGTGATCCGACGTTTGGGAATTGAAAGCAGCAGCGGCCCGAATTGCCGGCTCCAGCCCCCCAACCGGGGCCGGCTAGCCGTGAACGGCCCATCCGCGTCTCACGACAGGGATGGGCCGCAACCGCATTCGCCGCGGATACACCGCAGGGAGTGGCCCCCTGGGATCACGACGCCTTGCCGAGACTGATCGCCTTGTCGATCATCTCCTTGCCGCCAGGCACCTGGCCGCCGAATTCCTCGTAGATGGCGGAACTTGCGTCGATGAAGGCATCCTTGTCGGCTTCATTGACCTCGATGTCGCTTTCTTCCTGGATCTTGGTCAGCAGTTCCGTTTCGAGTCGTTCCGCGGTCTCGTACACAAAGGCCTGTGTTTCCTTCGCGGTCTCTTCGAGGATCTTGCGAACATCCTCGGGCAGGCTCTCCCACTTGTTCTTGCCCGCGAGCACGTAGGCCGGCGTGTAGACGTGACCGGTGAGCGACAGGTAATCCTGCACCTCATGGAACTTGGCGCTGTAGATCTGCGTGAACGGATTTTCCTGCCCGTCGACGACACCGGTCTGAAGTGCCGTGAACACTTCCGAGAACGACATCGGGGTCGGGTTGGCGCCGTACGCCTGGAACATCTTTACCCGCCACTGGCCGCTCGGCGTCCGAAGCTTGACACCCTCCAGATCCTGCGGTGTGGTAATCGGCCGCTTGTTGTTGGTGATGTTGCGGAAGCCGTTTTCCCACACCGCCAGCACCTTGTAGCCCTTCGCTTCGGCTGCCGGTACAAGTGTCGGCCACACGACTTCCTGCTCGATCCGCTTCATGTGCTCGCGGTCCTTGACCAGGTAGGGCATTTCGAACAGGCCGAACTCCGGTACCACACTCGACATGACCGTCGAGGGAAGCGCAAAATCGGCGGTGCCGAGCAGAAGCTTCTGCAATAGCTCTTCGTCGGTGCCGAGCTGACTCGATCCGAAGGTCACAACCTTGTAGTCGCTGCCGAGCCTTTCGTTGGCACGACGCGCGAACTCGTTGGCGGATGCTTCAAAGAGAGAACCTGGTTCTCCCACGTGACCGAACTTGAGTTCGGTCTGCGCCTGGGCGGCAAACGTCCAGCAGATGGCAAGGACGATGCTCGATATCCATGTTAGGCGATTCATGCTTTCCTCCCGGATTGGTCATGTTTTGTGTTTGCAGGCAGTTTTATTTCTTAGTGCGCGGCCCGGGACTCCTCGGCGACGCCTGACGTTCGCTTGAGGTAGTCCATGGCCCTTGCCGCGCCGCCAGTCTGATGTGGTACCCCGGCTATCGCCAACCCCATTTCCACCCCGCACAGCGTGCCCATCAACATCAGGTCGTTGAAGTCGCCCAGGTGGCCGATGCGGAATACCTTTCCGGCCAGCTTCGAAAGCCCGCTGCCGAGCGACATGTCGAAGTGGCTGAGAATTGTGGCTCGCAAGGCATCGGCGTTATGGCCCGGCGGCATCAGCACCGCGGTAAGAGAATGCGAGTAGTCACGCGGTTCCAGACAGAGAACTTCAAGGCCCCAGGCCTGGACCGCCCTCCGCGTTGCCTCCGAGTGACGCTTGTGGCGCGCGAACACTGCATCGAGCCCCTCCTCGTTCAGCATGTCGATCGCCTCTGCGAGGCCGAACAGGAGGTTGGTTGCGGGTGTGTAGGGAAAGAAGCCGTTCCGGTTGGCTTCGATCATTTCCGCCCACGACCAGTATGACCTCGGCAGCGTTGCCGTCTTCGAGGCCTCCAGGGCCTTTTCGCTCACCGCGTTGAAGGAGAGGCCCGGCGGCAGCATCAGGCCCTTCTGCGAGCCGGCAACGGTGACATCCACTCCCCACTCGTCCTGGCGATAGTCGATCGAGGCGAGCGAAGAGATCGTGTCGACCATGAACAGCGCCGGATGCCCCGTGGCGTCGATGGCCTTGCGGATCTCGGCGATCTGCGAGGTTGCCCCGGTCGAAGTCTCGTTGTGGACGACGCACACGGCGCGGATCGACCCGCTGTTGTCCGCTCGAAGGCGGTCCTCGATCGCGTTCGGGTCGGCACCGCGCCGCCAGTCGGTGGCGATCAGTTCCGGCTGCAGCCCGAGACGTTCGGCCAGGGCCTTCCACAGGCTTGCGAAGTGGCCTGTCTCGACCATCAGCACCCGGTCCCCCGACGACAGCGTGTTCACCAGCGCCGCCTCCCAGGCTCCGGTACCCGAAGATGGATAGATCACGACCGGGCCGGTGCAGCCGAAGATCGGCTTGAGCCCCTGCAATACACGATGGCCGAGTTCGGCGAACGCGGGTCCGCGATGGTCGATGGTTGGCCGGTCGATTGCCCGCAGCACCCGGTCAGGCACGTTGGTCGGACCAGGTATCTGCAGGAAGTGACGGCCCGCCATGGTCAATTCGCCTCCGCGGATTGCTGTTCCCCCAGATGCGGGCCCCGAACGGCTCGGCTTGCGCCGCCTGTCGGGTCGCTGCTAAATCGAAGTCGCTATTTCGGTTCCCGTCAAGCGCGAATTGATGGTCACTCTGATCCGACCGGCCTTCGAGCGCCGCCTCAGAAGCGAAATCGAAGGCGAGGTCCACTTCGATGCGTTCACGCGCGGCCGTTATGCGACGGATGCCTCGATCTATCAGATGATGCCACTCGCGGTGGTGGTGCCGCGGACCGTGGACGATGTCCGGCGCACGATGGCGGCGGCCCGTGACGAAGGGATCCCGGTACTGGCGCGCGGCGGCGGCACCTCACAGGCGGGCCAGACGGTTAACGAGGCGCTGGTCGTGGATGTCTCCAGGCATCTCAACAGGGTGATCTCGCGCGATGTCGAACGCTGCCGCTGCATCGTCGAGCCGGGAATAGTCCTGGACGACCTGAACCGGCAGCTCAAGCCGCATGGCTTGTGGTTTCCCGTCGATGTCTCGACCGCATCGCGAGCAACCATAGGTGGCATGGCGGGCAACAACTCCTGCGGCGGCAGGTCCATCCGCTACGGCATGATGCGGGACAACGTCGTTGCCATATCGGCAATACTCGCATCGGGCGAAGAGGCCGACTTCGGACCGGTGCCGCGCGACCTTGCCGGCGCGAATGCCCCGATCCCGGTGCAGTCCCTGTTCCGCGACCTCCTGCATCTCGGCGAACGCGAGCGCGACACGATCATCCGCAGCTTCCCGAAGGTCATGCGTCGGGTCGGCGGTTACAACATCGACGCGCTGATACCGGACGGGCCGACGGTCAACCTTGCCCACCTTCTGGTTGGGTCCGAGGGAACGCTCGCCTTTTCGCACCTGATCGAACTCAAGCTGTCGCCACTGCCCCGCAACCGCGTTCTCGGCGTCTGCCACTTTCCGACGTTCCGCTCGGCCATGGAGGCGACGCAGCATCTGGTCACCCTCGGCCCCTCGGCGGTGGAACTCGTCGACCGCACGATGATCGAGCTTTCCCGCGATATTCCGATGTTCCGACCGACGGTGGAACGGGCAGTGCGCGGCCAACCCGACGCATTGCTGCTCGTCGAATTCGCAGAGGACGAACCTGGCGAGAACCTCATCCGGCTGAAGCGGCTCGGCGAGATGATGGGCGACCTCGGATTCTCGTGGGACAATCCGCCGGCACATCGCGGCGGCGTCGTCGAGGCGATCGATCCGCAACTGCAGACATCGATCACAGAACTGCGCAAATCGGGCCTCAACATCATGATGTCGATGAAACAGGACGGCAAGCCCGTCTCGTTCGTCGAGGATTGCGCGGTCGAACTCAAGGATCTCGCCGACTACACCGCGGGCCTCTCGGAAATCTTCGAACGGCACGGCACGCGCGGCACCTGGTATGCCCATGCCTCGGTCGGATGCCTGCACGTGCGCCCGGTCCTGAACCTCAAGCTCGATGCGGATGTGCGCAAGATGCGGGCGATCGCCGAGGAGGCGTTTGCTCTGGTGAAATCCTACAAGGGCTCTCACTCCGGCGAGCATGGCGACGGGATCGTGCGGTCGGAGTTCAACGAGATCATGTTCGGGCCGGCGATGGCGGCGGCGTTTCGCGAGGTGAAGCAGCGGTTCGATCCCGCTGGCCTGCTCAATCCCGGCAAGATCGTCGATCCGCCGAAGATGGACGACCGACGCCTGTTCCGGTACGGCCCGGACTATGCGGCCATGCCCCTGGAAACCGAACTCGACTGGTCCGCATGGCCGGGCGCCGGGGGCGGTTTCCAGGGCGCAGTCGAGATGTGCAACAACAACGGCGCCTGCCGCAAGATGGCCGGCGGCGTCATGTGTCCCTCCTATCGGGTCACCCGCGACGAGCGGGACGTCACGCGTGGGCGTGCCAACACGCTGCGCCTGGCCATCACCGGCCAGCTGGGACCTGACGGCCTCACCGCGGACGGCTTGTGGGAGACGCTCAGCCTGTGCGTGTCGTGCAAGGCGTGCAAGCGCGAATGCCCGACCGGCGTGGACATGGCACGGATGAAGATCGAAGTGGCGGCCGCGCGGGCTCGGGAGAACGGAATTTCACTGCACGACCGCCTTGTCGGCTGGTTGCCGCGATATGCGCCTCTCGCCTCAAGACTTCCATCGGTGGCAAATGCGGCAAGTCGCCTTCACGGGATCGCCGGGGAGCGCCTGCTCGGGTTCACGACCAGGCGCGGTCTGCCTGCGTGGCGCGCAGACAGATACGATCCGGCAGCAACCGATGGCCCCGCCACCGGGCGCGAGGTCATTCTTTTTGCCGACACCTTCAACACCTATTTCGAGCCGCAAAACCTGGTCGCGGCGCGGGAGGTCCTGGCGGCTGCCGGCTTTCGCGTGCGTTCCGCCGCAGCCTCGACCGGAGGGAGGCCGGTCTGCTGCGGTCGAACCTTCCT
Organism: uncultured Hyphomicrobiales bacterium; assembly: GCA_964608275.1. Taxonomy (GTDB): domain Bacteria; phylum Pseudomonadota; class Alphaproteobacteria; order Rhizobiales; family CAZSNL01; genus CAZSNL01. The sequence goes on along the minus strand of CAZSNL010000022.1, from coordinate 5,769 downwards.
GTCGGTGGGACGGGTCGATGAGGCGCGCCGGGAAATGCGCCGGCTTCTGGAAGCGGTGGTGCCCGCCGTCGAGCGTGGCGTGCCGGTGGTCGGGGTGGAGCCGAGCTGTCTCTACACGCTGCGCGACGAACTACCGGCGCTGCTGCCCGGCAGGGCGGCGGAAGCCGTGGCGGGGGCGGCGGTCCTTTTTGAGGAATTCATCGCCAGGAAGTCGCCAGGTCTTCCGCTGAAGCCGGTCGCCGAAAAGGCACTCCTGCACGGCCACTGCCACCAGAAGGCGTTCGATGCGATGGCAGCCGTGGTGACGACGCTTCGCCTCGTTCCCGACCTCGATGTCGACACCGTCCAATCGAGCTGCTGCGGCATGGCGGGAGCCTTCGGCTATGGTGCCGATACGTACGACGTGTCGATGCGGATGGCCGAACTCGATCTCCTGCCGGCCGTTCGCGCCTCCGGACCCGACACGCTGCTGGTGGCAGACGGATTTTCCTGCCGGGAACAGATCTCCCATGGGGCCGGCCGGCAGGCGCTGCATGTCGCGCGCGTCCTGCAGATGGCGCTGCGCTGAAGCCGGCAGCCGGGGCAGCAATCAGCCGGCGCTCGCCCCCTCTGGCCGCCAGTTTCCGGTGTCGATGCGGCTTGCCAGGATGACGGCCTGCGTGCGGCTGTCCACATGCAGCTTTTGCAGGATAGCCGAGACATGCGCCTTGACGGTGGCCTCGGAGACTCCGAGCTCATAGGCGATCTGCTTGTTGAGAAGGCCGCGGCTCAGCATCATCAGGACCCGCACCTGCTGCGGCGTGAGCGTCGATATCTTGGCCGCGATCCGTGCCAGTTCGCTGTCTCCGGCCTCGGCAAGATCAAGCTCTGGCGGCACCCATACGCCACCTCCCAGGACTTCGGAAACGGCCTTGCGTATGCGTTCCGCCGACGCCGACTTGGGAATGAATCCGGAAGCCCCGAAATCGAGCGAACTGCGGATCACATGCGGATCCTCGCTTGCCGAAACGATGACCACGGGAACGCCTGGATACTGCGCGCGCAGGTACATCAGGCCCGACAGCCCCTGTACGCCGGGCATGCGAAGATCGAGCAGCACCAGGTCGCGCTGCTCCGACTGCTCGAGGAGGGTGACGGTCTCGTCGAGAGTGCCAGCCTCGTCGATCTCGAGATCTTCGAAATCACCGGTCAGTGCTTGCCTGAGGGCATTGCGGAACAGGGGATGGTCGTCCGCGATGACTATCTTGTATCCCGACATGAACCGAAAGACGCGCCCTCCAGACCCGCTCCGGCATTCCAAGGTCGTGCGGAAATGGCAACCGGCTCGGGCAGCCGCAGAGTTGAAACCGGAGTATAGCCCGATCTCCTGTCCTTGACCATTTGCAAGCGGTCGCACGGCGGGCGGTCGGTCAAGTGTGCCACCGAATGGTCCGAATTCGGCCAAGGTGCTGCCCAGCAACGGCCCCGTTCGCCGGTAATCTTCAGAGCCCGCCACGCTGTTCGATGCGCTTCGATATGCGTGCGTCTTTGGCATCGCGGCTCGATTTGTCAGTCGTCCCTTGCAGCCGCGATGCCTCGCCCGTCCTCCTTTGCGTGAGGGAGGGCGGGCGCTTGCCGTCTGTTGGCTATGTGTTTCTGCCCATCGAATCCCTGATCGATTGGGCGAACGCATGAAACCGGCGCATCAGCCGCTCCATGAACTCGAACACCCGGTCGAGCTCCTGCTCGTTCGGCAACTCGGTTTCCCGTTGCGCCGCCTTGAGCCGGCGCTCCAGTTCAGCGTTCTGTGCGGCGAGTCGTTCGTTCTCCCGCTGAAGCCGCGCGATCTCGTCGTGCAGCGCCGCGCGGTCGTCCGCCGCCGCCTGGCAGATCCAGTTCTTGTCCCGTTTCCGGCAATAGGACACCGCACCTGTGCGCGTGTCGAGGCGCAACAGGTCGCCGCCGCTGTCCTTCATCACGAAGCGACCGTTCTGCGAAATCGCAGACGCCGGCATGGCCACGCACAGAAATCCCGCCGCGACAGCAATGCTCGCGGCCCGTCCACTCACCCGCACGAAACCGTCTCCCTGTGCTCGATTCTGCAATCGCTTTATGTGGTAGGGCGCGAGTCCCGCCTGGTTTTCCCCACCCGAGCAGCTTCCAGTATAGCACAGGCGTTGATGCGTTGCGTACCGCCGATGCACGTCGCCAATGCCTATGCGGCCGGCTTCCGGTGCTTGTCGGGAGCGAATCGGGAGTAGAACCCGTCACCCTTCTGTGCCATGTCGCACAAGAGGGCGTTGGGCAGAAATCGCGGTCCATATGCTGTCGCGAACCGATGGCAACGGGCGACGAACCGGGTGGCCCCTTCCATATCGATGTAGCTCAGCGGACCACCGGTGAACGGAGCGAAACCGAAACCCAGAATGGCGCCGACGTCCGCTTCCCGCACATCGGTCACGACCCGTTCCGTGAAACAGCGCGCGGTTTCGAGCGCCTGTATTGCAAGCAGCCGTTGCTTGAGGGTTTCGAACGCCACGGCTTCCGGCGCGAGGCTTTCCGGCAACAGATCGGCAAGGCCCGGCCAGAGGCGCCTGGAGCCATCGGCGGGATAGTCATAGAACCCCTTGCCGCTCTTGCACCCGAGGCGTCCCCGGCGAACCATGTCCTCGAGAATCCGGTCGGCCGCGCACATCTCGCGGTGCGAGCCGTGTCGGGCACCCGCAGGCTGATCGATCCTGTAGCTCGACTCGAGCCCGACTTCATCGCTCAGCGCCAGCGGGCCGAGCGGCATGCCGGCGGCACGGCCTGCATTCTCGATCATTGCCGGCGGCACGCCTTCTGCCAGCATCTCACGGCCTTCGGCAAGGTACGTCGCCACCACGCGGGACGTGAAGAAGCCGCGCGAATCCGAGACCACGATCGGAGTCCTTCCGATCCGGCGGGCGAAGTCGAGCGCCACGGCCAATGTGTGATCGGATGTGTCGCGCCCGGGGATGACCTCCACGAGCTGCGCCTTCTCCACCGGCAGGGGGAAGTGAAGGCCGATGAACCGGTCCGCCCGACCGGTAGCCTCGGCAAGCGAGTTGATGGACAGGGTCGAGGTGGTGGAGGCAAGCACCGCCGACGCGCCGATTGCCGCCTCCGCCCTTGTCATGACGTCGGCCTTGCTGTCGCCGTCCTCGTCGACCGCTTCCACGACGAGGTCGACGCCCGCAAGCTCCGTGTAGTCGGCCGCTAGCACGATGCGTTGAAGAGTGGTCTCGCCGCTCGCAGGATCGCGGCGGTCGCGTTCGATCTCTTCGGCAGCCTTGCGGGCGATGAACGCCTTGTCGCATTCGGCAGCGGTCTGATCGCGGTCCACCACGATGACGTCGATGCCGGCTGCCGCCGACAAATAGGCGATGCCCGTGCCGATCGTGCTGGCGCCGATGACGCCGAGCCGTCTGATCTCCGTCGGCGCTTCCGCCTTCGGCCGGCGGGCCAGCTCATCGAGTTCCCGTCTCGACAACTGCGACCGGATCAGGGCGCGCGCCTGGGGGCCCCGAAGGAGGCCGGTAAGATGGCGGGACTCGATCCTGAGTCCGGTGTCGAAGTTCACCAGCGAGCCCTCGTAGACGCACGACATGATGGCGCGTTGGGCATCGTAGTTGTCGAAGGTCTCCTTGCGGTAGAGTGCGTTGGCGGCCGCCCACATCTGCATGCCCTGTGGCGAGTAGGGCGGTCCACCCGGCATCCGAAAACCCTCTCGGTCCCACGGCTGCCTTGCCTCGCCGGCATCGGCTACCCTGCGACGTGCAGCCTCGACAAGGTCGTCGGCGGCCACGATCTCGTGCACGATCCCGAGCGTCTGCGCCTCCCTCGGCGTGATGGAACGTCCGCGCAACATGATATCGAGGGCGGCGGCTGCCCCGATCAGCCGCGGCAGCCGCTGGGTGCAGCCACCACCGGGCAGCAGGCCGAAGCGCGATTCCGGCAACCCGAGCGCGAGTCCCTCTGCATCCGCAACGACGCGATGGTGGCACGCCAGCGCGAGGACCAGCCCTCCGCCGAGCGCCGAGCCGTTGATGGCGGCAGCGACCGGCTTGCCGGTCGTTTCCAGGCGGCGTAGCAGTTTCGAAAATCGCTGCACCTCCGCGAACAGGGCACCGGTTGCCGCCTCCTCGTTGCCGCCCGCCCGCGCCTCCTCATGGCGGCGAGCCATCGCCTCGATCATCGACAGATCGATGCCGGTGCAGAACGTCGCCTTGCCGCTCGCGATCACGACGCCACGGATGGCCTCGTCGGTCGCGACGCGCTCCACGATCGCCTCGAGTTCTTCGAGGGCAGCCGCGGAGATGACGTTGTCCGGTCGCCCCGGCATGTCCCAGACGACAACCGCGATTCCGTCCGCCTCCACACCGAGGCTGAAATTCTCTGCCGCCATGCCCGGCGCTTCACACCCGCTCGATGATCGTCGCGGTACCCATGCCCGCGCCGACGCACAATGTCACGAGGGCAGTGGACAGATCGCGCCGTTCCAGTTCGTCGAGCACGGTGCCGAGGATCATCGCGCCCGTTGCCCAGAGCGGATGACCCATCGCAATGGCGCCGCCGTTGACGTTGACCCTTTCGGGATCGAGATCGAATTCCTGCATGTAGTAAAGGACCACGGAGGCGAACGCCTCGTTGATCTCGAACAGATCGATGTCGTCGGCCGTCATGCGTGCCCGTGCCAGCACCTTGCGCGTGACCGCGGTCGGTCCCGTCAGCATGATTCCGGGTTCGGAGCCGATGTTGGCAAAGGCGCGGATGCGGGCGCGCGGCTCAAGCCCCGCGTCGTCGCCCGTCTTCCTGTTGGCCAGCAACACCCCAGCCGCACCGTCCACGATGCCCGACGAGTTGCCGGCATGGTGCACGTGCTCGATGGTCTCGAGCTCCGGATAGCGCTGGATGGCCACCGCATCGAAGCCTGCCCTCTGCCCGATGTCGGCAAACGAGGGCCTCAGCGCAGCCAGTGACTGCATGGTGGTTTCCGGCCGCATGTGCTCGTCACGATCGAGCAGTGCGAGGCCGTTCAGGTCGGTCACCGGTATCACGGACCGCGCGAACCGACCTTCGTTCCACGCGCGTGAGGCACGCTTCTGGCTTTCGACCGCGTAGGCATCGACGTCATCGCGCGAAAATCCGTACTTCGTGGCCAGAAGGTCGGCGCTGATTCCCTGCGGCATGTAGTAGGCTTGGATCGCAACCGATGGGTCCACCGGCCAGGGTCCCCCCGATGCGCCGAGCCCGATGCGGCTCATGGATTCCACTCCGCCTCCGATCGCCATGTCGTGCTGGCCCGAGATGATCTCCATGGCCGCGAAATTGACCGCATCGAGCCCGGAGGCGCAGAACCGTTGTACCTGGATTCCGGCAACGGTCTGGGCATAGCCGGCGTTGATGACCGCAGCACGGGCGATGTCGCCGCCGGCTTCGCCGATCGGGTCGACGCAGCCGAGCACGACGTCGTCGACCAGCGACGTGTCGAGACCGTTGCGCTCGCGGAGCGCGACCAGGGTCTGGGTTGCAAGCTCGAGCGATGTCACCTCGTAAAGGGCGCCGTCGGGTTTGCCGCGCCCGCGCGGCGTCCGCACATGGTCGTAGATGAAGCAGTCGGTCATCTCACGAGCCGTCTGGCGAACTGCGATTGGCGCGCCACCTGCCTATGTGTCGAGGGTCCGGGCAATCAGGACCTTCATGATCTCGTTCGATCCGCCGTAGATGCGCTGCACGCGCGAATCCCGGTACAGGCGGGCGATCGGATAC
>CAZSNL010000021.1:0-38376 GCA_964608275.1 uncultured Hyphomicrobiales bacterium | reverse complement strand
AATATTCGGCGCTTCCAGGCAGGTCCGCTCGCCCGTGAACGGTAGTGTGGCTGTCGCCCGACGATCAGCTCAACGGCGCTCGCCGGCCCTGCCGGCAGGCGGGCCCTGGTCGCACCCGATCGCATCCGCGCCGGTCGCGTTGCGTTCGTCCATGGTGATCAGGCGCGCGCCGCGCTGATAGGTCAGGTAGCGCCACAGCCATTGCAGGCTGACGAGCAGCCGCTTCTCGAAGCCGGTGAGCAGGTAGACGTGCACGATCGCCCACAGCAGCCAGCCGGCATAGCCCTTGAGCCGCCAGCTGCCGAAATCGAACACGGCGGCGCTGCGTCCGATGATGGCCGTGTTGCCGCGATTGCGGAACCGGAACGGCGGCATCGGCCGGCCATGTACCAGGTTGGCCTTCAGCGCCCGGCCGAGATGCCGTCCCTGCTGCGCCGCGACCTGTGCGAGCGCCGGCAGCGGATTGCCGTCCTCGCCGGCGATGGCGGCCGTATCCCCAAGGGCAAAAACGCCGTCGAACCCGGGAACCGATAGGTCGGGATCGACGCGGATCCGCCCCGCGCCGTCGGGCTGCACCCCGAGCCATGCCGCGGCGGGAGACGCCCGCACCCCGGCCGCCCAGACGATTGTCCCGGCCGGAACGAGGCGGCCTCCCACCGTCACCCCCGAAGGGCCCACGCTTTCCACCGCCCTATCCGTCATGACGGTGACGCCGAGGCGTTCCAGCGACCGGCGGGCATAGTCGGAAAGCTCCGGCGGGAATGACGCGAGCACCCGCGGCCCCGCTTCGATGAGCAGGATCCTGGCGGCACGCGGATCGATCCGGCGGAAGTCGCGCGCAAGGGCGTAGCGGGCGAGCTCGGCGATGGCGCCGGCGACCTCGACCCCTGTCGGGCCGCCACCGACGACGACGGTCGTCAGCAATGTCTCGCGTTCATCCGCATCGGCCGACATCTCCGCCCGCTCGAAGGCAAGTAGCAGCCGTGCGCGGATCTCGCGCGCCGTTTCCAGGGTCCTCGGCCCCGGCGCGAATCTTGCCCAGTCGTTGTGGCCGAAATAGCTGAACGTCGACCCGGTCGCCAGCACCAGCCGGTCATACGTCAGGTGACCCGCTCCAGCCAGGTGAACGGCCCGCGCACCCGCGTCGATGCCGCACACGTCTCCGAGTACGACGCCGATATTCTGATACCGCGCGACAAGCCGCCGTATCGGTTGCGCGATGTCGGCCGGCGACAACGCCGCGGTGGCCACCTGATAGAGGAGCGGCACGAAGAGATGGTAATTGTGGCGGTCGACCATGGTGACGCGCACCGGCGCATTGCCGAGTTCGCGGGCGCACGCCAGGCCTGCAAAACCCGCCCCGACGATCACCACGTGCGGAAGCGCGCTTTCCGGAGAGGATGTCGGGTCGGGAACGGTCACGGCGTATCCTTGCTGCTCGGCCCGGCTTGCCTGGACGACGAACCGGAACCCTGCGGCTCCTTGTGGCCGCGGTCGATCTCGTCGGCCATGCCCCTCCCCGCACCGGCCTGCCCACGTTTTCCGGCTTGTGACATGCGCCCTGGTGATGGACGGCTGTGCAACGTGGCCCCCGGGCGGTCGTTCCATGCGCTGTCCGCCGGTTTCGCTAACGTCGTGCCGCAGGCAGCCGTGTTGCCCGGAAACGCGAAGATGGCGAGGCCGACACGACGCCGGTGCAACCTCCGCCGTACGTGAGGCGTTGAACGCTGTGAGAAGCCCAAGGGGCGATCTGGCGGACATCGACATCAGGAGGAGCCACCATGCGGCCTGGCCTCAAATGGATCATCGCCGCGGCCGCATTGCTCGGAGGCATTGCAGTGGTACGGGAGTTGACCAGGGTCAGGCACGACGGCCGCGACGACGAGACAAGCCGCTGGCCGCGTGCGGCCGGCGGCAACGGCTCCCGCCATCCCACGGCCGGCGGCGAGGACCGAGCCGCTTCGCAGCCGTCACGGGAGGGGCGCCGCGGCGAATGGGACAAGGTCGACGAAGCCTCCGACCAGTCGTTCCCGGCAAGCGATCCGCCCGCCTACTACCCGCTCCGGCTCTGACGGCCGGCTGCCGCACGGCCTGTGAACGGCAATGACGGCTACCGGCCATGCGGAACCGGGGTGCGCGCCGCACAGCCGCACATTCCGCTGGTCGGGCTATCTGCTGGGGTTCAGCCTCGGCGGGTTCTTCGACGGCATCCTGCTCCACCAGATCCTCCAGTGGCATCATCTCCTGTCGGCGGTCGAGGCCGAGGCGGTCGCCGACCTGCGGGTGCAGATCCTCGCCGACGGGCTGCTCCACGCCGCGATGTACGTCATCGCACTCGCGGGTCTTTTCGTGCTGTGGCGCCGACGCCGCGAGTTCGCGCTACCTCGTTCCGACCGGATACTGCTCGCGGCAGCCCTTGTCGGCTTCGGCGCCTGGCACGTCGTCGACGCCGTCCTGTCCCACTGGTTGCTCGGTATTCATCGCGTCCGCAAGGACGTTGACAATCCGCTGTTCTGGGACCTGCTCTGGTTCGCCGTGTTCGGCCTTGCGCCGCTTGTTGCAGGCTGGCTGGTCGATCGCGGCCGGGGTTCCGGCGGGACGGTCCGCCGCCGGGCAGTCGCCCCCGCATTGCTTGTCATTGCCGCCGCCGTCGCCGCCGTCGTCGCCGCCGTGCCACCGCCGGGTGCTACCGCCGTGACGGTTCTCTTCCGGCAGGGCATCACTGCCCACGAGGTGTTTGCCGCCGTCGCCGCCGTCGACGGGCGGATCGTCTGGAGCAGCGCGTCCGGCGACCTCGTGGCGATCGAGACGGACAGGGGCCTCGTAGCGAGCGGGCAGCTCTACCGGCACGGCGCCCTTCTCGTCAGCAGCAGCCTGCCGGCCGGATGCCTGGCCTGGTCGGCTCGATGACGGTGCGCACCGGCTCCCGACAGGCCGTCGTCAGCCCGACGCCAGGATGAGGCCGGCGATCGCGACGCCGATCGCCACGACCGCCAGCAGGAAGATGGCGACGCCTGTGCCGGGACCGCCCTCCGCCTCGTAGGGTGCCCATCCCTCACTGGGGGCAGGGCGCGATGTCTCGCGCGCCTGCACTTCCGCCACGAGCTTCGGGTCGGGCGGCGCCCCGGCTGCCTCGTCGTCGGTTCCGAGCGGCGCCGCCGCCGGATCACTCGCCGGCACCTTGTCGCCGGTCTCGCCGCGGTCGATGGAATCGCGAAGTGCGTCCATCGTGACACCCCGCCGCCGCTTGTCCGTACCGGGGTCCACGGCAATCTCCCGTCGCAGGAGGAACTGGCCGGGGCGGCGGCTCAGGCCGCCATCCGGTTCGCCTGCTGCTCGGCGAGGCGGGTGAGGAGCTCGTCGGTCTTCTTTTCCTCCTGGAGCGACTTCTCGAACAGCTGGGCGGCCTTCTTCATCCCGAGCTGTTCCGCCCATGTCCGAAGCGATCCGTACCGGGAGATTTCATAGTGCTCGATGGCCTGGTTGGCGGCGACGAGGCCGGCATCAAGGGCATCGGAATCGGCGTATTCCTCGATGATCTCCTTGCCCTCCTCGATGAGGCCCTGGATGGCCTCGCAGGTCTTGCCGCGCACGGCCTTTCCCATCATCTCGAAAACCGACTCGAGGCGCTTGATCTGCTCTTCCGTCTCCTTGCGATGCTTCTCGAGCGATTGCCGCAGCTCCTCCGACGCCGCCGCCTTCGCCATCCGGGGCAAGGCGCGCAGGACCTGCTTCTCGGCGTTGTACATGTCCTTGACGGTATCCAGCATCAGGTTTTCCAGTGTGCGGCTCTGACCGGCCATGGCAGCCTCCTTCGCGGGGTGGTTCGGAACAAGGCTGTAACCGCGCCCCGTGCACGTAGTTCCCTCGAAAGTTCAATTCGCGATTGAACCGGTGCGCGGCGGGGGGCGGACGTGTCCGCCGCGGGCGCCGGTCGTGACGCAGGTTGACTATTCCGCCAGCACCTTCTCGAACACGATCTTGCCGTCGCCGCTTCGGTAGAAGTCGGCGATCTCCGCCGCCGGCCGATAGCCATGTCGCAGATAGAATGCCCGTGCCGGCGCATAACGTTCCGTGGTCGACGTATCGAGATAGATGCGCCGGCCGCCGGCGCGGCGGATCGCATCTTCCGCCCGGGCAAGCACGGCCGCGCCGTGACCGTGACCCTGGACGTCGGGCGCGACCGCGATCCAGTAGAGCTCATGACGGCCATCGGAGCCGGCGATGGGCCCGTGGCAGGCGTAGCCCAGCAGCCTGCCGTCCTGTTCGGCCAGCACGAACGAGTAGCCGGAGGCGACGCCCCTGGAAATCCGCTCCTCGACGAGTTGCGCCGCGATCTCGATCTCCTCGGCATTGAAGGCGCCGGTGCCGGCGACCAGCGCGCGCACCCGCTCCACATCCCGCGGCGACACCGCCTCCCGCCAGACGACCCTGCCTGATGCCCGGCCGTTGCGCTTCCGAACTGTCTTGGAACGCGCAGCCGCTTGTACGGCCTCGACGAGGCCGGTGAAGAAGTTGCGGGCGTTGATGCCCAGCGTGCGCACCCGATAGCCGCCCTCCTGGATCGCGACGACGGGGTATCCGGTCTCGCCGATCAGCCGCCCGAGGGCAAGGAAGTCCTCGGCCCGGTTGGACCAGGTGCCGGTCGGATCGCGCTTCGCCGTATCGAAGCCGACGGCGAGCACGAGGAACGCCGGATCATGCTGCGCGATGCGCCTGAGGGCGCGGCGGACGGCGTCGCGGTAGGCCTCCGGCGTCACCTGTTCGCCGAGCGGAATGTTGAGGTTCATCCCCGCCCCGCAGCCACGGCCGGTCTCTTCGCGGAAGCCAGTGAAGTACGGGTATGCGAAGCTCGGATGACCATGGATCGAGACGGTCAGCACGTCGTCGCGTTCGTAGAAGATGTCCTGCGCGCCGTTGCCGTGATGGTAGTCGATGTCGAGCAGGGCCACCCGGCCGTAACGCGACAGGAAGTTTGCCGCGATTGCGGAATTGTTGAAGTAGCAGAAGCCGCCGAAGGCGCGCCGTTCGGCGTGATGGCCGGGCGGACGCACGAGCGCGTAGGCCAGCGGCGCGCCCTCCAGCACCCGTTCCGCCGCCGACAGGGCGCAGTCGACGGCGCCGCGGGCGGCGGGATAGGCGTTGCGGTTGATCGGCGTGAAGGTATCCATGCACCAGTAGCCGGCCAGCACCGACCGCTCGCGCGGACGACGGTCGGGATTGCGCAGCGGAAAGACGTAGGGATAGAGCGACCGGTTCTCCGGAGCCTCGGCGCAGGCCCGTTCGAGATAGCTGACGAGCGAGGCGTCATGCACCTCGCGGATGAACCGGTCGGGGAAGTGCCTCGGCCTGACGCGAGCAAACAGGCCGGTCTTGTCCAGCTCCGAGAGAATGCTCGAAATGCGAACAGGTGCCTCGACATAGCCGCGATCGCGCACGTGGTGGATGATGTGCGCATCGTTGACGAACATGGGCACCTTTGCCTGCAGCCGGCTGACCCCGCGGACCTCCCGCTTCGGTTCGCGCGGCTCGTAGCGCGGCGGGCGCAGATGGTATCCGCCGGGTCGGATCGACGAGATCACCCGATCGACGTAGTCCGGCGGGCAGACGTCTCCGTACTTGCGCTCGAGGATCGCCCGCACGACCTTGCGCAGCACCGCCGCCTCCGGAAGCGGATGACGGCCCAGCCCGTCGAACACGAGATAGGGCGGATCGATGTCGCCTGGCCGCACCGGCGTCTCGTATGCGGTGCCGATGATGGGGCGTGCGCCGAAGCGTTCGTAGAACCGGAGGCGGTCCGCGTTGACCGCCCTTACCGCCGGATCGGGGCTGAGAGCCGGATCGTCGGGAAGGCATTCGAGAAACAGGCCGAAGGCACCGGACGCGGCCGCCTCCTCGCGTACCCGCTCGTACAGTGCCCCGCCGAGCCCGGACCGCGGCCGCTCCGGTGACGTCGAAATGAACTCCAGGAACGCGAAGCCGATATCCGGCGCAAGCAGCAGGATCGCGAACGCACGAACGTGGTCGCGCGCGTCTTCGGTGACCAGAAGCTCGGACACGAACCGGTATTTCAGCGGGTTCTCGAGCTGTTCGGGAAGCTTTTCGATGTCGCGGGGGGCAAGTCCGGGAAACTGGGCCCGCAGGATCGCCTGCACCTCCTCGACGGCCGCACGATTGGCGATGGCGCGCGTGTCGGTGATCTTCCGGGTGCGCAGCATCTCATGCCGCTTGGCGCCGCACGGAGGCAACCGCCGCCATGACGATCCTCTCGATCAGCCGGTCGAACCCGATCCCGGCACGCGCGGTCTGGGCGACGAAGCCGGCATCGGCGCCGAGGCCGGGATTGGGGTTGGCCTCGAGCACGAACGGCCGTCCCGCCGCGTCGACACGGAAATCGATCCGCGCGTACCCGGACAGTCCCAGCACGTCCCATGCCGCAAGCGCCAGCCGGCGCAGGTCGTCGAGCAGGCCGCTATCCGCGTCGGGAAAGTCGAACCGCCGCGGGGTGTGGACGTAGGCGAACGATCCCTCGTCCCACTTGGCGCGATAGTCGACCACGCGCGGGACGCCGGGCGCAAAGCCGTCGAACATGATCTCCGCGACCGGTAGCAGCTCGGGGCCGGATCCGCCGTCGAGGAGCGCCACGTTGAACTCGCGCCCGTCGATGAACGTCTCGGCGAAGAAGCGGCCGCCGAACCGCGCCTCGCGGGCGGCAATTTCCTCCCGCGCCCGGGCGGCATCCACCACCGAGCCGCCGTCGATGCCGAGCGACCCGTGTTCGGAGGCCGACTTGACGATGACCGGCGCCCCGGCCGGCAGCCCGCTGCCGTCGGCCGACCACGCCGGGGTCGGGATGCCGGCCACCGCCAGGATGCGCTTGGTGGCGATCTTGCAGGCCGTCGCGGCCAGTGCCTGGGACGGCGCGCCCGTGCACGCCAGACCGAAGTGCTCGAGGACGGCAGGCACGAGGTGGGCCAGCGCGCAGTTTCCCTCGAGCGCCTCCACCATGTTGAACACGGCGCACGGGCCGCTGCGTCTCAGCGCTTCCAGCCGGCCGAGATCCAGATCGACCCTCAGCACCTCGGTATCGTAGCCCAGCCGGGCGAGCGCTGCGGCAACCGCATCCGCCGCGGCCGCGGTGTCCGCCTCGTCCGGCCGGCCGTCCACCGCCCCGTGCACCACCGGCACATACCGGCGCCGGCCGTTCATCAGGCGGCCTCCGACCGGCTCGCCTCCCGGCGCTGCCTGCCATAGCGGGCAAGCGCTGCGTCGAGTATCGACTCGATCAGCCAGTCGTACGACCGCCCCGACAGCGTCGTAACGATCGGCAGGTCCGAATGGCTGGGATGAAGTCCGGCAAGCGGGTTCGCCTCCAGGAACTGCGGCTCGCCGGTGGCATCGGAGCGGAAGTCGAGCCGCCCAACATCACGGCAGCCGAGGGCGCGATAGGCCGCCAGCGCCCGCTCCGCCGCCTTCATGGCCTCGTCGTCGGTCGCCAGCCGGTAGCTGACGAGGGTCTCGCACTCCTCCTTGTTGCGCAGCGAGTAGACGCCGTCCTCGGCACCGGCTTCGAGCACGATCTCCATCACCCCGATCACCTCGGCAGACGAACCGTTGCCGACGATGCCGACCGTGAACTCGCGACCCGGCAGGTACGGCTCGACGATGACCGGCTGGCGGAACCTCGCCACGAGGTCGGCCGTCGCCGTCCTCAGTTCGCGGATCGACGAGGCGCGCGAGGCGTTGCTGCAGCCCTTGCCGGTGCCTTCGGCGATCGGCTTGACGAACACCGGGTAGGCAAGCCGGAGCCGGCGCACGTCGTCGGGCGTCTCGAACACCTGGAACCGCGCCGTCGCAATGCCCTGGTCCCTCGCCAGCCGCTTGGCGACGGCCTTGTCGAGGGTCGCCCCCATGGTCAGCGGGTCGGAGAAGGCGTAGGGCTGGTCGAACAGCTCGCACAGCGCCGGCACCTGCGCTTCGCGCGCCCTGCCCCGCACCCCCTCTGCGATCGAGAACACGAGGTCCCAGCGTTCACCGCGCACCAGCCTTTCGGCAAGCGCGCGGCCATTGCCGATCTCGTCGGTGCGGCCACCGGCGCGGGCCAGCGCCAGGGCGATCTCCTGCACCGTCTCGATGGTGTCGAACTCCGCCACCTCCTCCTCGGAAAAGCCGAGGCGGCGGTAGTCGTCCCTCAGGTCGTAGACGAACCCTATGCGCATCGGTCCGCCCCCCGTCAGGCGACGTCGGCGGCGGGGCGGCGGGTCCCCACCGTGCCCTCCGGATCGTGGTAGCGGTAGACGTTACCCTCGAAGTTCCGGAGCAGCAGGTCGTCGCCGTCTCGGCCGACGACATATTCGGGAAGCAGCGGGATCTTGCCGCCGCCGCCCGGTGCGTCGATCACGTAGGCCGGCACCGCATAACCCGTCGTGTGGCCGCGCAGGCCCTCGATGATCTCGATGCCCTTGTCGACCGGGGTCCTGAAATGCGCCGAGCCGGTGATCGGATCGCACTGGTAGAGGTAGTAGGGCTTGACCCGCCGCATCAGCAGCCCGTGCATCAGCCGGCGCATCGTCTCGACATCGTCGTTGATGCCCTTGAGAAGCACCGTCTGGCTACCGAGCGGGATCCCCGCATCGGCAAGCCTCGCAGTCGCCTCCGTCACCTCCGGCGTCAGCTCGGCCGGGTGGGTGAAGTGCAGGCTCATCCACAACGGATGGTGCTTGCGCAGGACCTGGGTCAGGCTTCTTGTGACGCGCATCGGCAGCACCGCCGGCACCTTGCTGCCGATCCGCACGAACTCGACGTGGCGGATCGCCCGCAGCCGGCCGAGCAGGTAGTCAAGCTTGTCGTCGGCGAGCGTCAGCGGGTCGCCACCGGACAGCAGGACGTCCCGGATCTCCGGATGCGCCTCGATGTAGGCGAGCGCCTGGTTCCACTGGCTCATGCTGAACCGGTACTCGCCGCCCGCCTCGCCGACCATGCGCGACCGCGTGCAGTACCGGCAGTAGGTCGAGCAGAATCCGGTGGCCAGGAACAGCACCCGGTCGGGATAGCGATGGACCAGTCCCGGAACGGCGCTGTCGTGATCCTCGCCGAGCGGATCGTCGGCCTCGCCGGGCGTCTTCAGGTACTCGTCGCCGACCGGAATGTGGGTGCGTCGCAGCGCCTCCATCGGGTCGTCGCGGCCCATGATGGAGGCGTAGTACGGCGTGATTCCCACCGGCAGGGAACCGCGGTGGCGCATGACCGCCTCGCGTTCGTCGTCGCTCAGCCGGAACAGCCGTTCGAGCTGCTCGAGGTTGCGAACGCGGTTGCGCAACTGCCATCGCCAGTCGGTCCATTCCGCCCGCGCCACCTTCGGAAATGCCCGCCTGAGAAAGGCACGGCTCACGTCGCTCACGGGGAACGAGTCCCGGCGCGTCAACGGTCGCCGTGCCGGCGGCCGGTCGAGCGGTATGCCTTTGATGTTCAGGCGGTTCTGGATCGGGGGAGGTGTTGCAGCGTCCGAACGGACGCTGCTACTCGGCGGCTCTTCGACGTCCGCGAGCTCAAATCGGTCCATCTCTTTGGTGGAACCTCCAACGTGCTCCGTTTCAGGCCGTTCCGGACCATCGCGGTTTTACGGCACGGAGCGCTGTGCAATTTAGGACGCTTGCATCGCTTTCAATGCCTGCGCAAGATTTTTTTTGACCTCGCCGACACTCTTTTCGGGCGTGCGATGTACCGCTTGGGAATCGGCGCCTGTTGGCCTATAGGTTGTGGCCCTGCCAGCCTGTCTTCCGGACCTCATGCACACACCGGCCACCGATACGCAGAGCACGTCGCTGCCCCGACTCGTTTTCCGCGTGCTGGCGCCGTTTGCGTGTGGATATTTCCTGTCCTACCTGTTCCGCGCCGTGAACGCGGTGGTGGCGCCGAACCTGGTGTCCGACGTAGGCCTTACCGCCTCCGAACTTGGCCTGCTGACCTCCGCCTACCTGATCGCGTTTGCCCTCTTCCAGCTGCCGCTCGGGCTGCTGCTCGACCGCTTCGGCCCGCGGCGGGTGCAGACGGGGCTGCTCTGCTGTTCCGCCGCCGGTTCGCTCATCTTCTCGGTCGCCGAGAGCGCGCTCGCGCTGACCCTCGCCCGTGCCCTGATCGGCATGGGCTTCGCCGGCGGTCTCATGTCGGGGTTCAAGGCGGTGTCGATGTGGCTGCCGCCCGAGCGCCACGCCATCGCCAATGCCAGCATCATGTCCATCGGCGGGCTCGGGATACTGGTCGCCACCGTTCCCACCGAGATCGCCGTCCAGGCCGTCGGCTGGCGCACCGTCTTCGGCGGCCTTGCGGGGATCACGCTCGCCGTCGCCATCCTGATCTTCTCGGTCGTGCCCGACCGGGCAACCGCGGCGACGCACGGGACGTTCGGCCAGCAGCTGGCGGGCCTTCGGGCGATCTATCGCGACCGCCTGTTCTGGCGGCTGGTTCCGCTGGTCGCCGCGACCGCGGGCGCCCACGTCGCCATCCAGACGCTGTGGGCCGGACCGTGGTTCAGGGATGTCGCGGGGCTCGACCGCGACGGCGTCGCGATCCACCTGATGATCACCGCTGCCGCCTTTCTTGCCGGCACCCTGCTCGGCGGCATCGTGGCCGACTGGCTGGGCCGGCGCGGCATCGGCGTGCTCCAGGTGATGTCGGCAGCCCTGTGCGTCTACTTCGTCGCCCAGGTTGCGGTCATCCTCGAATGGACATCGATGCTGATCCCGGTCTGGATCGCGTTCGGGATGACCGGGCAGCTCAGCATCCTCGCCTATCCATGGATCTCGGCCTACTTCGGAACCGCCTACGCTGGCCGTGCCCACACGGCGACCAACCTTCTCGTCTTCGGCACCGCGTTCGCGGTCCAGTATTCGATCGGTGCCGTCATCGACCTGTTTCCGACGACCGATGCCGGCACCTACGATCCGCGCGCCTACCGCTACTCCTTCATGGTGATTCTCGGCGTCCAGCTGCTCGCGTTCGCCTGGTTCCTGCCGCTGCTGCGGCGGACCGCGAAGTCCGGTCAGATCACCTCGAACGTCCACGGAACGTGAGGAACGGGGACCAGCGGACCGGGGTCGATGTCCAGGTTCAGGACGAAGGGTTCGCCGCCACCGAGGAACACCAGCTTCTCCACCTGCCACAGGGTATCGGTACCGTCGTTGCCGTCGGAGCGGTCGACGTCGATGACCCGAACCGATCCATCGCTGTCATGGACCACGCGATAGCCGTCCACCGAGCCGGAATAGATGGCCCTGTCGACGCCCTCGCCGCCGAACAGCGCGTCGTTGCCGGTGCCGCCTGACAGCCTGTCGTTTCCATGCCCGCCGTTGAGGACGTCGCGGCCGGCATCCCCATACAGGCGGTCGGCACCAGTCCCGCCCTGAAGATTGTCGTTGCCGGCGCCGCCGCGAAGCGTGTCCGACGAGAGGTCGAACGGCCACGGCCAGGGAAGCATGGCACCTGCGTCGGAGTCCACGATGACCCGATCCTCCGACTGTGCGAGTGGAAAGGCGAAGAAGTCCAGCCCGACCAGGACGTCGTCGCCGGCGCCGCCACGAAGGTCATCGGCGCCGAAGCCGCCGAAGACCACATCGTGGCCGCGGCCGCCGTAGACGGTGTCGTTACCGTCGCCGCCGCGGATCAGGTCGGCACCATCGCCGCCGTCGATCCAGTCCCGGCCCGCATCGCCGTAGATGTCGTCCCGTCCCGAGCCGCCGTGTATCGTGTCGCGTCCGGTTCCACCGTCCAGCAGGTCGTTACCGCCGCCGCCGCTCAGGAAGTCGTGTCCATGCTGGCCGAACAGCCGGTCGCGCCCGTCCGAACCGAACAGTGCGTCGTCGCCGCCGCCGCCGCGCAGGACGCCGCCGGCCGTGTCTCCCCAGCCGGGCAGCCACGGGATCGGCCGCCCCGGCCCGCCCTGCGGTTCTCCGATATCGACGAGCGGCGGGTCGACCACCAGCAGCTGATCGTAGGCGAACAGGATATCGTTGCCGCCACCGCCGGAAATCACGTCCCTGCCGGTGCCGCCGTAGACCATGTCATCGCCGGAACCGCCGTGGAGCGTGTCATTGCCGCCGTGCCCGTGGATCCAGTCGGCACCGCCGCGGCCCATCACAACGTCGTTGCCACCGAGACCATGGAATACATCGGCGTCGCCGGTACCGATGAGCGTGTCGGCGCCCGGACCGCCCACGAACTTCGCCATCTGTTCACCCCTGCCTGAGGCAGCGCCGCCGCTCCGCAGCCGCCAAACCAGGGCTACTTACAACAGGCGCGGTGCCGACCCAATCGAATAGTTTACGAATGGTTGCCGCCCGCGTCGCGATCGTTAGCTTCAATTTGTCCGTCTATTCTGCGGTATCCTCTAACCAATCCTTCACGGCCCCTGACCATGATGGCGGCACCGTCACAGAGGAGCGAATGTGCAATGGGAAACGTCCTGCTCACCGGGGGCGCCGGGTTCATCGGCTCACATCTGGCCGAGGCACTGGTTGCGGAGCGTCATCGGGTCTACGTGCTGGACGACCTGTCTACCGGCAAGCTGTCGAACCTGCCGGAGCAATGCGAACTCCTGCTCGGCGACGTCCTGAACGTTGCCGGCCTCGCCCGCGGGCTACCGAAGCTCGATGCCGTGTTTCATCTGGCGGCGGTCGCCTCGGTCGATGAGTGCCGCCGGCACTGGCTGGCGACCCACCAGGTCAATGCCAGCGCCTTCATCGGGCTGCTCGAATGGCTGAAGTCGCGTGGCGAGACCGCCGTGCCGGTCGTCTACGCCTCGTCGGCAGCCGTTTATGGCGAATTTTCCACGCCGAAGGCGGCTTGCGAGACCGATCCCGCCCATCCGATCAGCCCCTACGGGGCCGACAAGCTCGCCTGCGAGCTGCACGGCCGCATCGCTGCCGAACTGTACGGCATGCAGGCGGTGGGCCTGCGGTTCTTCAACGTCTATGGGCCGCGCCAGGACCCGGCGTCGCCCTACAGCGGCGTGATTTCGATCTTCTCGCGCCAGGCGCTGCTCGGCGAGACGCTGACCATCTACGGTGACGGAAAGCAGACCCGGGACTTCGTGCACGTGAGCGACGTGACGCGCGCCTGCCTCGCCGCGCGGGACCGCGCCGCGAAACTCAAGGGTCAGGCCATCAACGTCTGCACCGGCCGGGCAAGCGACCTCCATGCACTGGTCGAGGCGATAGAGAAGTCGACGGGACGGAGCCTTGCCGTCCGCCATGCGGACCCCCGGCCCGGAGACATCCGCTTCAGCCTCGGCGACCCGACCCGGATGCGGAAGCTGCTGGGCATCGAGGCCTCGGTCGGTCTGTCGGACGGCATTGCGGCGCTGATGACCGACGCCAGGAACGACCTCACCGGCACGGCAAACCTCGAGCGGCCGCTGGAGCACGTCGTCCTTTAGCGATCCCTTCGCCGGTCAGGCCGTGGCGATGTAGTTGCGCATCGCCTCGGCTTCGGACTCGGCTTCCGCGATCCGCTGCTTCACCACGTCGCCGATCGAAACGATGCCGGCGAGCCGCCCCTCGGTCACCACCGGCAGATGGCGGAACCGGTGCTGCGTCATCACCGTCATCACCTGCACCACCGTGTCGTGCTCCGTGCACGTGATGACATCGCGCGTCATGTAGTCGGCGGCCGGGCGGGACAGCACGTCCGCCCCGCCACTGTTCAGCGCGTGCACCACGTCGCGTTCGGAGATGATGCCTGAGATCGCCCCGTCCGCCCCGGTTACCACCAGGGCGCCAATATTATCCTCGGTGAGTTTGCGTACCACCTCACTGAGCGGGAGATCCTCGTGGCAGGTCACGACGCTGCGACCCTTCTGCCTGATGATCGACGCGATGTTCATGGCCGTCCTCCGTCACACTGGATTCGGTCCGCCGCTGATGTTGCCGCATCTCATGCGGCAGGAACAAGGCAGGAGACGCAGACTTGGTTGCACGTTTGTCAGCCGCGGTCGCGGCCGACCTCGCTGCGGCGGTCGAACAGCCCGAACAGCAGGAGCCCGGCGAAGAAGCCGCCGAGGTGGGCCTCCCATGCGACGGGGCTGCCCTCACCCATGCCGATCCTGATGGAGCCGGCGCCGATGATCAGGTTGAGGCCGATCCACACCCCGAGGAACAGCATCGCCCGCGGATTCTTCAGCACCTGGAGCAGCGACTGGGCGCGCAGATAGCGCGGATCAAGGCGGCTCGCCTGGAACAGGTCGCCGGGCCTGGCGAAGATGAACCTGACGGCACCCGCCATCTGACCCGAGATCGCCGCCGATGCGCCGATCATGGGCGCCATCTCGCCCCAGTGGGCATACAGGTGCGCGAGCGCGCCGCCAACCGTTGCGGCGAGGCTGAGGCCAAGGAACCGAAGCCAGCCGAGCCGGCGCGCCACGACGCTGCCGAATGCGAGCATCCAGAAGGCATTGATCAGGAGATGCATCCAGTCGCCATGCAGGAACGCATAGGTGACGTACGTCCACGCTTCCGCCCACTCGCCGCCCGGCCACGGCCCGAAGCCGGGGAGCTCCTGCACGGCATGGCGTGCCGGAATGAACCCGAACGTCAGCAGGATGCGAAGGTCAGTGGCGGGCGAAGCCCAGGTACGCACAACGTGAACGAGCACGAACACCGCAATCAGCGCCAGCACGACGCGCGGGGCGTTAATCGCCCGTGGAGAAGGGCGTTCGTCCGGTTGCTCCATGGTGCTCGACTGGCGTAGCCTCGGGACTGGAGCGGCTGTTTTATGGGCCGTTGCGCCGCTTGGCAAATGCAATGGCACGAAAACTGCTCCGGGGGATGGGCTGGCCCCCTGTATCGGGGCCGGGTGTACCAGTCGGAAACGCCGCAGATGACGCTGCCGCGCGGTCGGCCGACGGCCGGGTACGAGGGAGAACACATGCGGATGCGGGGGGCGGGCAGGCTCTGATGAAGCACCCCAATAGCCAACATTTGTACGAATGCTGGAATCGTGCCCGTGGCGAGCACCCGGCACCTCTGCGCAGCGAGCTTACGCCGCGCCGCCTCAAGGCCGTGCTTCCCAACACGTTCATCGTCGAGCGGCACGGTGCCCGCAGCTATCCGTTCCGGCTCGCCGGAACCGCGCTGTGCCGGATGTTCGCCCGCGAGCTCAGCGGCGAGAACTTCCTGCGCCCGTGGTCGCCCGCCGAGCGCGAATGCCTCGATTCGCTGCTCTACACGGTCTCCGAAGACCTGGCCGGCGCCGTCCTCGGCGCACGCGGCTATTCGGTTGACGGGCGCGAGCATGCACTGGAATGCCTGATTCTTCCCGCCCTCGCCGACAGCGACCGCCGGGTGCAGGTTATGGGCGTGTTCTCGCTTGCGGTCGGCGACAAGGCGCTGGACCGCTCCCCTCTCCTCACCGTCCGCCTCGCCAGCCTGCGGCTGATCTGGCCCGGCCGCATGCCGCACTTCATCGACCTCGATGGCAGCATCGGCATTGACGAGTTCGCAGACGCCGCACCGCCGCCCCCGCGCAGCAGACGCCGTGGCAATTTCTGGGTCATCGACGGCGGCGCCGACGGCTGAAGCATCTCCGCGGTAACCCGCCGTTAACGACCGGCCACCTATCGTGCCAGTGGGTGGAGTGGGCAGACGCATACGTCTTTCGGCAACGGGATCGGCAAATGGCGGTGTTCCTGGAACCCTTGGAGGATTTCCCTGAGGAGCAGGATGACGCTGACCTCGGAACCATCCTGTTCGGACGGTTCATGTGCGAGGATCGGCACGAGTATTCGTGCCAGACGCGCGAAATGACGGTCGATTATGCCCGGCTTTCCAGCGACCACATCCCCGCTATCGGCGAACGCGTCGTCGTCTATATCGACGAGATCGGCCGGCTGGAGGGCCGTGTCGAGGATATCTCCGGGCGCGATTTCCGGCTGGCGCTGACGCTTCCCGCGCTCAAGCGCGAAAAGCTCGCGGCGCGGCTGAGCTGGCTCAAGTACCGCGACGTGGAAGGCCTGCCCGACAAGCGCTTCTACACGCGCTACGAACCACGCGACGGCAACACGACGCTGATCCTGCCTGATGGCCGGGTGTCGGCGTGTCAGATCATCGACATCTCGCTCAGCGGCGCCGCCGTACGGACGTCGGTCGCCCCGCCGATCGGGACCCAGGTGGTTCTCGGCAAGTCCCGCGCGCGGGTGACCCGGATGCTGCCGGACGGCATCGCGGTCGAATTTGCCGAATTGCTCGACGAGCACACCCTCGCCCGCTACATCCGCTAAACTTCCGGCTCCGGCATTCGTCAGAAGCAGACGGGACCGGACCGGCCGGTTCTCCGCGGGCAGATTGCAGCGGAGGCGCCCCTCACCTCGAACCCATCTACCGGTTGCTGGTCGACCACGCCCGTGACGTGAGACGGGTCATCGCCGCGTTCGGCCGCCATCCGCACCGCAACCGGATCCTCGGCAGCCCGTCGACCCCCGACGCGCAATCCTACATCGCCGATGACCGCTTCCCGCACCTGCAGGCGTCCCGGGATCAGGACCGCCGGCCCTGGCCATCATCCACCTTGAGCGCCGCGCGAACGCCCCGGTTTTCCGGGTTCCACCTCGCGCCGGCGCCCTGCCCGCTTCGGCCGCGGGGCACCCCTTCCTGCACCAGCATCACGTGCAACGGAGTCTCTGTCGCGGACGCGCGAACAGCATGTAAGATTCGATAAAGAATTCATGCCAAATCGTTAAAAACAAAACTAAAAACTGCGAGATGCACTTATGCGTATCTCAAGCAGTATATGCGATCCTCCTCGCCATAAAACGAGCAGGGGGAGAGGATGTCTACAAGCACAAGGGTGGTGGCAGGACTAGTCTGCGCGTTGATGATGGGAATGGTCTTGGAAGCGCAAGCAGGTCCAGGTGACGGTCAGGCGGAAACGATGAAGACGAGTCGCTTCCTCAGCGAATTCGGAGAGACGCTGCCGCCGATCGGCTACGTGAATTTCTGTCGCTCGCACGCCGAAGACTGTCTGCCGGGCGATCGCCACGCGACGCGCGTCGAACTGACGCCGGAACGCTGGCAGGAACTGCAGCAGGTGAATACCTACGTCAACACGACGATCGAGCCGGCGACCGACGAGGAACTGTACAATCTGCCGGAATACTGGACGTATCCGGGATCAAAGGGCGATTGCGAAGACTACGTGCTGCTGAAGCGCCGCTATCTCATCGGGCTCGGGTGGCCGGCGTCGGCACTTCGGATCACCGTGGTCCTCGACGACCAGGATGCCGGCCACGCGGTGCTGACCGTTGCGACCGACCGTGGCGACCTGGTGCTCGACAACCAGGAACCGGAGATCCTGCCGTGGCTCGAGACGTCCTACACGTTCGTCAAGCGGCAGTCGCAGAACCACCCGATGGTCTGGGTGGCACTGCAACCCGTTCCCGGCCGTAGCCACGGCGTCGTTTCAGGACCCGCCATGCCGCGGCAGTGATCACAGCGAGTTTCCCCGAGACCCGGTCCACGTCCCCCTCCCCATCCCAGTAGACCGGGTCCCACGCGGAGCCGACCCCGTCCCACCCGGGGTCGGCTCCGGCTTCTTGTCACATCGGCCAGTGCCCGCGCAGGGCGATGATCACGTGCAGGATGAACACGCCCTGCAGGAAGCTCCACAATCCCGAGATCAACGCACAGAACACCAGCCAGTAGGCCGGCCGTCCCTCGACGATCCGGGCACGGATGGCGTTCTGCATGATGACGGTCGGGCCGGCCAACACCAGCGCCGTCACGTTGAACGGCAGCACGAGGCCGTTCGCCGTCAGAAGCTCGAGGCCGACAGGACGGTCGGTGATCAGCCTGTACAGGCTGCCGATGAGCCCGCCGGCAACGAAGCCGGTGGCCGTCGTCAGCACAAACAGCTCCCATCCGCTCATGTCGGTCGGTCCGTTCGGATTTCCCCTTGGGAGGGCCCTGGCCGTCCAACAGGTCCTGGCCGGCCGGCTCCCTCGCGCGGGCCATGGTAACGGTCCGTTAACCGTGAGCAAGCGCCTCGGGCGATTATGGTGAACGCGCCTGTGGAACACCGGCGACGAGCAAACCGTGCGTGGTCCACGGAGGGTCGCCGGAAGCCCCGCGGCCGGCCTCGCCTCTTGGGTGGGAGTGGTGCCAGGGAGTTCGTTGCCCCCCTGCCGCGCCACCGCGCGACCGCCGCTTTTGCGGCAATGGGAGCCGATGAGCGCGCTACGGCGCGCTAGTCCTCGAGGTCGTATTCCAGGATCGCCATCTGGAACGAGTACGACAGGTCCTCGTCCTCATCGTCGCGGAAGATCACGCCGATGAACTCCTCGCCGATGTACACCTCCGCGGAATCGTCCTTCTGCGGACGCTGTCGAACCTGCATCGACGGCAGCTGGAATGTCCGCTGCAGATACCGTTCCAGTCGTCTGATCTCGTTCGGCTGCACCACTTGCTCCTGCCTGTAGGGGACCATGTCCCGGCACCGGGACATAGAACCTTCAAGCCGGCCGTGCAACCCGGCGCACCGGCCGGCGCTCGCCCCTTACGGCTCGCGGTCGTCCAAAGTCACCATGTGATCCATGCGCCGCGCCGGCTCGTCGCAGCCGGCAAAGCCGACGACACGGGCCGGCACGCCGGCGACGGTGCGGTTCGGCGGCACGTCGTGCAGGACCACACTGCCGGCAGCGATCCGCGAGCAATGGCCGATCTCGATGTTGCCGAGAATTTTCGCGCCGGCACCGATCAGCACCCCGCGGCGCACCTTGGGATGACGGTCGCCCCCCTCCTTGCCGGTGCCGCCCAGCGTCACGCTGTGCAGCAGCGAGCAGTCATCCTCCAGCACCGCCGTTTCGCCGATCACGATGCCGGTGGCATGGTCGAAGAAGATGCCACGCCCGATCCTCGCCAGCGGATTGATGTCGACCCCGAACACCTGCGAGGCCTGGCTCTGCAGGTAGAGCGCGAAATCCTCGCGCCCCAGATGCCACAGCCGATGCGCCATCCGATAGGTCTGGACCGCCTGGAAGCCCTTGAAATAGAGCAGCGGCTCGATGTGCCTGTGGCAGGCGGGATCGCGGTCATACGTCGCCACGATGTCGGCACGCGCCGCGGCGCCGATCTCGGGTTCCGCCTCCAGCGCATCCTGGAATGCCTGTTCGATGAGTTCGCTGTTGACATCCGCATGGTCAAGCCGCTGTGCGAGCCGGTGGCACAGCGCGCTTTCGAGCGTGTCGTGATTGAGGACGGTGGAAAAGATGAAGCCGCCGAGCGTGGGGTCCCTGGCGGCAATTTCCTCCGCCTCGGCGCGAATGCGCGACCAGACCGGGTCTACGGCATCGATCGAGGGGTCGCGGGACGATCGTGTCTGCTGTTGCACCATGTCATCCTCGCCAGCAACGGTTTCCATCGAGTGTACATGGCGATGAGGGGCCGCGAAACAAGGAAGACGCCTCCGTCACCGCCGTGCCCACCGGGCGTTTCATCACCGTGCACACGGTCAACCCATGTTCAACCTATCATGCCCCGGGGTGCGAAGTTCGCCAGCGACCCGATCCCGCTTTCATGATAGGATGAAACCTTGTTGATCCTGGCCCACGGAGGCCGGCGGAAGTCTGCCCGCGCTGGCACCTTGGCGGCTGGATCAACCGCCTGACACGCACCGCCCGCTCCGAAGCGAGCCTTGCAGTGTGCGTGGAAGCGTGGAGGTGGCGGCCATGGCCACCCTGAACGGCGGACCGCTCGACGATATCCTCGCCGGCCTTGCCGACGAAGACGACCTCATTCGCGGTCGTGGCGGCGACGACCGGCTGTCAGGCCTCGGCGGCGCCGATACCCTGTCGGGCGGTGCCGCCGAAGATGTCCTTGTCGGCGGCGCCGGCAACGACATCCTGCGAGGCGGCGCCGGCGACGACATCATTGCCGGACGCAGCGGCAGCGACCTGATCGACGGCGGCGCAGGCCTCGACTTCGCCGATTATCGCGCTTCCAACGCTCCAGTCCTGGTCAACCTGCAGTCCGGTTCCGGCAGCGGCGGCCATGCCGAGGGCGACACGCTCACCGGAGTTGAAGGGATTGCCGGATCCGGATTCGGCGACACGCTCCGGGGGAGCGGCAACGACGATGTTGTCGACGGCGAGGCCGGCGACGATCGCCTGTTCGGGCACGACGGGGACGATACGCTTCACGGTGGATTGGGCGCCGATCTGCTCCGCGGCGGCGCCGGCTTCGACATTGCGGACTATGCCGGTTCCAGCGGCGTGCAGATCGACCTGGCGAACGGAAGCGCGTCCGGCGGCGCCGCCGAGGGAGACACGCTCACCGGCATCGAGGGCATTTCCGGTTCCGCCTTCGACGATACCCTGAGGGGGTCCTCGCAATCCGACTTCCTCGATGGCGCGACCGGCAATGACCTGGTCCGCGGCCGGGGCGGTGCGGACACGCTATCCGGACAGTTCGGCAATGACACGCTCGCCGGAGGCGGCGGCGACGACCTCGTCGAAGGCTGGCACGGCGACGACGTGCTTTCCGGCGGAGCGGGCAACGACACGCTTGCCGCCCAGCGCTCTGCCAGTCCGATCGACAGCGGGTCGGGGGATGTCCTGGACGGCGGGCCGGGGGAGGATCGGCTCTTTGGCTCTGACTCGGCGGACTCCCTCGCCGGCGGCGACGGCAACGACACCGTATCGGGTCATGCCGGCGCCGATACGATCGACGGCGGTGCCGGTCTCGATGTGGTCGACTACAGCGCGTCTTCCGGCGGAGTGCGCGTCGACCTCGCGTTCAACCTGAACGTTGGCGGCGACGCTGAGGGGGACAGCCTTGTCGCGGTCGAAATGGTCATCGGCTCTGATTTCGCGGACACGCTGGTCGGTTCGGTGCTGGCCAATCTTCTCGCCGGCGGAGACGGCAATGACCAGCTAAGCGGCTTCGGGGGCAACGACGTCCTCAGCGGCGGGCGGGGCATGGACACGATCTTCGCCAGCGGCAGCGACGATCTGGTCGAGGGCGGCGCCGGAGACGACGTCCTGCTGGGCGAATTTGCGAACGACACCATCAACGGCGGCGCCGGCAATGATCGCCTCGAAGGCGGCAGCGAGCACGACCAACTCCACGGTGGCGGCGGCCAGGATCTCCTGCTCGGCGGCGATGGCAACGATACTCTGGACGGTGGCGCCGGCGCGGATACGCTCAGCGGCGGCAGCGGCATCGACCGCATCAGCTATGGCGGCTCCGGCGCCGCCGTCCTGATCGATCTGGGATCGGGCACCGTCGCCGGCGGTCATGCGAACGGGGACCTGATCACCGGGATCGAGGAGGCCGCCGGTTCGCGCTTTGCCGACACCATCATGGGCGGCGTCGACGGCGATTTGCTTTCCGGCGACGATGGCAACGATCGACTGGCCGGCGGCGACGGCAATGACACCCTGTTCCCCGGCGCCGGGCGCGACACCGTCATCGGCGCGAGCGGTGACGACGTGCTCGCAGCCAGCTTCGGCGCCAATGTGCTGCGCGGCGGCAGCGGGTCGGACACGATAGACGGCGGCGACGGCAGGGATACGCTCGTCGGCGGCGGCGGCATGGACAGCCTTTTCGGTTCCGACGGCGCCGACAGCCTGTCGGGAGGCGCGGCAGACGACTGGCTGCAGGGTGATCTCGGCAGCGACATCGTTTCCGGAAACGCCGGAAACGACACCCTGTTTGGCGGCGACGGTGCCGACACCGTCCGCGGTGGCGAGGGTGGCGACAGGATCGTCGGCGGCGGCGGCGACGACGTGCTGTTCGGCGGCGGCGGCGGCGACCGGTTCGAGTTCGGCGACGGGCACGGATCCGACCGCATTGCCGACTTCGATGCTGACAACCTCTCCGGCGATCACGACCTGATCGACTTCTCGTTGAATGCCAATTTCAACGATTTCGCCGACGTTCAGGCGGCAATGACGCAGGTCGCGGCCGGCGTGCGCATCCGCATCGATCCGGACAATCGCCTCCTGCTCGCGGACCTGAATGTGGCCGACCTGAACGCAGGAGACTTCCTGTTCTGAAGGCCGGGGGCCCCTGTACGGGCGGTAGCGCCGGCGCGTCCCGAGCCTGCGGCGGGTAGCGCTGCCACAGCGGGCCACGGGCGCCCTGCCCCGCGAAGCGAGCGATTGCGCCACCGCGATCGATATCGCCGATTCGTAAAGACTGACCGCTCGCGATCATGATAAAATCCCGCCACAGAACCCGCTCCAGGGCGGCCGGCACGAAGGTTGCCGGCCCGACGTTGGCGCCGGAACAAGGGGTGCAGATGAACGGTTCCTGACATCAGACTTCATCCCGGCTACGCGCGGATCCGATCGTCACGCTTCCGCCCGCAGTCGATCCTGACGAGGAGCGGTATCCATGGCAACCATCGACGGCGGACCGAATGCCGACACCCTCACCGGGTTCGGAGCCGAGGACGACCTCCTGCGCGGCTTCGGCGGCGACGACCTGCTCTCCGGCCTCGGCGGCAGCGACACGCTGCGCGGCGGCAGCGGCGCGGACACGCTGATCGGCGGCGCGGGCGGCGACAGTCTCGACGGCGGCGGTGGCAGCGATACGGCCGACTACAGCGGATCAGGCGACGCGGTGAACGTGACCATCGATTTCACGGGCACCGGCGGCCACGCCCAGGGCGATACGCTGACCGGGATCGAGGTACTGATCGGTTCGGCCTTCAACGACACGCTCAACGGCAGCGCCGGCGACGACGTCCTCGATGGCGGCGAGGGCAATGACCAGCTTTCGGGCTTCAACGGCAACGATACCTTGTTCGGCCGTGGCGGCAACGACGCGCTGATCGGCGGAATCGGAAACTCACTCCTCGTCGGTGGCGCGGGCGATGATTTCCTGTTCGGCAACAGAGGCGCCGACGTACTCCGCGGCGGCGACGGCAGGGATACCCTCATGGGCTGGCAGGGCGCCGAGGTGCTCGACGGCGGCGACGGCTTCGACCAGGCCACTTACGGTGCCGCACCCGCCGGCGTCGCAGTCGATCTCGCGACCGGGCTGGGCAGCGCGGGGTATGCGCGGAACGACACCCTCCTCGGCATCGAACACCTCACCGGCTCAAATTTCGCCGACACGCTCTCCGGTTCCGCCCTCGACGACCATCTCGTCGGCAATGACGGCAACGATGTGCTTTCCGGCAGGGCCGGCTTCGACATTCTGTTCGGCGGCGCCGGGCGCGACTCGGTCGTCGGCGGCGCCGGTCCGGACGTGCTGCGCGGTGACGAGGGAAAGGACACGCTCCGGGGCGGCGCCGACAACGACGCCATCAATGGCGGCCAGGGCGGCGACCTGATCGACGGCGGCGCCGGCTTCGACGTCTCGACCTACGACCTCTCCGAGGCACCCGTGATCGGCAATCTCGCCACCGGCAAGATGCGCGGCGGCGAAGCGACAGGCGATACGCTCGTCAGCATCGAGGGATTGCAGGGTTCGGCCCACGCCGATCGCTTCACCGGATCGAGCGGCGACGACAGCCTTGTGGGCATGGGCGGCGATGACGTTCTCAACGGCGGCGAAGGCGCGGACACGTTGCGCGGCTTTGCCGGAGACGATCGGTTGAGCGGCGATCCCGGTGCCGACCTGGTCGATGGCGGCGACGGCTTCGACAGGGTGAGCTATCTGCAATCGAGTGCCGCCGTGAACGTCAACCTGTCGATTTCGTCGGGCACCGGCGGCGACGCGCAGGGCGATACGGTGTTCGGCATCGAATGGCTCATCGGTTCCGATGGCGACGATACGCTGACCGGCACGACCGGCGACGAACGGCTGGACGGGCTCCGCGGCAATGACACCCTCTCCGGCCTCGCCGGCAACGACACCTTGCGCGGCGGCGTCGGGGACGACCTGTTGATCGGCGGCGACGGGGATGACTCGCTGATCGGCGCGGCAGGATCGGATTCGATCGAGGGCGGCGATGGGACGGACACCGCCGACTACAGCGATTCGAACGCCGCAGTGAGCATTGCTCCCGTACAGCCGGACATCAGCACCGGGACCGGAGGCCATGCCGAGGGCGACACGCTCCAGGGCATAGAACGGCTGATCGGATCGGCATTCGACGATACCCTCGTCGCCGCGTCGACAACCATCTGGCTTGTCGGAGGCGCCGGCGACGACAATCTTCGCGGCAGTGGCGGCCATGTGCTCCGCGGCGGTGCCGGCGACGATTTGCTCGTCGCCACCTTCGGCGACAACCGGCTCTTGGGCGGCGGGGGTGCCGATACCCTCGTCGGCGGACCGGGGGTGGACACGCTGGATGGCGGCGGAGGCTTCGATACCGCGGACTTTTCGGCCGAGAACGACCCGGTGTCGGTCAACCTGACCACCGGCAGCTACATCAGCGGTCCCGGTTCGGGCGACCGGCTCTCCAGCATCGAAAGGGTCGTCGGCGGGTTCGGCAGCGACACCCTTGTGGGATCCGCTGACGGCAACCTGCTGGAGGGAAACATCGGTGACGACGTCCTGCTCGGCCGCGGCGGCAACGACACGCTTGTCGGATGGGCCGGCCTCGATTCGCTGTCCGGCGGCGGCGGCTTCGACCTTGCCGACTACAGCGGCTCGTCGGGGGGCGCCGTATTCATCGACCTGGCGTCGGGGCTGGGAAACGGCGGCTTCTCCGAAGGAGACACGCTGACGAGCATCGAACACGTCATCGCCACCGTTCTCGGCGACCTGGTTGCCGGCTCGGGCGCCGACGAGCGCCTCCAGGGCCTTGCCGGCAATGACACGCTGCGCGGCCTCGGCGGCGCCGACACCCTCGATGGTGGCGGCGGCGACGACAGCCTCGACGGCGGCGCCGGAGCAGACACGTTGAGGGCCGGCGCAGGCGCCGATACGCTGATCGGCGGCGCCGGGAGCGATACCCTCCAGGGTGGATCGGGAGGCGACGTGTTTAAGTTCGCCACCAACCACGGGCGCGACCGGATCACCGACTTCGATGCCGACAACGCTTCGCCGGGGCACGACCTCATCGACTTTTCGCAGAATGCGCATTTCGCCGACTTCGCCGATGTCCAGGCGGCGATGCAGCAGACGGCGAATGGCGTGCGGATCTTCATCGACGACAATGACGACCTTCGTCTCGTCGGTGTCACGATCGGCGACGTGGACGCCAACGACTTCCTGTTCCTCTGAGACGAAGTCGCTGGCGCCGGCGCGCCGCTAGGGCCGCTCGGCGAGGAACTCGAGGACGCCCTTCTTGAACGTCTTGTCGCCGACGGTCTTCATGTGATCGCGGCCCGGGATCACCAGCGCCCTGGCCCCGGGTATTGCCGCCACGAGCGGTTCCGGCGAGCCGGCGATGTCGTCGCTGCCGCCGACGACGACCAGCACCGGCACGCCGATCCGGCCAAGTTCCTCCTCGGTGATCTTCTGACGCGACGACCGCATGCAGGCCGCGAGCGCACGCAGGTCGCTGCCGGTGGCCTCGGCGAACGCCCGGAAGGATCGTGGCATCGGATCCTGCACGCTGTCGATGCTGTCGGCCTCAAGGGCCTGGGCGATCGGCTCGGCGCCTCCTACTCCGCGGATCATGTTTGCCGCGAGTCCGCCGAACACCACGCTGCGGACCCGGTCGGGATACCGGATCGCCAGGAAGGCCGCGATGCGCGCGCCCATCGAATAGCCGATCACGTCCGCTTCCGGGATGCCAAGGTGTTCGAGCAGTCTCGCCGCGTCGTCCGCCATCACCGGCGCCCCGTAGGCTTCCGGTTCGTACAGCTTCTCGCTGGCGCCGTGGCCGCGATTGTCGATGGCAATGACGCGACGCCCGTCATCCAGCAGCGTCCTGACCCAGTGGGTATCGACCCAGTTCACCCTGGCGTTGGACGCAAAGCCGTGGATGAGCAGGACGGGATCGCCCTCCCCTTCATCCAGGAATGCAATGTCCACGCCGTCGGAATTGAATTGCTTCATGGAATGAGCCCCATCTTCGGTCAGCCGCGGCATTCTTCACGGCGGCGGTTTGCGCTTCGGGTCGGCTGTGCTATCTCCGCCTGCAAGGGAACAAGGATTGCGACCATGACCGACCATCCGACGCCACATTTCCACAACGACATGGGCGTGCCCGTGATCGAGGTAGGCTCCAAGCAGTTCATGTGCACCGGCGCCCGTCCGCCCCACGACCATCCGCACATCTACATCGACATGGGCGACGAGACCGAGATCGTCTGCTCCTACTGCTCCACCCTCTATCGCCACAATGCCAGCCTGGCGCCCACCGAAGCCAATCCTCCCGAGGCAGCCTACGAGTACGACGCAGGCGAAACGCCGGGCATCGAAAAGGTCATGGGCCTGCCGCCGTTGACGTCACCGCCTTCGGCATGACCGCGGCCTATCTCGCCGCTTCCAGCATGAACCTGCGGGCTTCGTGCCCGTCCATGATCGGGTGACCGCGCTCGCGGGCGGCATCCGCCACGGCGGCGACCAGATCGGCATTGCCCGAGGCGGGCGTGCCATCGGCGAGATGGAGATTGTTCTCCAGTCCAATACGCACGTGGCCACCGCAGGCGATTGCCTTGGCGCCACACTCGATCCCGCGCCGGCCGAAGGCACACACCGACCATGGCATGGTCTCGCCGCCGAGCGCGGCAATGAAGGGGTCGAGATCGGCCGGGTCGGACTCCTGATCCGCCGAATACTTGCCGAGCACGAACTGGAGGAATGGCGCGGCAAACGGCACGACGCCGGATTCGCGCAGACGGAGAAGCCTGGTTACCTCGTCCGGCGAATAGAGGATGAACTGGGGCGAGATGCGGCTGTCCCGGAGCCACGCGAAGAAGCTGCGCGCGTCGTCTTCGGCCGCTTCGTCGGGACAGATCTCGCTCAGCGCCAGCGACACCGCCTCTGGCAGCGTTTCGCGCACCACGTCCATCTGTTCGGTCGGCCCGTAACGGCCGACCGCCTCGGTGGTGATCTGTACCACGACATCGTCACCCACCGCGGCGCGGATTGCCTCGGTCGTTTTCCGATAGCGCGCGGCATCGAGCACGTGGCCACCGTCGTCATCACGGACATGGAGGTGAATGGCGCTCGCACCCACCTTCAGGACACGTACCGCATCTTCGGCGATTTCGGCCGGGGTAATCGGCACCGCCGGATGATCCGCCTTGGTACGCCGCGCACCGTTCGGCGCCACCATGATCATCACCGCATGCTTGTCGCCCGCTGTCGCCACCATCGCCCCTCGTCTCCTTTTCCGAATGCTTGCCGGGTAACCGAACGGTCTCGATATACGGCCCGCGGCAAACCTTCAATCACCGTGGCGCTTCGGCGATGGCAAATTTTCCCCGATTTCACCACAGGACACACACGATCTGGCGCGGAAGGGAGCTGATGCCCTGAACGTCGTCCCTGCGACCGATCGAAGTCCCGATCGGTCGCTTGCTGTTCACCGCAACGCGTCTGTTCCAGCAGCCCAATGCAGCGGCGGGGCGAAACGCCCCGCCGCACCACCAACCGCGTGCCGCAGCCGGCGCATGGCCCAGCGGCCGTGACCGATCCTGCAATGGCCGGACGGTTCAGGCGGCCTGGCGCTGGTAGTGGCGGCCCTCCTGCACCTCCTCGATGATCTTGGCCGAGAAAGCCTCGAGATCACCGGGGTGCCGGCTGGTGATGAGGCCTTCGTCCACCGCGACTTCCTTGTCGACCCAGTTTGCGCCGGCGTTGATCAGGTCGGTCCTGATGGACTTGTAGGACGTTACGATGCGGCCCTTGACGATGCCTGCCTCGATGAGCACCCACGGTGCATGGCAGATGGCCGCGAGCGGCTTCTTCGAATTGTAGAAGTCGCGGACGAACGATACTGCCGCCTCGTCGATCCGCAGCAGGTCCGGATTGATCTGTCCGCCCGGTATCACCAATGCGTCGTAATCCTCGACGCGCGCCTCCTGCACCGGTACGTCGACCCTGACCGTCGCTCCCCAGTCCTTGTCTCTCCAGCCCCGAATTTCGCCGGTCTCCGGAGAGACGATCCGGACCGTTGCCCCGGCCTCCTCGAGCCGGCGCTTGGGTTCCATCAGTTCGGATTGTTCGAAGCCGTGGGTTGCCAGTATCGCGATTGTCTTGCCGCTGAGTTCAGCCATCATGATCTCCTCTGTCGAGCTGGATTTCGCCAATTGGCGAACCGGGCTGCTCGACGGCGGTTCCGGCCAGCGGCTGTCTGTCGCACGGCGCACCGTGACCGCGAACAGCGGCCACACGAAACCCCGCGCCCGCGTGCCTCGGCACCCGGACCTGCAGTTGAATGACCTTGATCAATCTCCGACGAACCTCGAGGCGTCAGCCCCGACACCCGCCAACCGCCCTATCGCGGGCGAAAAGCCACCTGACCCGGACGCTAACCGGTCCGCTCGGTGGTCGGATCGATCATCCGCCTCACCTCTGTGATGGTCGAGGCGGGGAAGCCGCTGATCGCGGCGTGCTTGCGGATCGCGTCCTCGTCGGTCGCGAGATAGACGCAGAACGTCTTGTCGTCGGCCACGTAGGACTCGATCCACTGCACGTCGCTGCCAAGCTGTTGCAATGCCGAATTGGACTGTCCGGCTGCCGCCTTCATCTGCTCGCTGTCGAGGCTGCCGACCCGCGGGATTTCCCGTTCGATGATGAAGCGTCGCAGCATGGGTCCTCCTTTCCGCGCTCCGTCTGAACCGGGCGCGCCCCTCAGCAGAACACACGGTGGTGCGGGTTGGCAAATCCGCTGCGAACAAATATGAAAAGGGGCCCGCCGGGTTTCCCGGCGGGCCCCGACCCCCAGGCGGTGCGGGATCTGGGGAGGAGGGAGGACCTGGGGGTGTTCTTCAAGTCGTCCAATGCCCACCGAACGCAAGAACACGCCACATCGTTCCCTCCCGCTTCGGCAAAATTACCGCCGCGATACATGACCACCTTCGCGCACCGTCCGACCCGGCGGAACACGCCCTGACCGGAGGCGTTTGCGAGGCGGTAGCGAACGGCGTCAGGCATCGGCCTTCATTCCACGCATTCAAGGTGCCGCCTTCATGCAGGAACAGGAGAACGGAGCGTCCGCGGCGGGCGACGAGCCCCGGTCTTCGATGCCGGCGATCGTTACGGTCTTCGGAGGCACCGGGTTTCTCGGCCGGCGCATCGTTGAGGGGTTTCTCGCGTCTGGGAGCACCGTGCGCGTGGCCTCGCGGCACCCCGAGCGCGCGGCTGGCCTGTTCGCCGGCGCATCGGGGTCGGTGCTGCCGGTCAGGGCCGATATCACCGATGGTGACGACGTTCGCGATGCCGTCGCCGGAGCGGACGCTGTGATCAATGCCGTGAGCCTCTATGTGGAACGCGGCTCGGCAACCTTTCACACGATTCATGTCGAAGGTGCAGAACGGGTAGCGCGCCAGGCTGCGGCGTCACGGACGAAGACCCTGGTCCACCTGTCCGGCATCGGCGCCGACCCGCATGCAGCCGATCCGTACATCGCAAGCCGCGGCCAGGGCGAGGACGTGGTCCGAAGGGCCTTTCCGGCGGCAACCGTCATCCGCCCCTCGGTGATGTTCGGCGAGGGCGATGCCTTCGTCACGAAGCTCGCCGAGCTGCTGCGGCGGTTCCCGGTCTTTCCGCTGTTCGGCCAGGGCACCACCCGGCTGCAACCCGTTCACGTGGTCGATGTCGCACGCGCCATTCGCTGCATTGCCGAACGGGAAGACCTGCAGGGCCGCGTTCACGAGCTGGGTGGACCCGACATCCTGCCGTTCCGCGAGGTGGTGACGCAGATAGCGATTCAGGTCGGTGCGCGCACCAAGCTGCTGCCGGTCCCGCTCGGGATCTGGAGGCCGCTCGCCAGAGTGGCCGAACTGCTGCCCTCAGCACCCGTCACCCGCAGCCAGGTCGCCATGATGGTCGAGGACAACATCGCCGAGCGCACCGGCACCTTCGCCGCCTGCGGGGTGACGCCAGCCCGCCTACGGGACGTGCTCGCCGACCTCCATCAGAGAGGGAAGCTGTAGGTCGGGGCCCGGCGCTCAATCGTCGAGAAGGCTGGCGTACCAGATCTTGTCGACGTACTCGCGGATGGCGCGATCGCTGGAGAACCGGCCGCTGCCGGCTATGTTCAGGACGGACTTGCGGCGCCAGCCCTCGGTGTCGAGCCATGTCCGTTCGACCAGCCGCTGCGCCTCCCAGTAGGACGGGAAGTCTGCCAGCAGCATGTAGGTGTCGCTATCCAGCAGCGCGTCGACGATCGGCCGGAACCGCTCCCGATCGTCGGGCGAGAACTCGCCGTTCGCGATCTGGTCGATGGCCTGGCGCAGTCGCGGATCGCGCTCGTACACGGCCCGCGGCTGGTATCCGGATGCCCTGAGGGCGGCTACCTCGTCCACGGTCATGCCGAACGTGAAGATGTTCGCCGCGCCTACCGCCTCGGCAATCTCGACGTTGGCACCATCCGCGGTTCCGATCGTCAGCGCGCCATTGAGCGCAAGCTTCATGTTGCCGGTGCCCGACGCCTCGGTACCGGCAAGGGAAATCTGCTCCGACAGGTCGGCCGCCGGGATGATGCGTTCCGCGAGCGGCACGTTGTAGTTCGGAAGGAACACCAGCTTGAGCCGGTCCGCGGTGAGCGGATCGGAGTTGATCCGCGCGCCAACGTCGTGCGCAAGCTTGATGATGAGCTTGGCCATCCGGTAGGCCGATGCGGCCTTGCCGGCCATCACCACGACCCGCGCCGGCCACTCGCGGCCCGGTTCCGCATGCATCGCGTTCCATTGGGCGATCACGCCGAGGATGGTCAGGAGCTGGCGCTTGTACTCGTGGATACGCTTGATCTGCACGTCGAAGATGGCTGCGGGCTCGACCGCAACGCCGACGCGGTCGCGGATGTCCTTGGCCAGCCGTTGCTTGTTGGCATGCTTCAACGCCGCCAGCCGGGACCGGAACCGGGCATCGTCGGCAAACGGCTCGAGCGCGGCGAGTTCCTCGAGGTTTTGGCGCCAGGTGTGGCCGATCGCCTCGTCGATCAGGTCCGCCAGGGCGGGGTTCGACTGGATCAGCCAGCGCCGCGGAGTAATGCCGTTGGTGACATTGTCGAACCGCTCCGGATAAAGCCTCGCGAAGTCGGCAAACAGCCGTTCGCGCACCAGTCGGCTGTGCAGTTCCGACACGCCGTTGATCCGCCGGCTTGCCAGCACGGACAACCGTCCCATGTTGACCCGCTCGCCGCCCTCGACGAGCTCGAGCGCATGCACGGCAGACGATGCTTCGGGCCTTGCGCTTACCTCGGCGACAAAGCGGCGGTTGATCTCGCTGATGATCTCGTAGTGCCGTGGGAGTACCCGTTGCATCAGCGAAACCGGCCACACTTCCAGTGCTTCGGGCATCAGCGTGTGATTGGTATAGGAGAACGTCGCCGAGACGAGGTTCCAGGCATCGACCCACTCGAGCTGGTGCTCGTCGATCAGCAGCCGCATCAGCTCGACGGGAGCAAGCGCCGGGTGGGTGTCGTTCAGGTGAATGGACACCTTCTCGGGCAGCAGTGACCAGTCGTCATATTCGGCACGGAACCGGGCCACGATGTCCTGCACCGAGGCGGAGACGAAGAAATGCTCCTGCCGTAGCCTGAGCTCGCGTCCTTCCATCGTGCTGTCGTCGGGATAAAGCACGCTCGAAACTGTCTTGGAGCGAACCTCCGGCAGCTGGGCATCGAGGAACGCTCCCCGATTGAAGGCATGCAGATCTATCGCACCTGCAGGCTTCGCGCTCCAGAGCCTCAACGTGTTGACGGCGAAGTGGCCTGTTCCCGGTACAAGGGTATCGTGTGCAACGGCGAGGATGTCTTCGGTATCGAGCCAGTGGGCGCGAAATCCCCGGTGCTCCACACGCCCGCCAAAGCGGATGCGATAGACGCGTTCGGGTCGCAGGAACTCCCACGGACACGGCTGATCAAGCCACGCATCCGGCTTCTCGACCTGCCAGCCGTCGACAATCTCCTGGCGGAACATGCCGTATCTGTACCGGATGCCGTAACCGACACACGGCAATCCCAGCGATGCCGCGGAATCCAGGAAGCATGCTGCAAGACGGCCGAGACCGCCGTTGCCGAGGGCGGGACTGACCTCGAGTGCCAGCACGTCATCCAGCCGGATGCCGTTGGCTGCGAGCGCCTCCCGGCACTCATCGAGCAGACCCGTCGCCAGCAATGCGTGCTCGAGCTTCTGCCCGAGCAGGAACTCCATCGACAGGTAGGACACCTGCTTCAGGCGCTTGCGGCGGATGAGCCGTTTGGTCTCGTGAAATCGCTTGACGATCTGCTCGCGCACGGTGAGCGCCGTTGCCTGAAACCAGTCATGCAGCGTGGCCTCGTCCGGCGCGACCCCCACCCCCAGGGTCAGCCGGTCCAGCAGTGCCTGCTGGAGATCGCTGGTACGCGGCGGCTTGTTGTGAATCGTCATGTCTACTCTTGCCGGTTTCACATTGCCTCGAACGAATCACCGGCCGGTTTCCGGCGTTCGCAATGCTAACGCCTTCACCGACACATCAAAATGGTCGGATTGCCGTAATCCCATGCATTTGGCGGGCCAGATCAGCCACCTTCACACCGGGACATATGTGATGCCCCTCAAGATGAAAGGCCCCTACCGGTCCCGGCCGGTTCACCCCGTTGCCCGTGCCTCCCCGTGGCGGCGTTGCGGGGGCTCGCAATCAATGGGGTCCACGAGCTGCCACCAGTCGTCTTGACCACGGTCGGCAGCCGTCAATATATGCAGGAAAGCCAGCAGGACGAGGGAACCTTCGGGTCCCGACAGGGTTGTCTGTCGGATGGCCCCATGAGCTGGCGTACAAGTTCAAAAACTGGCGGGAGACATGCTGCGCGAGACGTTGGCAGCGGATGCTGCACACAAGAAGCAAGCCTCCGAGGAGGAAGACTGGAGCAGGAACTGGCGTCTGATCGTCGTATCCAACCGGGTCGCCGAGACCCCCGGAAAGGGAGCCGGCGGGCTGGCTGTCGCCGTTGGCGAGGCGCTTTCGCAATCGAACGGCCTCTGGTTCGGCTGGAGCGGCCAGATCAGTGGCAGTGCGGGTAGCGCAGGCCCGCGGCACACCGAAACCAGCGATTTCGCCACGCTGACCGTCGACCTGACGCAACAGGAATACGACGACTACTACCTCGGTTTTTCGAACGAATGC
The DNA here is from genome assembly GCA_964608275.1 of uncultured Hyphomicrobiales bacterium. Lineage (GTDB taxonomy): Bacteria > Pseudomonadota > Alphaproteobacteria > Rhizobiales > CAZSNL01 > CAZSNL01. The sequence continues at coordinate 5,209 of CAZSNL010000021.1, read as the reverse complement.
CTGTGGCCGCTGTTTCATTACAGGCTGGATTTGGCGCGTATCGATCGGAGCCAGCTCAAGACGTACTTCGCCGTCAATGAACGGCTGGCGAAGGCCCTTCTACCGACGATCCGGTCGGATGACCTGATCTGGGTCCACGATTACCACCTGATTCCCTACGCGTCCTACCTGCGCCGGCACGGCGTCAAGAACCGCATCGGGTTCTTCCTGCATATCCCGTTCCCGCCGCCGGAAGTGTTTGCCGCCCTGCCCGACCACAAGAAGCTCGCCCGCATGTTGTTCGCGTATGATCTGGTCGCGTTCCAGACGGTACGCGATCGCGAGAACTTCGTCCGCTATGCACAGGAGCAGCTCGGTGCTGAACGGCTGAACGACGGGCGACTGAAGTCGCTCGGCCGGATCATCAAGGCCGACGCCATACCGATCGGTATCGACGCGGGCCAGTTCACCGCCGACGCGCGCAGGAACGCGCAGAACCCCGACATCACGGCCATTGCCAACGGCGAGCCGGATCACAAGCTGATCGTCGGCGTCGACAGGCTCGACTATTCCAAGGGCCTGCCCGAACGCATCGAGGCCATGGACCTGTTCCTGACCCGCTGGCCGCAATACCGCGAGAAGGTCACCTACCTGCAGGTCGCTCCGCCGTCGCGCGAGACCATCGCCGCCTACATGGACGTTCGTTCGGCGGTGGAACGCGCACTCGGCAACATCAACGGCCGCCATGGCACGCTCCGCTGGTCACCGGTGCGCTATCTCAACTCGAAGGCCGAACGCCCCTTCCTGGCAGGCCTCCTGCGGCGCAGTCATGTCGGCCTGATCACGCCATTGCGCGACGGGATGAACCTGGTCGCCAAGGAATTCGTGGCTGCACAGAACCCGGCCGATCCGGGCGTGCTCATCCTGTCGCATTTCGCCGGTGCCGCGGAACAACTGGATCAGGCGATCCTGGTCAACCCGCACGATACCGAGAGCATGGCACAGGCGATCCGCGAGGCGCTCGAAATGCCACTGTCGGAGAGGCAGGCGCGCCACGCGTTATTGCTGGACCGTGTCCGCAGCGAGAACATCGGCTGGTGGCGACGCCAGTTTTTGCGCGCCCTGATCAGCGACGAGCCGCGCACCGAACGGCTGTTGTCGATGATCGGACCGGCGTCTACCCTGCCGCGTACGGTTGTCTCTCCCGGTCGGAACTATGCCGGCCTCATCCCGGACTGAGCATCGATCCGCATCAGTGCACCCTCCTTCTTCGTAACGGCCTCGGGACGATTGGACATCACGCGGAAAGACGCCCAGATCAGGGACACCCGCTCTTCGGGCGCCAGCCGCAATCGCGGAACGGCCGGTGTCGCACCGGCACCAGCCGCGCCGCAACCCGCCGTCTCGCGTCAAGGCCCGCGCATCTATTGCCTGGATCCGCATCTCGCCGGCCCGCTCGCTGGCTGGGTCGACCATCTGCCCCACGCAGCCGCCATGGGGTTTGATTGGTTGCTCGTCGCCGGGGACGCCCCCACCGTTGGCGACTCGGCCGAGCCGGCGCCGTTTCAGGCGTTCTGCGCCGAAGCGCGCAAACACGGCATCAGGATCATGATCGATGTCGATCCGCTCGCTGCGGGCTTCGAAACCGCAAGGCCCGAACCTGCTGCCGATTCCGTCGTCCCGGTGGATGAACTGGCCGAACAGCTGACCAACGGCCTCGCGCTCGGCGTCGCCGGATTCCGGTGCCGCCATGCCCACGCCGTTCCCGCGCCGGCGTGGCGAAATGTGTTCGACCACGTGCAGGGAGCCGATGGGCGACCGGTGTACCTTGCCGATGCGATCGGCGCACCGCTCGACCGGATTCTCGCGCTCGAAGGGGCCGGTTTCGACTATCTCCTCAACAGTGCCGCATGGTGGGACTTCCGCGCATCCTGGTTCCTCGATCAGTTCGAGGCCTTCCGGCGCTTCACGCGCACCGTCGCGTTTCCGGAATGTCCCTCGGGCCCACGGCTCGCGCAGACGCTTGGCGGGCTCTCAATCGCGGCGATCGAACGGGTCTACCGGCAGCGGTATCTGTTCAGCGCGGCCATTTCATCGGGCATCCTGCTGCCCATGGGATACGAATACGGGTTCGGTGCCGCCGCGCGTCCAAGGCGGTCGCGGGAGGAAAGCTGGAATGCTACTCGTGCCTCGGCGCCGTTCGACCTCTGCGAATTCATTGCCGACGTCAACCGGCTGAAGGCCGCCACGCCGGCGCTCAACGACGAGGCCCGCCTGATCAGGCTTGCCCCGCCGGAAGCGCCGGTTGCCGCGCTGTTGCGCATCGATTCGGAAGACCCGGCTACGGCCGCAAGCGGGGCGATCGTCTGCGTCAATCCGGCACCTGCTCCCGCCGCGGCGCCGCCGCTGGGACGCGCCATACGGGCCGGCGGCGGGCTGCTCGGCGGCTTCCGCGACATGACCCCGCAAGGACCTCACCGGACCTACGAGGCGGACGAACCCCTAGTCATCGAGCCGTACGACGCCCGGATCCTGGTTGGTGTTGGCAGCGCACCGCCATCGTACGCCGTTCCAGCCGACCAATCAGAGCATCGGTTGCGGACGCTGGCGGAAAACCGGGTGGCGATAGAGGCGGTGACGCCGGAACTCGATGGCGGGCGCTTTCCCGTCAAGCGAGTCGTCGGCGATGTGCTGGAAGTGGCGGCGGACATCTTCTGTGACGGTCACGACATCATCGATGCCGCCCTAAAGTACCGTCACGAGACCGACGACAGCTGGTCCGAGACCGCGATGGTGTTCGTGGACAATGATCGCTGGGCCGGCCGGTTCGCACTCGACCGGATCGGACGCTGGCAGTACACGATCGAGGCATGGCGCGACCTGTTCGCGTCGTGGCGCTCCGACACCGCAAAGAAGGTCGACGACGGCCAGCCGGTCGCGCTCGAACTCGTTGAGGGCACCGCCCTTGTCGCCACCGCGGCCGCCGCTGCGACCGGCGTCGATCGGCAGGCGCTCGAGGAGGCGGTATCGCGGCTGAAGGACCTGGAGGGAGACGAGGAAACCCGGCTGTCGCTCCTGATGGGTGAGGCGCTGGGCGCGCTGATGCGGCGGGCCGGCCCGCGCACCAATCTGTCCCGGTATTCCCGCACGCTCGAAGTCGTCGTCGATCGCACCATCGCCGCGCTTGGCGCATGGTACGAGTTGCTTCCCCGGTCCCAGTCCGGAGACCCGACCGTCCACGGCACCTTCGACGACGTCATCCGCCGCCTGCCCTACGTCCGTGATCTCGGGTTCGACGTGCTGTACTTCCCGCCGATCCATCCGATCGGCCGCACCAATCGCAAGGGCCCGAACAACGCGTTGACCGCCGGACCCGACGATCCGGGCAGCCCCTACGCCATCGGCGCGGCAGACGGCGGCCATGACGCGATCCACCCGGAACTCGGCTCGTTCGACGATTTCCGGCGCCTGGTCGATGCCGCCCGCGACCACGGGCTGGAGATTGCCCTGGATTTCGCCATCCAGTGCTCGCCGGACCATCCCTGGATAAGGCAGCATCCCGAATGGTTCGACTGGAGACCGGACGGCACCATCAAGTTCGCCGAGAACCCGCCGAAGAAGTACGAGGACATCGTCAATGTTCACTTCTATCGCGATGCGCTGCCATCGGTCTGGTATGCGCTGCGCGACATCGTGCTGTTCTGGATCGGACACGGGGTGAAGATCTTCCGGGTCGACAACCCGCACACCAAGCCGCTGCCATTCTGGGAGTGGATGATCGAGGAGGTGCGGGCACGCCATCCCGACGCCGTGTTCCTGGCCGAGGCCTTCACGCGACCGAAGATGATGAAACGCCTGGCGAAGGTGGGATTCACGCAGTCCTACAGCTACTTCACCTGGCGCAACACCAAGCAGGAACTGACGGACTACCTGACCGAGCTCACGCGCGGCGGTTCGCAGGAGTACATGCGGGTGAACTTCTTCACCAACACCCCGGACATCAATCCGTACTTCCTGCAGACCAGCGGCCGCCCGGGGTTCCAGGCGCGGCTGGTCCTGGCCGCGACGCTGTCGACCGTCTACGGCATCTATAACGGGTTCGAACTGTGCGAGGCTGCAGCCATTCCCGGCAAGGAGGAGTATCTTGATTCCGAGAAGTACCAGCTCAGGGCCTGGGATTTTGACCGGCCAGGCAACATCCGTGAGGACGTGCGACTGATCAACCGCATCCGCCGCGAGAATCCCGCCCTCTGGCAGTTCGAAAATCTCGCGTTTCTCAATGCCTGGAACGATAACATCATCGCCTACCGTAAGATGACTGACGAGAAGGACAACTGCGTCCTCGTCGCGGTCAACCTCGATCCGCACCACGCGCAGGAGGCAGATTTCGAGATCCCGCTGTGGGAGTTCGGCCTGCCCGACGACGCTGTTATCGGAGTGGTCGACCTCGTGAGCGGCGACCGGTTCGACTGGACCGGCAAGGTGCAGCACATCTGCCTCGACCCGGCCGTCAGGCCCTATGCCATCTGGCGGCTCGTGCCTCCAGCGGAGGCGTAGAAGGCGATGCCCGACTGGAACGATCCCCTCTGGTACAAGGACATCATCATCTACGAACTGCACGTGAAGGCGTTCTTCGATGCCAACGACGACGGCATCGGGGATTTCGCCGGGCTCATGCAGAAGCTCGACTACATCGAGGAACTCGGCGTCACCGCAATCTGGCTGTTGCCGTTCTATCCCTCTCCGCTACGCGATGACGGCTACGACATTTCCGACTATCGCCAGGTGAACCCGAGCTACGGGACCATGCGCGATTTCCGCCGCTTCGTGCGGGCCGCGCACAAGCGCGGCATCCGGGTCATCACCGAGCTTGTCATCAACCACACGTCTGATCAGCACCACTGGTTCCAGCGGGCGCGGCGGGCGAAGCCCGGCACCGTCGCACGCGACTACTACGTGTGGAGCGACACCGATCAGAAATATCTCGGCACCCGGATCATCTTTCTCGATACCGAAACCTCGAACTGGACCTGGGATCCGGTAGCCCAGGCCTACTACTGGCACCGCTTCTACTCGCACCAGCCTGATCTCAACTATGACAATCCGCGCGTGCTGCGCGAGATGGTGTCCATCATGCATTACTGGCTGGCGATGGGCGTCGACGGAATGCGCCTCGACGCGGTTCCGTATCTTTGCGAGCGAGAAGGCACCAACAACGAGAACCTTCCCG
>CAZSNL010000020.1:0-39138 GCA_964608275.1 uncultured Hyphomicrobiales bacterium | reverse complement strand
AGGTGTTGCGGACCATGAACTCCTTGAGGATGTCGTTCTGAATGGTCCCGGCGAGTTTCTCCGGCGGCACGCCCTGCTCCTCGCCCGCAACGATGAAGAGCGCCAGAACCGGTAGCACGGCTCCGTTCATGGTCATCGACACGGTCATCCGGTCGAGCGGAATGCCATCGAACAGCGTACGCATGTCGTAGATCGAGTCGACGGCCACGCCCGCCATTCCGACATCGCCGGCGACACGCTCGTGGTCGGAGTCGTATCCGCGGTGTGTCGCGAGATCGAACGCGATCGAGAGGCCCTTCTGGCCGGCCGCAAGATTGCGCCGGTAGAAGGCGTTGGACTCTTCCGCCGTCGAGAAGCCCGCATACTGGCGGATTGTCCACGGGCTCGTCGTGTACATGGTCGGATAGGGGCCGCGCAGGTAGGGCGGGATCCCCGGCCACGTATCAAGAAAGTCGAGCCCTTCGATGTCGGTTTCGTCATAGCGCGACTTGACGGCGATGCCCTCCGGCGTCCGCCATGGCCTGTCGTCGGGTGGCCGCGCCGGGGGGTCCGGAGGGGCGAACCGAACGGACGTGAAGTCAGGCAACTTGCTCATAGGACCCGCGAGCCCCGCAATGCCGCCGGCGTCCAGCCCTCCGGCGTGTCATGGTCGGGGTGCTGGTAGCTCTCTATCCTTCCCGCCATCGCAGTCTCCGAAGCGCTTTCGGTCGTCTCCGCCGGCATGCCGGGGATGAGCGGCAGCCAGTCGGGTCGGGATTCAATTCCTGTCTGATGGTTCGGGCCGAACTGGTTCCACTGGTCGAGGCTGCCCATGGTCAGCCCGATGGTCTCGTCACCGTGCTCGCGAAACGTGAGCGGCGTGCCGCATGTGGGACAAAAATCCCGCATGGCGATGTTGGAACTCTGAAATGTCGCCGGATCGCCTCTTGTCCAGACGAAGTCCTCGGTGCGGGCGGTGACAAAGGCGGCGAACGGACCGCCGACGGCCTTCTGGCACATGCGGCAGTAGCACAGGCTCGAGTCCGCCGGTTCACCGTATATCGCGTAGCGTACGGAGCCGCACTGGCATCCGCCGGTATAGAGTGGCTTTCGCAGTTTCATGCGGGTTACCTCGAGGCGTCAGCTGGATGTAGACCAATCGCGCGATAGGCATCCTCCAGGATATCCACGATATCGCCGCCCTCGTGCAGTGTCGTGACCGCACCGCTTCGGTCCGGTGCGTCTGTATCGCTGCCGGACGTATCCATCACGTAGACCTTGACCGCTCCGTGCCTGCCCAGTTCATGGGCCAGAAGATCTGCGGCGTCGGTGAGGTCGTCGCCCGCGCAGATACAGGCGAGCCGTGTTCCGGAGGTCGCAAACGCTTCTACTGCCTCCTGCGGCGAAGCGAAGCCCCGGGTCATGATTGCCTCAATGCCGCCTGCCTCGAACAGGTTCCGCGCCCGGTTTGCACGGTCGTTAAAGTCGGCGGGCCTGCCCAGGTTGGCCAGGAAGATTCGTGGGCGAGCGCCGTGTTCGGCAAGGCAACGGTCGCTCAGGTCGCGCAGGCGCTCGAATGCTGCACCGATGTATTCCGCCTCGAGCGGTTCGATGACGGTTTCGCCATTGCAAGCGAGCTGCAGCGGGCCGCCGGTTCGCGCGATCTCGATTAGTTCGGCAACCGTCTGCTGGACTTGGCCGCTACTGTCGCGACGTTCACCGGCGTCCGCCGGCGGTAGAGTTGCCGGCAATGTCTCGGCGAGGTTCGGAAACGCGCTGACGCCGGTGAGCGGCAGCCTTCGGGCGGCGACGTCCTGGCGGCGAGCAGTGGCAGTCTGTCGCACCATCGCCTGGACGTGTCCCTCCATCAGGGACCGGGCAAGCCCTCCGCCGGCCTCAATTTTCTGAAACAGCTTCCACGCGGCTTCTGCGAACTCCCGCGTGAGTTGTTCCACGTACCATGATCCCGCGGCGGGATCGGCCACCATGGACAGGTGCGATTCCTGTTCCAGGATCAGCTGCGTGTTGCGGGCAATGCGGCGGGCGAAGCCATCCGGTTGTCCGATCGCCGCGGTGAACGGCAGAACGGTAACCCGTTCCGCGCCACCCATCGCTGCGGCGAAACAGGCTGCCGTGGTCCGCAGCATGTTCACCCAGGGGTCGCGGCGGCTCATCATCCGCCATGCCGTCTCGACGGACAGCTGCATCGGCGCATTCGTGATCCCGGAAGCTGAACAGATCTGCGCCCACAGGGTCCGTGCTGCGCGCAACTTGGCAATGGTCAGGAATACGTCCGCATCGGCGGTTATCAGGAAATCAAGTCGCTGCGCGGTCGTCTGGATCGGTATCCCGCTTGCCTCGAGGCCGCGCATGTGCTCGACCGCCGCTGCAGCTGCAAATGCAAGCTCCTGCACTTCCGAGGCGCCCGCGGCATGGTATGGGCGTGTGTCGGCGACGACGACCCTCACACCATCCGGAAGGTCGGTTTGCCCCATAAGGTCGGCTATGTGCGCGTACCAGGCGGCAACGGTGCCGCCCAGGCGGCCGTTTCGGGCCACCGCCGCAAGCGGGTCCAGCCCGAGCGAACCACGCTGCGCGGCGGGCGGAATCGATCTCTCCTCCCATAACCCGGCCAGCAGCACCGATGCCTCGATGGCCGCCCCGCCGCCGTCAAGGACAATGGGCACTGCGTCGAGCTGGACACCTTCGAGCGTCCGGGTGAGATCGCGTCGTTCCGCAAGCCGGATACCGCGACGCGTCTCCGAGCCGACTTTCAGCACGACGACCGAGCCGCCGTTCTCGAGGTCGTCGAGGATCTGGCGGTTGGCCTCCTCCGGCTCGGGGTGGTCGGCGGCCTGGGCAATGAGCCATTCCGGCGACCCGACGTGGCGCGGCAACGGCTGCTTCGCGTCGTCACGCGCATAGAGAGGTTGGATCTCGATACCATCGGCCGTGCGGGCGACGAGCCGCTCGTCGATCCGAGCACCCTTCAGCGTACGCTCGACGAGGGCGAGCCAGTCGGCCCGGGTTGCGGGCGGGAACTCGGAGGCGAGAGCGAGGTCGGCATTGTGCATTGCACAAGCCTAGCGCAATCCAGCCATCACGGCAAAATCAAGATATCGTCCGCCGGTCACGTCGAACGTTCATTCAGGCACGTAGCAACGCCCCGTCCCGCGTGGTGCCGGCGGCGGGGTCTTCGTGCAAGCTTCCCGGCCGGAGGTCCGCGGACAGACCGGGCCATTCGTGGCGGAACGAACCTTCGCCGGCCCCGTCAGTAGCTCAGCATCGGCTTGAGTGCCTTGGCGCCTTCGATCCACGAAGCCACCCGCTTCTCGCCCGGCAGCTGTCGCACGAGCTTGCGCTTGCCGCTGTTGGCTTCCGCGATGGCGGCGGCCAGATTGTCGGCGCGGCGCTTGCGCAGCTCTTTGACCGTGTCGACTCCAGCCGCTTCGAGCAGTTCGGAGTATTCCTCGCCGATACCACGCACACGCATCAGGTCCGCCATGTTGGCCCACTTGAGGATGCGCGACTCCTCGATCCCCGTCTCCGCTGCCAGTGAGCTGCGGAGTTTCGGCGTCCGAGCGCGCTCGAGCAGCTGGTCGGTCGTCCTGATGCCAACGCCCTGGAGCTTCTTCTTGTAGGAAGCCCCGATGCCTTCGATGTCTGCGATTGGATAGCCCATTGGCTTCTCCCCCCTGGGGTCTTGAACCGTGGCACTATCAATCATCGAGTGCGGTCGGGCAAGTGTGTCAAACAAAGGGATCGAGTCCCTTGACCGATCGCACCACGTCGCGGACGAGCTGGCGGTCGGTGCATCGCTCCGCATACGTGAAGACCGATTCGCCGATGGCGCGGATACGGTCCTGGCTGAGGCCCAGTCCCGAAAGCCGCGTATAGGCGCTCACAAGGGTCCCGCCGAATGTGCCGATCAGCCCGCTGCGCGCCGGATTGGCTGCCGCCAGTTGCGCAGCACCGGGCATGGCCGCAAACAGTGCCTCGACCTTGGCGCCGTCGCCTTCGGTTGCAAGCACCGACAGCATCGTGCCGACCGCCTGCTCGGCCTTCTCGCGGTCGAGATCGTGGGTCCTCATGATCTGCTCGATGAGCACATCCATTGCGACGTCCTCGCTGACCTTTGCCATGTGGTTAGCACCGGGTCCGGCCGACGTGCAACGCAGCCGGCGCCGCCGCGTTGCGCGACTTCGCCCTTTGACCTATGAGAACGGCTGTCCACAACGCGGAAACGGAGGCGGCGATGGCGACCGCGGATACACTGTTCATCGGTGCAAGCGGCAAGCCTGAAGTCCTGCAGCTCAGGCTGGCCAACCGTCATGGCCTCATCACCGGTGCAACGGGGACCGGCAAGACGGTGACCCTGCAGATTCTGGCAGAGGGATTTTCGGCGGTCGGCGTACCGGTCTTCGCCGCTGACGTGAAGGGAGATCTCTCCGGCATCGCCGCTGCCGGCGAGCCGAAGCCGGCGTTGCTTGAACGTGCGACCCGGATCGGTCTCGATGATTACGGCTTCGAAGCCTTTCCGACCGTGTTCTGGGACCTGTTCGGCGAGTCCGGCCACCCGGTCAGAACCACGATCTCCGAAATGGGGCCGCTCCTGCTGTCGCGCCTGCTTGGGCTCACCGAAGCCCAGGAAGGCGCCCTCAACATAGCCTTCAGGATTGCCGACGAAGAAGGTCTTGCGCTCCTCGATCTGAAGGACCTGCGAGCATTGCTGGTCGACATGGCCGAGCGTGCCTCCGACCTGAGGACGGAGTACGGATCGATTACCTCGCCGACGATCGGTGCCATCCAGCGCCGTCTCCTTGTGCTCGAGGAACAGGGCGGAGACCGCTTCTTTGGCGAGCCGGCGCTGCAGATCTCCGACATCATGCGCACGACCCGCGACGGCCGCGGCTATGTCAACATTCTCGCTGCCGATCGCCTCATGCGCTCGCCGCAGCTTTACGCGACCTTCCTTCTGTGGCTGCTGTCCGAGCTGTTCGAGGAGCTGCCGGAAGTGGGCGACCCGGAAAAACCGCGCCTCGTCTTCTTTTTCGACGAGGCGCACGTGCTCTTCGATGAGGCGCCACGCGCACTGGTCGAGAAGGTGGAGCAGGTCGTCCGACTTATCCGCTCGAAGGGCGTCGGCGTCTATTTCGTGACCCAGAACCCCCTCGACATTCCGGACGAGGTCCTCGGCCAACTCGGCAACCGGATCCAGCATGCCCTGCGCGCCTTCACGCCGCGCGACCAGAAGGCCGTGAAAACGGCCGCCGATACCTTCCGCCAGAACCCGGACCTCAACACGGTCGAGGCGATTACCCAGCTCGGGGTTGGCGAGGCGCTCGTCTCGACTCTGGAGGCCAAGGGTACCCCGTCGATGGTGCAGCGGACCCTCATTCGGCCACCGTCGTCGCGGCTGGGGCCGATTACCGCGGAGGAACGCCTGCAGGTGATCCGCAACAGCCCGATCTTCGGCATCTACGACACGGCCGTCGATCGGGAATCTGCCTACGAGATCCTGGCGCGGCGGGCGCAGGAGAAGGCCGATGCGGAAGCGCGCGCTGCGGATGCTGGGCGAACCGGCACGTCGCGCGACGGCGGCAGCAGCAGGCGTTCCAGCAGCCGCGAAACGGCGACCGACAGGTTTCTGAAGAATCTTGCCTCGGCGGTCGGCCGCCAGATCGGCCACGCGCTGGTTCGTGGCATCCTCGGTGGCCTCAAGCGTTGACGCCGCCGCGGCGCCCGCTCACGTGTCCAGGAGTTCGGTCTGCGTGATCTCGATGCCGAACCCGGTGAGGCCGACGTAGCGGCGTGTACTGGTGGCGAGCAGGCGGATCGAGGTGACGCCGAGGTCGCGCAAAATCTGGGCGCCAAGCCCGATATCGCGCCATGTCTTCTCGCGTGCCCTTGCGCTCTCCGTTTCCTCGCCCGTCGGCACCTCTGAAGTCTCGCCGAAAGTCGCGGCGGGCACCCCGGCCGCGCCTTCGCGGAGGTAGACCAGCACGCCCGAACCTTCCGCGCGGAAACGCTCGTAGACACGCCTGAGCGTCCGGCGTTCTCCGAATACGTCGTCGACCACGTCCTCGCGATGGAGCCGCGTGAGGACGTTGCGCCCATCGCCGATCGACCCGTAAATCACGGCAAGGTGCTGTACGGCATCGAACGGGGTTGCGTAGGCAATGCCGCGGGCCGGGCCGATGGGTGTGTCGACACTGAACTCCGTGGTCCGCTCGACCAGTCGCTCCCGCGACTGCCGGTAGGCGATCAGGTCGGAGACCGAAATGATCTTGAGATTGTGCTCGCGGGCGAAGGCGACGACCTGTTCGCCGCGCTTGACGGTACCATCGTCGTTGACCAGCTCGGCAATCACGCCAACCGGCGGCAGCCCGGCGAGCTTGGCCAAATCGACGGCCGCCTCTGTGTGCCCTGACCGCATCAGCACGCCGCCACGCTTGGCAATCAGGGGGAAAACGTGGCCCGGCCGCACGAAATCCTCGGGCTGGACGTTGTCGTTGGCGAGCGCGCGGACCGTATTGCATCGCTCTTCCGCCGAGATGCCAGTGGTCAAACCGTGGCGGAAGTCGATGGAAACGGTGAACGCGGTGCCCATCGGCGCATCATTCAGTGCCACCATGGGGTCGAGCTTCAGCCGGCGTGCATCAGCCTGTGTCAGCGGCGCACAGATGATGCCGCTGGTGTGGCGCACCATGAAGGCGATCTGGTTGGGAGATGCCTTCGAGGCCGCGAGGACGAGGTCGCCCTCGTTTTCGCGGTCGGCATCATCCACCACCACGACCATCTCGCCGCGTGCAATAGCTGCAATGGCGTCCTCGACGCTATCGAGGTGGAACCGGTCGGTGGTCGTCATTTCGGAAGTGTCTCGCACAAGACGAAAGCGGGGCGCCGCCGCCCCGCTTCACTGGAGCAGACGCCGCAACGTCTGCAAGCTCAGCTCGCCTTGCCGAAGAGCTCGTCGGCGTAGTCCCAGTTCACGAGGTTGTCGATCCAGGCCTTGAGATAATCGGGCCTGCGGTTGCGGTAATCGATGTAGTACGAATGTTCCCAGACATCGCAGCCGAGGATTGGCGTCGCCCCGTGTACGAGCGGATTCTCGCCGTTCGGCGTCTTCATCACCTCGAGCTTGCCGTTCTTCATGGCCAGCCAGCACCAGCCCGACCCGAACTGGCCGACCCCGGCCTGGACGAAAGCCTCCTTGAACTGTTCGATGCTGCCGATGTCCTCGACGATCTTCTTCTCCAGCCGGCCGGGAATCGAACCGCCGCCACCAGGCTTCATCCACTTCCAGAAGTGGACATGATTGTAATGCTGGCCAGCGTTGTTGAAGAGCGGCTGGTTCTTGCCGTAGGAACCGGTCACGATCTCTTCCAGCGACTTGCCCTGGAGATCGGACTCCTTGAGCAGGTTGTTGCCCGTCGTCACGTAGGCCTGGTGATGCTTGTCGTGATGGAACTCGAGCGTCTCGCGTGACATGTACGGCTCGAGAGCGTCATAGGCATAGGGGAGGTCGGGAAGTTCGAATGCCATGGGAGTAGATGCCTCCTGAATGAGATGGGTGTCTCGCCAGTGGTCTCGCGCCATGTGAGGAGGGCGCACTCCACTGCCGGATGGAAGACTGCGTAGTCGACACTATCGACAAAGCCGATCGCTGTGCAAGCGGATCACGCCGACGTCGGTCCGCATACGGCGGGTCCCTTGAGTTCGACCGTGTTTCCGTCCGGGTCCTGAATGTAGATCGACGGACCGAAGCCTTCCGCACCGTATCGCTCCGCGACTTCGCCGGTCTCAAGCCCATGCGCCACGAAGTGGGCGGCCAGCTGCTCCGGCTCGAACGGAACGATGGTCAGGGCGAAATGTTCCAGATTCGGTTCGCCGCGCTCCCCGTCGTCAGGCAACGGCACCAGGTCGATCAGCGATCGCCCGGCGCGCATCTGGACGAGGCCGATCGTGTCGACACGACGCTCTTCCCGTGCGCCGAGCACGTCCCGGTAGAATGCGATCGCCCGCTCCATGTCTGCCACCCGCAGGACGATGTGATCGAGGCCGCCGATCGCGAAGGGCGGGGAAGGGCCGCGGTTGGTCATCGCCCGGCGTCCTCAGCAGAATGCCTGGATGCCGGTCTGCGCGCGGCCGAGGATGAGCGCGTGGATGTCGTGCGTACCCTCGTAGGTATTGACCGTCTCGAGGTTCAACAGGTGGCGGATGACGTGGAACTCGTCGGCGATGCCGTTGCCGCCGTGCATGTCGCGCGCCATCCTCGCGATATCGAGCGCCTTGCCGCAATTGTTTCGCTTCATCAGCGAGATTGCCTCCGGCAGGACGGCGCCCTCGTCCATCATCCGGCCTAGCCGCAGCGCTCCCTGCAGTCCGATGGCAATCTCGGTCTGCATGTCGGCGAGCTTCTTCTGTATCAGCTGGTTGGCTGCAAGCGGCCGCCCGAACTGCTTGCGGTCGAGCACGTATTGGCGTGCCTGGTGCCAGCAGAATTCCGCCGCTCCCATCGCGCCCCAGGCTATGCCGTAGCGTGCCCGGTTGAGGCAGCCGAACGGACCGCTGAGCCCGCGCGCGCCTGGCAGCAGATTCTCTTCGGGCACCTCCACGTCGTCGAGCACGATCTCGCCGGTGATCGAGGCGCGGAGGCTGAACTTGCCCTCGATGACCGGGGTCGAGAACCCCTTCATGCCGCGTTCGACGATGAAGCCGCGGATGCCTTCATCCTCCAGTTTCGCCCACACGACCGCGATGTCGGCGACCGGCGAGTTGGTGATCCACATCTTGGAGCCGTTGAGCACGTAGCCGCCGTCGACGCGTCGCGCCCGGGTCTTCATCCCGCCGGGATCGGAGCCGTGGTCGGGTTCGGTCAGACCGAAGCAGCCGACGAACTCGCCAGTGGCGAGCTTCGGCAGGTAGCGTGCCCTCTGCTCCTCGGTGCCGTAGGCGAAGATCGGATAGCAGACCAGGCTGTTCTGGACGCTCATGGTCGACCGGTAGCCGGAGTCCACCCGTTCCACCTCGCGGGCGATCAGGCCATAGGCCACGTAGCCGAGGCCGGCACCACCATACTGCTCCGGGGTGGTCACCGCCAGCAGGCCGAGTTCGCCCATCTCGTTGAAGATCTCGCGATCGAACCGTTCTTCCCGGAATGCTGTCAGCACGCGGGGCATCAGCTTTTCCTGGCAGTAGGCGCGTATGGAGTCGCGGATCATCCGCTCCTCCTCGGCAAGCTGGCTTTCCAGCCCGAGCGGGTCGGCCCAGTCGAACTCTGCTGCAGCTTTGCTTTCGGCAACTCTCGCGGCGGCCTCGGCCATTCTGTATTCCTTCCTGTCGTATCGCGGATAACTCAGTCTATCAGGGTTGGCGGGCCGGTGAACCGTCCCCGTTCCCCCGGCCGGCAATCTTGAGCGCGAAGGCGTACGCCAGCGCCACCTCGCGCAGGCGATCGAAGCGGCCGGGCATCCCCGAATGCCCCGCGCCCATGTTGGTGCGCAGGACGAGCAGGTTGTCGTCGGTCTTCAGTTCGCGCAGCCGCGCCACCCACTTTGCCGGCTCCCAGTAGGTGACCCGCGGATCGGTCAGCCCGGCAAGCGCCAGGATGTGCGGGTAGTCCTGTGCCCGAACGTTGTCGTACGGCGAATAGGCGGCGATCGTCGCGTAATCGTCCGCGCTCTCGATTGGGTTGCCCCATTCCGGCCATTCCGGCGGGGTCAGCGGCAGGCTGGCGTCGAGCATCGTGTTCAGCACGTCGACGAACGGGACCTCCGCGATGATCCCGAGGAACAGGTCGGGTGCCATGTTGGCGACGGCACCCATCAACATGCCGCCGGCGCTGCCGCCATGGGCGATAATGCGGCCACGCGACGTGAAACCCTGCGCGGCAAGGTGTTCGCCGGCTGCGATGAAGTCGCGGAAGGTGTTCATCTTGTGCTCGCGCTTGCCGGCCTTGTACCAGCCGTAGCCCTTGTCCTTGCCGCCGCGGACGTGGGCGATGGCATAGACGAAGCCGCGGTCGACGAGGCTGAGGCGCTCGGTCGAGAACGATGCCGGGATCGCGATGCCGTAGGCGCCGTAGCCGTATAGCAGGAGCGGCGCGGTGCCGTCTATCGGCGTATCCTTGCGATACAGCAATGACACCGGCACCAACTCGCGGTCATGGGCCGGGGCGTGCACGCGCCGGGTGACGTAATCGGCCGGGTCGTGGCCGCTTGGCACTTCCTGTGTCTTGCGCAGTACCCGTTCGCGGGTCACGACGTTGTAGTCGTAGACCTGTGACGGCGTCGTCATCGACGAGTAGGTGAACCGGATGTCGGTCGTCTCGTACTCGTAGCCGTCGATGAGCCCCAGCGAGTATGCCTCTTCTTCGAAGGAGATGGCGTGCTCGGCGCCACTTCCGGCGGTGATCACGATGCGCGGCAGGCCGTCCTCACGTTCGAGCCGGACGAAGAAGTCCTTGTAGGCAGTGAGCGACAGGATGAGCCGCCCGGGCACGTGCGGCACCACCTCGCGCCAGTTCTCAGGCGTTGTCGCCGTGACCGGCGCCTCGACGACCCGGAAGTCCTCCGCCCCGTCGCGGTTGGTGAGGATGAGGAAGCGGTCCCCCTGGTGGTCGAGGTCGTACTCGTGACCGCGCTCGCGGCGGGCGACGAGCCGCGGTGCCTGCTGCGGATGCCGGGCGTCGACCAGATACAGTTCCGTCGTCTCGTGATCATGGGTGGAGATGACGATGTAGTCGCCGCTCTG
The DNA here is from genome assembly GCA_964608275.1 of uncultured Hyphomicrobiales bacterium. GTDB lineage: Bacteria > Pseudomonadota > Alphaproteobacteria > Rhizobiales > CAZSNL01 > CAZSNL01. The sequence continues at coordinate 28,404 of CAZSNL010000020.1, read as the reverse complement.
GGTCTTGCCGACGCTGGCAAAGAACCCCGGATCGGGCTCCTCGTAGACGAGGACGTCGTCCTGCGGATCGGCGCCCGCTTCATGCCTGAATATGCGCGTCGGCCGGTGATTGTCGTCAAGGCGGCTGTAGAAGAGCGTGCGACCGTCCGCCGCCCATACCACGCTGCCGGCGGTGTCGGTGATGTGTTCCGGGAGTTCCTCGCCGCTCCCCAGATCCTTGATCCTGACCGTGAAGTACTCCGATCCGGTGTCGTCGGCGGCATACGCCAGCAGCCGGTGATCGGGGCTGTGCGATGCCCCGCCGAGCCGGAAGTAGTCGTGTCCCTCGGCCAGCCGGTCGCCGTCCAGCAGCACCTCTACTGTGTCGGAGTCCTCGGCGCGACGCGGACGGCGGCAGATGCGCGGGTGCTGCCCGCCGGTCACGTACTGGACGAAGTAGGCGAACGGCCCGTCCGGTGCCGGCACCGTGGAGTCGTCTTCCTTGATGCGCGCCTTCATTTCCTCGAACAGGCGCTCCTGCAGGGTGGCCGTGTCCGCCATGACGTGCTCGAGCCAGGCGTTATCGGCTTCAAGGTACTGGCGGATGTCAGGGTCGAGTCGGGTCGGGTCGCGCATGACCGCGCGCCAGTCGTCATCCCTGAGCCATGCGTAGGGGTCGTCGCGTCGGTGCCCGTGAACCACCGAATGGTGCGGTCGCTTGGCGGCCCTCGGCGGGCCTGACGGTGCGCCGGGGTTTCCGTCAGCCCGCATTGGCGTCGCCTGCGCTGGTGTCCGGCCTGAGCCGGAGTGCGTTGCCGTTGATGCAGTAGCGCAGACCGGTCGGTTGCGGCCCGTCGGCGAATACATGCCCGAGGTGGGCGTCGCACGTGGCACAACGCACCTCGGTACGCCGCATGAACCACCCGCGCTCGACATGCTCCTCGACCGCATCGTCGGTGATCGGCCGGACGAAGCTCGGCCATCCGGTCCGCGAGTCGAACTTGTCGTCGGAGCGGAACAGCGGAGCCTTGCAGCAGACGCAGGCATAGGTGCCCGGCGTCTTCAGCGCGTGGTAGGGATGGCTAAATGGGGGCTCGGTGCCGTTCGCCCGTGTGACGACGTACTGGGCGGGGGAGAGTTCCGCCCGCCACTCGGCATCGGTCTTCGTCACCTTTGTCGGCGCCCTGCCGGCGCCTGCCTCGTCGTTCATCGGCCCGTCCGTTCGTGGAAGAGGGTGATGATGTCCGCGACCAGCGCCGGCTTCGCCGCGCCTTCGCGTTCCACGGTCACATTAGATATGGTCCGAAGGAAGCCGTTGCCAGCGACCGCATCCATGAGGGCAAGCCTTGCCCGTATCCTCGACCCCGCCGGCACCGTGTCGACGAACCGGATCCTGTTGGCGCCGTAGTTGATCGTGTGGGTGACGCTTTCCACGCTATAGATCTCGGCCAGCAATGCCGGGATCATGGCGAGCGTCAGATAGCCGTGGGCAATCGTGCCGGTGCCGAGTTCGGACCGTGTCCGTTTCGGATCGACGTGGATCCACTGATGATCGCCGGTCGCATCCGCAAACCGGTCGATACGCGCCTGGTCGATTACCGCCCAGCCGCTTACGCCGATTTCCTTCCCTGTGTACGCGGCAAGATCGGCCAGGGTCGCGAACGTCTTCATCGGCTGTCTCGAACTCCTCGGAAAGCGTCGTCCTCTGGCCTCAGTCGTTGACGTCGGCGCGGCCTTCGATGGTCATCAGCGTCGCCGTCAGCAGAGCGACCAGCTTCTCCTGTCCGTCCGTCTCGGCGAACACCTCCGTTTGCGCGAGGGTCAGCGTACGTCCGGCCTTCACCACCTTGCCTCGGGCAACGATCCGGTCGCCGACGGCGGGCGCGAGGAGATTGATCTTGAACTCTGTTGTCAGCACGCCGCTCCGCGGAGGCATCAGGCTCAGGGCGGCGTAGCCAGCCGCGGTGTCGGCGATGGCGCTTATCGCACCGGCGTGAACGAACCCGTGTTGCTGCGAGATGGCCGGCACAGGGCGCATCGCGACTTCGACGAAACCTTTCGCGACCGTCTCGAGCGTGGCGCCGAGCGTGTGCATCAGCCCCTGCCGCGCGAAGCTCGACCGGACGCGCGTCCCTGGGTCTGCATCCTCGTACTGTGTGCCGCGCGTCACGTTACCTCCGTTCGCAGCTCGAACACCCTGAATCGCCTCTCCGGTTCAGCACAGGTGCGATGTTGGCGGGAGCCGGGAGGCCGGTTATGTTTGCGATCTGGTCGGCCCCGAACAACTCGCGCCAGGTACCGTCGGTAACGTCAACTTGATCGTTGAAGGTGAATTCGGCGCGTCTGCAGATGTTTGAGGTCGCGCAATTGCATGGTTTGATGCGTTTTGCTGTGGCCTGTACGACGGTGCCGTAAAGGGCGTGGGCCGGTGCCGTGTCGATTGGCACCTCGATTGCCAGATTGGCCATCGCCACTCCCCTGATCGAAGCCTGACTACGTGGACCGGGTTGTGGCACGATGGCAAGGCTGATGACAAGGTCGCGTTGCCTAAGGACGACGCCAGCGGCGTTCACATGCGCCGCCACGGCAGCAATTGCCACCAATTTTGCTTTACAACTTCGCTAATTAAATTCTATAAGCGCTTGCAGCAGTTAAGCCGTCGGACGTTCGACCTGTAGTCATGGAGGCCTTGTGGGCAAGAACGACACGAACGGAGGCCCGAACCATTTGCTGGATTCGCTGCACACGGTGCTGGCCAGCATCCCACCGAGTGACAGCGCGAAGGGCGGCGGCCGTGCGGCCCGCGGAAAACGTGGAAGCAAGAAGCTGCCGCTGACGATCAGTCGGCCCGAACTTCTGGTCGACGGATCGGATCGTCTTTACCGGCAACTGGTGCACAATCTCTTGAGCTTTCTTGCAATCCACGAGGCGATCAGGGACGGAATTGCATCGTGTATCGGGCTGGGCGGGATTCAGCACACGATCCTGCTGAGCATTCGTCACCTCGGCCAGGGGAAGGAGGTGAGCGTGCGCGATGTTGCCGATCACCTTGAGCTCAGCGGGTCCTTCATAACCGCCGAGACGGCAAAGCTGGAGCGCGCCGGCCTTCTCGACAAGAAGCGTTCGGCAACCGATGGCCGGAAGGTGTCGCTCGAATTGACTGACAAGGCAATGGAGCTGTTCGATTCTGTTGCTCCACTGCAGCGGGCCATTGGCGACGTCCAGTTCGGCAGCCTTACGCGCAAGCAGTTTCGGGAACTGGTTCCGGTGGTGAGCGAGCTGGTTCGGACCAGCCGGGAAGCACTGCTGCTGCTCCATTATCTGAAGAGCAACGATGCCGGGCTGCGCAGGAGAGGCTCGGGGATCACCGATCCGGACGAAATCGAGAGCTGAGTTGCGTCCATGAGTTTCGACCAGCGTGAGTTCAGGGACGCGGTCGCGCGTTTCCCGACCGGCGTGGCCGTCGTTACCGCGCGTGACGATCAGGGTGAGCTGCTGGGCGTGACGGTCAACTCGGTGACTTCGGTATCGCTTCAGCCTGCGCTGATGTCGTTCAGCTTGGGCAAGCACTTGCACAGCCTGCAGAAATTCATCGACGTCCAGCACTTTGCCATCAATGTGCTGCGCGAGGACCAGCACGCGATCTCGACCCGGTTCGCCACTGCGGGTAGCGACAAGTGGGCTGCCGTGTCGCCGGACGTCGGAGTGTTTGGCTGTCCGATCATCAGGCCGAATGTCGCCGCCTTCGAATGCGAGAGATATGCCTGCTACGAGGGCGGGGATCATCTCATCTTCATCGGTCGGGTCTTGCGGCTGGAAACGGCCGACCACGGCGAGCCGCTCGTCTTCTATCGCAGCCGATATCATCGCGTGAGCCGGCCCGTGAACGGATGCTCAGGAAAACCGGAGGCAGGTGGGCGCAACCCGTCGGCAGACGGACCGCCCAGGTTCGTACATCAGGAGGAGACGGTTGATGTCAATCAGGATCGATAGACGGAAGTTTCTGGCCTCGGTCGGCGTTGCCGGCGGGGCGATGGCATTGGGACCGCACCGGGCGCATTCGGAGGAGGTGACCCTGCGGGTGGTCAGCGCCTGGACCGAAGGCACGGCGTTTTCGCGGGCGTTCGAACGCTACGTCGATCGTGTCAACGAGACCGGCAAGGGCGTGATCCAGTTCAACTATCTCGGCGGCGGGTCGAAGATCATGAACGTCTTCGACATGGGCCAGGCGCTTCGGCGTGGCGTGTTCGACGTTCTGAACACCACTGCCGGCTACTACGGCAATCTCATGCCGGAAGCCAACGCCATGAAGCTGAAGCGCGTCTCCTATCAGGAATTCCGCGACAATGGCGGCTACGATTTCTACAACGAGCTGCTGGCCCAGAAGGTGAACGCCCACTGGCTGGGGCGCGGCAAGGGCGACGTTCCCTTCCACGTCTATCTGGGTGACAGCGTCCAGACGCTCAGCGAGCCGCGGTTCGATAATCTCAAGCTACGCGTCTCGCCGAACTATCGCGCCTTCTTTACAGCTCTTGGCGCCACGCTGGTCCAGACCCAGGGGTCCGAGATTTACACTGCCATGGAACGCAATGTCGTGGACGGGTACGGCTGGCCGATCCAGGGCATCGATGAGCTGGGCCTGCTGCCGGTGACGACAAAGCGCATCGATCCGGGATTCTACGTCGCACCCAACGAGATTCTCATCAACCTCGATGTCTGGAACAAGCTCGGCGACGAGCAGAAGGCGGTCCTGACGGATGCTGCCGAATGGGTCGAGACGTGGCTCGACAGCTACGAGGAAGAGGAGAACGAAAAGGCACGGAAGCTGCAGGCCGAAAACGGCATCGAGACCCTCGAATTCACCGGCGAACAGGCCGAGAAATACCTTGAGATTGCGTACGAGTCGGGCTGGGAAGAGTTGCTCAACATGGCACCTGAGAACGGCCCACGTCTACGTGAACTCATGAGCTGAGTGTAGGGTCTGGAGCACGGGGGCGGCCGTTCTGCCCGGATGCAGGCCGGCCGCCTCTTTCTGTCTCGATACCGCAATGCGCGCAATTGCACGACTATATGATCTGGCGCTGGACGCATGCGGCATGCTGTCCGGCCTGACGCTCCTCTTCATTGCCGGCGGAATCTTCGCCGATGTGCTGTACCGCAACCTGGTCGGCGGATCGTTTTCCTGGATTCTGGAAGGCACCGAGTATGCACTGTGCGTTGCGGTGTTCCTCGCCATTCCGTGGGCCATGCGCCAAGGCGGGCATGTTCGCATGGACGTGCTGCTGCGCATCGCCTCGCCGCCGCTCGGGCGGCAGATTGAAATCTTTGCCGACCTGATCGGATTCGCCATTGCCGCATGCGTGGCCGTGTACGGCGCACTTGCCGCATGGGAGGCCTACGAATCCAATACGATCATCTTCAAGAGCATCGTTTTTCCCGAGTGGTGGATCCTGTCGGTCCTGCCGCTTTCCATGACGTTCCTTGCCGTCGAGTTCCTGCGCCGGATCGCCCGGTTGCGGCGCGGTGAATACGACACCGATCTGCCCGTGGGGCTGTGAGCGCCAATGACCTGGGTCGCAAGTCTTGCCGTGTTGCTGGGTGGCCTGATGGCGCTCATGTTCGTTGCCATGCCGGTCGCCGTCGCCTTCTTCGGCATCAACCTCGTCGGCGCGTATCTGTTTCTTGGGGGCGAGGCGGGTCTGATCCAGCTGCCGCGGAACGCCATTACCGCCGTAGCCAGCTTTTCGCTGATGCCGATCCCGCTCTTCATCCTGATGGGCGAGGTGTTGTTCCACACCGGGATGGCAGGCCGCGCAGTCGAGGCAATCGACAGGCTGATCGCGCGATTGCCGGGCCGCCTGGCTGTCGTGACTATCCTTGGCGGCACCGTCTTCGCTTCCCTTTCGGGATCCACGATCGCCAATACGGCGATGCTGGGCAGCACGCTGCTGCCGGAGATGCGCAAGCGCGGCTATGATCCCGTATTCGCGATGGGCCCCATCATGGGGGTCGGCGGCATCGCGATGCTGATACCGCCGTCGTCGCTGGCGGTGGTTCTCGGCAGTCTTGCCGGTATCTCCATCGCCAAGCTGCTCATTGCCGGGCTGATTCCGGGCCTCGTGATGGCCTTCTTCTATTTCGGCTACGTCATCGTGCGCAGCGCGCTCCAGCCGTCTCTGGCGCCGTCCTATGACGTCGACGTGCTCCCGGTTGGCGAGCGCCTTCGTGACTTCATCATCCGCGTCCTGCCGCTGTTCGGCATCTTCTTCTGTGTCGTGGGCAGCATCATCCTGGGGTGGGCGACGCCGACGGAATCCGCTGCGCTGGGTTCGATTGCATCGCTGGTCGCTGCCCTCTGTTACGGGCTCCTCACGTACAAGACCCTCATGAAGTCGCTGCTCGAGACGGCGAAGCTGACCGCGATGATCATGTTCATCATTGCCGCTTCGATCACGTTCTCGCAGGTTCTTGCGATCTCGGGAGCCGCGGACGGCCTGCTCCGCTACATCACCTCGTTCGAATTCTCCACGCTTGGCATCATCGTGGCGATGATTGCCGTCCTGCTTTTTCTGGGATGCTTCATGGAGCAGGTCAGCATCATGCTGATCACCGTCCCGTTCTATGTCCCGATCGCACACATCTACGGCGTGGACATGGTCTGGTTCGGTATCATGATGCTGATCGCGATCGAACTGGGCCTCATGTCACCCCCGTTCGGGCTCCTGTGCTATGTGATGCAGGGCGTGGCGCCGGACGTTCAGCTTATGCAGATCTTCAGGGCCGCGGTGCCCTACATCGTCATGGGAGTTGCCGTGATCGTGGCAGTGCTCGCGTTCCCGTGGCTTGCCACCTGGCTTCCCTCGCAGATCTAGGTCGACAGAGGGCGGCCATAGGGCAGGGGGGTTGCCGAACAAAATTAGCGATGTTACTTAACGATAAGAGCGAGTGAAAGTGGGGAGGTGCAGATGACGGAGGACCGTGCAATGAGCAAGATCACGAGGGGCGATCCGCCCAATCTCAAGAACGTTCGTTCGAACATCTATCACCACTTCATCCGTGTCGATAACCCCAAGTCGCTCATCTTTCTGTCTGGGCAACTCTCGCGGGACAGCGAAGGTCGACTGGTCGGCGCCGGCGACATGGCCGAGCAGACACGCCAGGCGATCCGCAACATGCAGACGGTTCTCGAGGCCGCCGGCGGGACACTGGAGGACATCGTGTCGATCGTCGTCTACACGACCGACATTCGCCAGTTCCGTGAGATCGTCGAAGCGCGCATGGAGTTCTTCAAGGACAAGCTTCCCACCAGCACGATCGTCGAGGTCAACCACCTGGCGGACCCCGGCCTTCTCATCGAGTTCCAGGCCATTGCGGCGCTGTAGGCGCCGCCGTCACGGGTGATGCCATGAAGACGGCGATCATAAACATCGGCTGCATCGTTTCGGGCGACTGGCGCGACCCCTTCGTCGACGGCGATGCGATCGTCATGAACGATGGCAAGTTCGAGAAGGTGGGCACCGTTGACAAGGCCGAGCTGGAAGGGTGCGATCTTGTCATCGATGCCAACGGGATCACTGCCTGTCCCGGCCTGATCGACTCGCACGTTCACATCGCGTTCGGCGATTATACGCCGCGTCTCAACACTCCCGGATTCCTCAAGGACTATCTGCACGCGGGGACGACGAGCGTCATATCCGCCTCCGAGGTGCATGTTCCCGGCCGCCCCCATGACGTGGAAGCGGTCAAGTCGCTTGCCGTCGCTGCCAAGCGTTGCTGGGACAACCTGCGCCCAGGCGGCATGCGGGTCTATGCCGGCAACGTGATCCTGGAGCCCGGCCTCACGGACGAGGACTTCCAGGAGCTCGCCGGCAAGGGAATCTGGCTCGCCAAGGCCGGGTTCGGCGCGGTCGAGACACCGTTCGACTACGTGCCGCTGATTGCCGCCGCCAAACGTGCAGGGATGATAACCAACGTGCATACCGGTGGCGCCTCCCTGTCGTTGGCGAACTCGATCATGGGCGAGCACCTGGTCGCGATGCAGGCCGATGTGTCGTTCCACGTCAACGGCGGGCCGATCGCGGTTCCCGACGCGGACATCGATCTCATCATCAAGGAGACCTCGACTGCGCTGCAGATCGTCCAGGCCGGCAACCTGCGCGTTGGCCTCTACGTGCTCAACCGCGCGATCGAAAACGATTGTTTCGACCGCATTCTGATCGGTACCGATACGCCCACCGGCATCGGCATGATGCCCGAGGGGATGATGAAGTCGATTGCCGAGCTGTCATCGTTGTCGGACCAGCCGGCCGAGAAGCTTATTGCCGCCGCCACCGGCAATGTCGCCAGGATCTACAAGCTCGATTCCGGCTTCGTCAGGCCCGGCAAGGACGCCGACCTGCTGCTGATCGACGCCGCGGCCGGATGCTCCAAGAAGACGGCTCTTGAATCGATCAAGAACGGCGACCTGTCCGCGACGGTGGCCTGCTTCACGGCCGGCATCCCCCGCGCGATCGGGCGCAGCCGCAGCACGCCGCCACCCGGCCGCTATGTGAAGATCATTCAGAACAGGGTCGTGAATGACTTCGCGGCCCCGCCGCTCCTCAACTGAGGCGTGGTGTTCGTACACAGAAGAAACAAGGTGGAATTTTGGTATGGCTCGCACAGGCCTCGACTACCGGCGCAAGATCGAAACCCGCAAGGTAAACGCCTTCATCGGTGGAGAGAAGGTTGATCGGATTGCGGAGCATCCGGCATTCGCCAACGTGATCAGGACCGTCGCAAGGCTCTACGACATCACGTCCGATCCGGCGAATGCCGAAAGCCTGACGCATGAGGACCCCGAAACCGGCAAGCGCTACAACAACATGTGGCTCCTGCCGCGCAGCCGCGAGGATCTCGATGCCCGCAACCGGGTCCACACGGCATGGGCCAACGCCACCTGGGGATTGCTCGGCCGCTCGCCCGACCATGTGGCCGGTTGGATCTCGGGCATGGCGTGTTGTCCGGAGGTGCTCGACAGGTACAACGAAGGTTACGCCGACAACGTCAGGAACTACTTCCGCAAGGCACGCGAGGAAGATCTCTTCATCTCCTACGCGATTGTGCCCCCTGCGGGCGTCAAGAGCGCCGACTCGGTCGTGACCCAGGCAAAGACGTCGCTCCCCAGCTCGAAGTGGGCCACCGACGCCGGCCTCCAGGTTGTCGAGGAACGTAATGACGGAATCGTCGTCGATGGTTTCAAGGTGCTCGCCACCAGCGCGATCATCGCCGACGAGATCCTGTTCGGCAACTTCCAGGCGCTTGCCGAGGGTCAGGAGCGGTTCGCTGCCACCTTTGCACTTCCCGTTGACGCTCCGGGACTGACGCTGCTGTCGCGGCGGCCCTATGCCGAACTGGCAACCAGCGAGCTCGATGATCCGCTGGCGTTCCGCTACGACGAGACCGACGCCGTCGTTCATTGCGACAGGGTCTTCGTGCCGTGGGAGCGGGTATTCACCTACAATCGCATCGACATGGCGCGCGCCGCGTTCGCGGAAACGCCGGCCCACACGCTCGGCAACGCACAGGCGCACATCCGCCTGCTGGCAAAGATGCGTCTCATCATCGGCGTCATGAAGCGCGTGCTGGACTCGAACGGGCTGCTGTCCGTCCCCGCTGTACGCGACAAGCTCGCCGAGTTGGCAATGCAGACGGCCATGGTCGAAGGCCTCGTCGAGGCCGAGAACGCGAACCCGGAGCCGGTGCCGAACGGCTACGTCGCGCAGGACCGCCAGGCCATGTATGCCACCATGGCATGGACGACCCGGAACTTCGTGAATTTCATGAATACCGTGCGCGAGCTCATGGGCAGCCATCCGCTCCAGCAGCCGGCGGACGTCTCCGTGTTCGACAATGACGTGACCACGGACCTCTATACCCGGTTCACGCTCCAGGAGAAGGAGCAGGCCATCGAGCGGTACAAGCTGATGCGGCTGGCATGGGATCTTGTCGGCACCGAATTCGCCAGCCGGCATACCCAGTACGAGATGTTCTACAACGGCGCACCCCACGTCGCCCTGAACCGGGTCTGGCACTTCTACCGGTGGGATGCGGCCGACCGCGCTGCCGAAGAGGCGCTCAGGAGCATCGGAACCTACAGCGACCTCGTGGAGGACCGCAGCAGGCGCAATACCGCTCGCCAGGGTGCAGCCGTCTGAAGCTTTGGCCGGATCGGATCAGCTGAGAATAGAAGGAGGACCGTGTCGGTGAAACTGGCAACGATCGCAACAGGTGACGGGAACCCGCGGCCCGCGGTTGAAGTGCCGGGCGGATTGCTGGATCTGGCGGCAGCGCTGGATATCCCGAGCATCAAGGAGTTGCTGACGCGCGGGGCACAGGCGCTCGACGAGGTTTCCCGTCTGGTTGCCGAGGTCGGTGACAGCAAGCCGGGACAGCATCCTGCCATCCTGGCTGCCGATGCGGTGCGGTTCCTCCCTCCGGTGCCAGACCCGGGGAAGTTCCTGTGCGTGGGCAAGAACTATCACGGCCATCTGGAGGAGCTTGTACGGGCCAATCTCATCAAGGAAATCCCGAAGGAGCCGACCGCCTTCATCCAGCTGAACTCCACGATGGTCGGGCAGGATGCCGAGGTCAAGCGGCCGGACGGCATCGTCCAGTTCGACTACGAGCCGGAGCTCGCCTTCGTCATCGGCAAGCCCGCCTACAAGGTCGCCGCCGCGGACGCGATGGAGTACGTCGCCGGTGTGACGTTGTTCAACGACCTGACCGCACGCGAGATCCAGAAGCGCGAAGTCGAGTCGGGAACCCGGTTCTGGACGGCCAAGAACATGCCCGGCTTCGCCCCGGTCGGACCGTTCATCGTCACCCTCGACGAGGTCGGCGACGTGAACGACCTGTGGCTGAACTGCAGTGTCAATGGCGAGCGCCGGTCACGGTTCAACACCAGCGGGCAGATCTTCAATATCCCGAAGATCATCGAGCACTTCTCCCGCTACATGCCGCTCGACCCCGGTGACCTGTTCGCGACCGGCTCGGCCGCAGGCGTTGCCATCGGTCACGAGAACGCCGACGAACTCTTTCTGAAGCCCGGCGACTTCTGCGTCGTCGAGCTCGAGTCGCACATGGAGCTGCGCACACGGATCGTCTGAGCCGTGTTGGCGGGTTTCTGAATCTCCACGCTGTCAGTCGAAAGGAACACGGGTTGGTCAAGGAAATCATCGCCGAAGAGCTGGCCTATCCGCCGAAGTTCGGCAGCCCTACGTCGCTGGCGATCCAGGCAGGGCCGTTCATCTACGTGTCGGGCATGATGCCGTGGGACATCGATCGCAAGGTGGTCGGTGTCGGCGACGTGAGGGCGCAGACGGTTCAGGTGCTGAAGAACATGGAAGCGACGCTGCGGGCCGGCGGCGCCGGTTTCGGTGACATCGTCAAGATAACCTTCTACCTGACCGACATCCGCCACAAGAACACCGTGTGGGATGTGCGCCGAGAGATGTTCGGCGACAGCCGGCCCGCATCGACGCTGGTTGAAGTCTCGCATCTTGTCGACCCGCAGGCGCTGCTCGAGGTCGACGCCGTCGCCTATCTGAACCCGGAGGCCTGACGCCGGGCGCCGCGGGCAGCCCGCGCTCGATCCGGTTGCTGCCCGCATGGTGACGACGCTGTTCGACGTCGGGTCTCGCCTTGGAAGCGGATTCGGCGTCCCCCCTCCTGCCAGGACGCGCCGCTACAGGATGAAATCGGCCGCCGTAAGCTGATTCTTCTGGACGTTTTCGACCAGCAACTGACCCTGGCCCATCGCTTCGAAGTCGAACAGCACGCCGTCCGCCGTGTTGGACGCATGGAAGCGTGCGTCCTGCGCGGTCGGAAAGCCGAATTGCGACAGGTCGATCCGGTCGTCGCCGTCGGTAAAATCGGCGATCGTGTCGAAGTAGCCCAGATGGAACTTGAACACGTCCTCGCCGCCGCCTCCGATCATGAGGTCGTCTCCCGAACCTCCGATCAGGGTGTCGTTACCGGCCTGGCCGCGCAACGTGTCGTGCTCGGCACCGCCCACTAGCCGATCCGATCCGGCACCACCCGACAAGAGGTCGTCCTTCGCCTCGCCGCGCAGGATGTCGCGGCCGCCGCCGCCGACCAGCGTATCCGGGCCGCCGCCGCCCTCGAGCGTGTCCCTTCCAGTGCCGCCGTCGAGCGCGTCGCGGCGCGCGCCGCCAATCAGCCAGTCGTCGCCGGCGCCGCCGATCAGGACGTCGTCGCCCTGCCGGCCGGCCAGTTGGTCGTCGCCGCCCCTGCCTTCGAGTATGTCCTCGCCGCCCGCCCCCTTGAGCACGTCTGCGAAACTGGAGCCGATGACGTGCTCCACGCCCGTGAGCGTGTCGCCGTCCGCATGGCCGCCGGAGCCCAGCCCGGTGCTGAGATCGACCGAGATGGTATCGTTGGAGCCACCGTAGTTGGCGATGTCGATGCCGTTGGAGCCGTCGAGGCTGTCGGCGCCGGCGCCGCCGATCAGCGTGTCGTTCCCGCCGCGGCCGACAAGGGTGTCGCCGCCATCGAAGCCGCGGATGAGGTCACCCGCAGGTCCACCATCGAGGAAATCGTCGCCGGGGCCGCCGTCGATCGTCGCCATGCGTGAGCTCCGTGAAAGGATGTTCGGCGCTCTGCCGGCGGCGTGAAGGCTGCTCCGGATAACAGAGTGCACCGTCAGATTAGCAGAGCCCGGTTGGCTAGCAAGCGGCTTGTGCCGTCAGCCCTGGTAGCCAGTGTGGCCGCGGCGGCCGGCAACTGCAGGCGCCTGGTGCCGGGTTAGCTGGAGCGGGAAGACCGCTTCCTGCGCAGCTGCACCACCGTCGCATTGCGCGCGGTAAGCTGGTGCACGGTCTCGATCAGCTTCGCGTGGAGGAAAGGCTTGTTGATGAGCGGCGACTGGCGGAACTGCTCCGGCAGCCCCTCGCGCCCGTAGCCGGTGAGGAATGCGAACGGTATGTCCCGCCTGTCCAGGGTGGCGGCGAGGCTGTCCACCCGCTGGCCGGCCAGGTTGGCGTCGAGGATCGCTGCATCGAGGCTTTCGCTTGCGGCGAGATAAATCGCCTCGTCGAGGTTCGTGGCAGGGCCGACGATGCTGCAACCCGCCTCGCTCAGCACATCGCTCACGTCCATCGCGATCAGCGGCTCGTCCTCGACCACCAGCACGCGCCGGCCGAGCAGTTTTCCGCTGGTGACCGGAAAATCGTCGTCTTCGGCCCGCATGCCGCGCGACAGCATCGCCGTTTCGGTTCCTTCCGCATCCTGCAGCGGCAGCGTGATGTTGCAGCTGACCCCCTCGGCGCCGTAGTCGATGGTCGCCCGGCCGCCGTGCGCCGCCAGGCTCTTCTCGATGAGCGTTGTCCCGAATCCTCTTGACACGGGTGCCTGCACGTCCGGTCCGTCGGCCTCGGCCCAGCGCAGGTTGAGGGTCCGCCCGCCGCTCTGCTGCCGCACCGTCCAGGTCACGCTGACCCGCCCCTCCGGTACCGAAAGGGCGCCGTGCTTGCGGGCGTTCGTCGCCAGTTCGTGCAGCACCAGGGTGAGATGAAGCGCCGGTTGCGGCGCGAGGCTCACCGACGGGCCCGAAACCGTCACGCAGTGATCGCTCGCACCCACGAGCAAGACCTCGTTGTCGACGATCCGCGCCAGGTCGGCACCCTGCCAGACATTCTGTGTCAGGACGTCGTGGGTCTGCGCCAGCGCCTGTATCCGGCCGATGAACCCGTTGACGAAGTCCTGCGGGTCGACGCAGTGGCGCACCGTCTGGTCGGCGATCGACTGGACGGTGGCCAGCGTGTTCTTGACCCGGTGATTGAGCTCTCCGATCAGGAGCTGCTGCAGTTCCTCGGCCCGCTTGCGCTCGGTGACGTCGCGGCCGACCTTGGATGCGCCGATGATCCGTCCGGTACTGTCGCGGATCGGCGACACGGTCAGCGATACGTGGATGCGCCGCCCGTCCTTGGCCAGTCGAATGGTGTCGAAATGCTCGATCCTCTCGCCCCGGCCGAGCCGGGCCAGGATCTCGGATTCCTGTTCATGCAGCTCCTCGGGGATGATGCGCGTAATGGACTGCCCGATCATCTCCTCTGCGGTATAGCCGAAGATCTGGGTCGCTCCGGCGTTCCACGAGGTGACAGTGCCGTCGAGCGTCTTGCCGACGATGGCGTCCGAGGAAGAGGCGACGATCGCTGCGAGGTAGGCCGATTCCAGCGCCGCGGCGTGACGTTCGCTGACGTCCTGGAAACAGTTGATCGCGCCGATGAACGTGCCGTTGGTGTCGAATACCGGGTCGATGTTCACGAGCGTGGTTACGATGGTTCCGTCGGGCCGTTCGATGACGACCTCCCGGTTGTGGCACGGCTTGGCCGTGCGCAGCACTTCGGCCATCGGCGTGTCGGTGCGCGCGAGTCGCCGGCCGTCGGGCAGGTAGACGCACTGCGCGCCGCAGAACCGCTCGTCGGATTCGCCTGACTCGGGGGTACGGCCCCACAGCTCGGCTGCGCGGCGGTTGAACAGCCGGATGATGCCGTCGGTGTCGCAGCAGTAAATGCCCATCGGCACCGCGTCGAACAGAATGCGGGAACCGAGGGCCTTCTCGATCGCGCTGCGCCCGGGCTGTTCCGTTTCGGAACTCGGGGACTGGGTCATGATGGCCGGTCTTTTACTCGCACTTTGCGCAAAACGCCCGGAGTTCGGGATAGTTCCACGTTCTCCTTAATTTTTCTGCACAACCTGCGGCAATTCTTTGTCCCGTCCCGGCTGCAGGTTTCCGCGCCGTCGTTACAGGTATGCAAGCACGAGGTAGGTGCCAAGCAGGAGCGTGGTCCAGAACGCCATGGTGCCGGTCGGCCAGGTGCGGCCGAGCACGCCCTCCGGCCCATGATGGCGCGACAGCGTGTCGACGAGCCGCAGTGTGGCCTCGCGGAGCGTCGCCGTGGCGGTGGCCCACGCGGCGCGTCCGGTTTTGGCGGCAACCTGCGCCGCCGCCCAGCCGAAGCCGCGGTAGAACCAGTCGAAGTCGAGCGTGATCGTCTGCGTGCGCCGCAGCCAGCCGAGCATCAGGAAGAATGCCAGCCCCGAGAACAGGAGGAGCTGCAGCATGCCGACCACGTGGGCGCCGGTATACGGCACGTAGTTGACCGGGTAGGGCAGCATCGCGTAGAGCGTGCCCGGCACGACGCCGATACCGATGCACAGGGCGGAGAACAGGATCATCGCCAGCCGCATGTTCCACGGTGGGTCGGGCGGTCGCAGGCCCGAATCCTTCTGGAAGAACACGAACCACGGGAACTTGATGCCGGCATGGAGGAACACGCCGGCCGACGCCGCGGCGAGCAGCAGCCAGACCGTCAACATGTGCTGGTCCGCCGCTGCCTGCGAGATCATCGACTTCGACACGAAGCCCGAGGTGAGCGGGAACGCCGAGATGGACAGCGCCCCGATCGAGCCGCAGATGGTGGTCAGCGGCATGGTGCGGAACAGCCCGCCGAGGCGGGTGCACAGGCGCTCCCCAGTCTGGTAGAGCACCGCCCCGGCGGCCATCAGGAGCAACGCCTTGTAGATGATGTGGGTGAAGGCGTGGGCGGCGGTGCCGTTGAGCGCCATCTCGGTGCCGATCCCGATGCCCGTCACCATGAAGCCCACCTGGTTGACGATCGAGTAGGCCAGGATGCGGCGCATGTCGTTCTCGAGGATGGCGTACACGATCCCGTAGAAGACCATGTACATGCCGACCCAGATGAGGATTTCCGCTCCCGGGAACCCGCGCAGCAGCACGTAGACGGCGGTCTTGGTGGTGAAGGCGGACAGGAACACGGTGCCGCTCCACGAGCCCTCGGGGTAGGCATCGGGCAGCCAGGCCGACAGCGGCGGCGCCCCGGCATTGATCAGGAAGCCGGCGAGGATGAGCCAGCGCGCGGCGCTGTCCGGCTGCATCGCCCGGAAGGTGATCTCGCCCGTCTGCAGGATCTCTCCGGCGAGGCCCGCCATCAGGAGGACGCCGCCGAAGAAGTGGATCACCGCATAGCGGAGACCCGCACCGAGCGCGCCTCCGCCGCCGGCGAACACCACGATCGTCGAGGCGATCGCCATGATCTCCCAGAACACGAACAGCGTGACGAGATCGCCCGCGAACACGGCGCCGAGCGCGGCGCCGGCGTAGACGAACGCGGCAGCCAGTTCCATCGCACTGTCGCGATTGAGCGCGAACAGCCCGCCGCCGAGCGCCATGATGGCGAACACGGTGGCAAACAGGCGGGCCAGCGCATCCGTTCTCACCACCTCCAGGGTGTATCCGAGCCAGGTCCAGGTGACGGACACGCCATCCGGCAGCGACCAGGCGCACCACAGCGACACCAGTGGCGCGGCAAGGACGAGCGCCGCCCGCACCTGGCCGCGAAGCAGCGGCAGGATGAGGCCCGCCGCGATCAGCACCAGCGCCGGGTGGATCGTCAGGCCCTCAGCCATTGCGGCGCCTTTCCTTGCGGTTCGGCTCCTCGACGGTAACCGCGACTGTCTCGTAGTAGTCGTCCGGCCGCTTCAGCAGGTAGCCGAGCCCGCGGGCGAATACGATGAGGGCGATGCAGCTTCCCAGGCCGTACCAGGCGTTGAAGCCGGGGATCGATTCGACGGCGAAATGCGGGTGCCAGTCGACAAACAGCTCGGCTGCCACGGTGAGCACGAGGATGGCGATGAACGCCACCCACAGCTTCCGGATCGTATCGGGCCGGACCAGCCAGTGGTCGTCGCTCATTGGCTCGCTCCTTCACCTGGTACATCCGCCGCCGGCAACGCGGCGCCCGCGTCCGGCAGCCCGGCTCCTTCCTCCACCATGGCTTCGGCCAGGCCGAGCGGCAGGTCGGGGAACAGGAACATCAGGACGACGAGGCTGGCGGTGATGGTCAGCGCGATGACGATCGTCAGCGGCGCCTCGCCGTGCTCGTGTGCCGCGCCGGCTGCCGCCGCTCCGGCGGCAGGGGCCGGCTCGCGGAGAAAGGCGGTGACGATGATCGGCAGGAAGTACATCGCGTTGAGCACGGTGCTCGCCACGATGACGGCGACGACGAACCACTGTTCGATTGTCATCGCCCCCTGCAGGATGAACCACTTGCCGAGAAAGCCCGCTGTTGGCGGCAGGCCGATCATCGAAACGGCTCCAACCGCGAATGCCGTCATCGTCCACGGCATGCGCCGGCCGATGCCGCGCATCTGGCTGATCTCGGTAAGGTGCGCCGCGGTATAGATGGAGCCGGCGGCAAAGAACAGCGTGATCTTGCTTACCGCATGGACGGCGATGTGCACCGCCGCGCCGACCACCGCCAGCGGCGTGAACAGCGCCGCGGCAATGATGACATAGGACAGCTGGCTCACCGTCGAGTAGGCGAGCAGACGCTTCAGGTTGTCTTGGTTCAGGGCGACGATCGAGGCGGCGATGACCGTGAAGCCGGCGATGTAGACCAGCCAGCCCGAGTACCCGCTCGCCGCCAGTGTCTCGATGCCGAACACGTAGACGATCACCTTGACAACGGTGAACACGCCGGCCTTGACCACCGCCACCGCATGCAGGAGGGCACTGACCGGGGTCGGTGCCACCATCGCCGCCGGCAGCCACCGGTGGAACGGCATCAGCGCCGCCTTGCCGACGCCGAACGCGTACAGTGCGAGCAGGACGCCGAGGACCGGATCGCTCACCTTGCCGCCGAGGATGCCGCCCGGCGTGAATTCGACCGTACCGGCGGCGACCCAGGTCCAGATGATAGCGGGCAGCAGCAGCACCATCGAGGTGCCGAGCAGGATCACGAGGTAGGTTCGTCCGCCTTGCTTTGCCTCGTCGTTCTGCTTGTGGGAAACGAGCGGGTAGGTGGAGAGCGTCAGTATCTCGTAGAAGATGAACAGCGTGAACAGGTTGGCCGAGAACGCGATCCCCATCGTGCTGGCGATGGCGACCGCAAAGCACACGTAGTACGGCGTCTGGCGTGGCTCGTCGTTGCCGCGCATGTAGCCGATCGAATAGATCGAGTTGACGATCCAGAGGCCCGAGGCGATGACCGCGAACAGCATGCCGAGCGGTTCGATGGCGAGGCCGAGGGCAAGACCGGGCAGGATCTCGACGAGGTTCACGGCCGGGCGTGCGCCCTGCGTCACCTCGCCGAGCAGCGTAAGCACGATGGCGAACAGGATGCCGGCTGCCAGCAGCGTGACCGCCTCGCGCGCGTTCGGGCGCGCGCTGAACAACGGGATGAGCAGTGCCGCCAGGCCGGGTACGACAGGCGTCAGGACCAGGAGCGTTGCGAGGTCGGCAGTCACGATCCCGGCCCTCCCAGCAGCATCGCGGCGGCCCTGGAGGCAATGCCGGCGTTGAGCCGGGTGTCGATTCCGAACCAGATCACCGCAGCGGCGAGCACGAGCAGCGGAACCATCATGGTGGCAGGCGGATCGGTGGCGTTCTCCAGGGCGGGCGCCACCGGGCGGAACAGGGCAGCCTCCACGACCCGGCCGATGTAGACCACCGAGATCAGTGAACTTGCGACGATCAGGAACACGAGGATCCAGCCGCCGGGAACCTCGAGCGCCCCGACGCCGAGATACCACTTGGAAATGAAGCCGGCGGTGCCCGGCGTGCCGATGAGGCCGAGTCCGGCAACGACGAACGCCGCCGTCGTCAGCGGCATCTTGCGCCACAACCCTCCCAGGTCGTCCAGCTGCACGCTGGCGGTCCGATAGAACACCGCCCCGAGGACCATGAACAGGGCGGCCTTCATCAGCGCATGGTTGAACAGATGGACGATGCTGCCGGTGAGGCCGGAGTGGTTGGCCAGCGCGATGCCCAGCGTGATGTATCCCACCTGGGCGAGCGACGAATAGGCGAGCATGCGCTTGATGTCGGTCTGGAACACGGCAACCACCGAGGCGGCGAACATCGCCACCACCGACAGCACGACAAGGACGTCGGTCAGCGGCAGGGCGGAAAACGCGAGTTCGAGGCCGACCACCGAGAAGAACAGCCGGATCAGCAGGTACAGCGCGACCTTGGTCGAGGTCGCGGCGATGAACACCGTCACGAACGATGGTGCGTAGGCATACGCGTTGGGCAGCCACATGTGCAGCGGAACCAGCGCCAGCTTGAGGCTGACGCCGACCGTCAGGAACGCGAGCGCGGTCACGATTGTCCGCGAGTAGTCGGCCATCGCCGGTTCGATCCGGGTGCTCAGGTCGGCGAAGTTGAGCGTGCCGGTGGCGAGATACATGAAGCCGATCCCGGCGACGTACAGCGTGGCGCCGATTGTTCCCATGATCAGATACTGGAACGCCGCCACCGGAGCCCGCCGGTCTTTGCCCAACGCGATCAGCGTGTACATGGCGAGCGACGAGATCTCCAGGAACACGAACGAGTTGAAGGCGTCACCGGTGATCGCGATTCCAAGCAACCCCGCGAGGCACAGCAGGTACACCGAGTAGAACCATCCCTGGCGGTGCTCCTCGATCTCCTGCGCTACGCTGCGCCGGGCGAACGGCATCGCCGCCGCCCCGACGGCAGACACCAGCATCAGGACGAACGCGCTCAGCTCGTCGACGCGGTACTCGATGCCCCACGGCGGCTCCCAGCCCCCTATGGCGTACGAGATCGTCCCGCCATCCAGCACCTGAAGCGTCAGGCCGGCTGCAATGGCCAGCGACGCCCAGCTCGCTGCTAGCGCCAGCCAGTAGTTGAACGCGCGATGGTTGATCAGCGCCGCGACCAGCGCGCCGAGCAGCGGCACGACCACCTGAAGTGCCGGAAGCTGCGCCATCAGCCCGCTCATGTCTGTTCGTCCTGGCGGACAATTTCGGCTTCCTCGGTGGAGCCGTACTCCTCGTTGATGCGCACCGCCAGCGCAAGCCCCAGCGCCAGCGTTGCCACGCCGACCACGATGGCGGTCAGGATCAGCACATGCGGCAACGGGTTCGAATACACCGCGAAGGAGGGGTCGAGGATCGGCGGCGTGCCGCCAATGATCTTTCCCGGGCTGATGAACAGGAGATAGATCGAGGTCTGGAACACCGACAGCCCGATCAGCTTCTTGATCAGGTTGCCGCTCGCGATGACGATGTAGAGGCCGGTCATCATCACCAGGATGGTGATGACGTAGTTGTAGTGTTCGGCAATCGTGCTCAGGAGCGTCATTGCCGGTCCCGCTCCACGAAGGCATAGAACAGCGCCATCATCGTGCCGGCGACGGTGATCAGCACGCCCAGCTCGACCGACATGATGCCCAGGTGATGGCCATGCACGGGTTCATGGGCGAACGGCGAATAGTCGAGATAGTTGGCGCCCAGCAACAGGCTCACGACCCCGGTTCCCGCGTAGATCAGCGCTCCGAGCGGAACCATGGCCGTGACCACGGCAGGCGGTGCCACCCGCTTTGCCGTGTCCAGCCCGAAGACGATCGAGATCAGGAACACGCAGCCGGCCAGCAGCACGCCGGCCTGGAAGCCGCCGCCGGGGCCGAAATCGCCGTGGAACTGGACGTAGATGGCAAACAGGGCGACGAACGGAAGGATCAGCTTTGTGCCGACCCGCAGGACAGTGTCGAGGCTCATGTGTCGGCCTCCGCCTGTTTGCGGCCGGTGCGGCGGGACCGGCGCCTGAGCAGGAGCATCACGCCCATCCCTGCGGTGAACACCACGGTGACTTCACCCAGCGTGTCGTAGCCGCGATAGTCCGCGAGCACCGCGGTGACCACGTTCGGCGTGCTCGCCTCTTCGACCGCCTTCTCGAGATAGCGTGGGACGACATGGGTATGGATCGGCGCCTCCGCCATGCCGAACGGCGGCAGCACCAGCGTTCCCCAGACGACCGCGGCTCCGGTGACGCCTGCAACGAACAGCGCCAGGAACTGGCGACGGTACTGTGGTGCCTCGGTGGAGCCGGTGAGGTGCAGCGCGGCCAGCAACAGCACCGTGGACACGCCGGCGCCGACCGCGGCCTCCGTCATCGCAACGTCGACGGCATCGTAGATCACCATGACGCTGGCGATGAGGAAGCTGTAGATCGACGCGAGGATCACCACGGAGAACAGGACGGTCTGGCGCACCATCGCAAGCGCGGCGATGGCGAGCAGCGTCAGGAGCACCATGTTGATGAAAGGTTCTATCGCTGCCTCCCTTTTCCGGCGCCGGGCTTGCCGGAACCCGTCTTCTTGTTCTTCTTCTTGGCGGTCGCCTTCCCGGTCGACCCGCGTTTTGCAGCCGTTTCGCCGGCAGACGCTCTTTTTGTTGTTCCCGTCTTTGCAGTCGCTGTCTTTGCGGTCTCCACCTTCTTCGGGGTTGACCTTGCGTCGGCAGCCTTTGCCACTGCTGCCTTCGCTGGGGCTTTCTTCCTCGCGTCCGGGGGCTTCCGCTTCGCCGGGCTGCGCGGTCTCGGTCCTCCCGCCGGTGGTGGCCTGCGGTCTTCGACGAGGATCGGTTCTATCCGCTCGTGCAGTGCTGCCTGGGCGAGGGCATGCGCGGTAACCGGCGAGCTGAAGAAGAAGATGGCGAGCAGGAACAGGAGTTTCAGCGAGACTACGCCGAAACCTGCCTGCAGCATCATTCCGGCGATCAACAGCCCCGCGCCCAGCGTGTCGGAGACGCCCACCGCGTGCATGCGGGTGTAGATGTCCGGCATCCGGACGAGGCCGACCGCCCCCACCACCACGAACACCGACCCGCCGACGATCAGGAGCCAGCTCAGGATATGGACGACGCTTTCCATCACGGCCGGCTGTTTTCCCTCGCGTCGTGGCCGAGGTTGCCGTGGCGGAAGAACTTCAGCACTGCGAGTGTGCCGATGAGGTTGAGGAGGGCATAGACCAGGCCGACGTCGAGGAAATGCGGTCGGCCGGTGAGGAAACCGAACACCGCCACGATCAGGATCGTGAGGTTGCCGATGGCGTTGGCTGCCAGCAGCCGGTCGAAGATCGTTGGCCCCTTGATCGCGCGGACCATCGCCAGCACGAGTGCTACCAGCACGGCTGCGATTGCCGCAACGAACATGTCAGCGCCCTTCCTCGAAGCGGAGCACCCGGGCGTCCATGCCGCCGGCCTCGAGGTCATCCGCTCCCGCTCTCTGCAGGGCGTGGACGGTGAGTTCGTTACCGTTGACGCCGGTGGTGACGGTGCCCGGGGTGAGCGTGATCGAGTTGGCGTAGGTGGCAATGCCCGCGGTGGTGCGCTGGCTCGCCCTGACCACGGTCATTGTGGGCGAGATCGGCAACGACGGATTGATGATCACCTTGGCGACGGTGAACGCCGAGACGGCAATCTCCTTCACCAGCCATGGCCAGTAGGTGATGGCGCCGATCAGCAAGTGAACCGGATGGCCCTCGTCGTCGGCGATCTTGAGCCGGCTTGCCGCGAGGGCGACGAGTATTGATGTGACCAGCCCGATGCCGAGAAGCATCGTCGTGAACTGCCCCGAGAGGGCAAGCCAGAACAGGAACAGGACAACCGTCAAACTGGCGAATCGCACCTTCGCCTTCCCTCCCCCGAGCATGCCGCATGAGGCCGTCAGGCTCGGTCACGGCGAACTCCGGTATCCATTCCCCGCATTCGCGCAAGGATGTCGATATTGGTAAATACCGATTTTCGCGTGGCGGACAACCCCTGATTCGAGAATCACGCACGGGGCTCGGAAACATGCTCGTTGCGTCTCCGGGCGGCGATACACGTCTGAAGACGGGGCACATGGTTATTCTGGCAGGAGTAGTGATGAAGACTTGTGCGGCGACACGATTTGTTCACCGGAAATGAAACGCCGGCGTGATAGGTGTTGCACGTCGATGTTAACGATGCCATATAACCGCCGGATTCGTCGACGATATCTGCAACGCCTCGTCGAGGTAAGTTATCCGCAAGGAGTGATTCTCCTTGCCTGAGACTATTTGACATTGCTTGCGTTCAGCTTCAGTTTAGCGCCGAGGCTGATCGGGGCACATTCAGGACGGAACGGATCGAAATGGATCGACAAGGAATGCAAAACGGTACCGAACTGGTAGAACTCACTGCGGAGATTGTCGCCGCCTACGTCGGAAACAACGCGGTCGTTTCGGCTGATCTGCCTGGCCTGATCGGTGAAGTGCACCGTGCGCTGTCGCAGGCGGTGGCCAGGTCGACCGAACCGGAAAAGCCGGAATTGAAGCCGGCAGTTCCGATTCGTCGTTCGGTGACCCCCGACTACATCATCTGTCTCGAGGATGGCAAGAAGTTCAAGTCGCTCAAGCGACATCTCCGTACCCACTACAATCTTTCGCCGGAGGAATACCGAGAGAAGTGGGGTCTGCCGCCTGACTATCCGATGGTTGCGCCGAACTATGCCAAGGCCAGGTCTGCACTGGCCAAGAAGATGGGTCTCGGCCAGAAGGGCCGCGCTTCGGCCGCCTGAATACCGATTGCCTCTCCGGAATGCGGTCGTTGCGGGCGGCCGGGATTTCGGGACCGGTTCAATTGTCCGCCCCGTGGCAGGGTTGTTTCGCCACGGGGCGGTTTCGTGCCGGCCACGGCCCTTCCAGCTTCACCCGGACAAGTAGCTTGAACAGATTCTGCATTTGATTCATATTGTTTAGAAGCGATTCCTTAAGCCGTGCTCTGAGGGGGAACACACGTGATCGGGGGATCCGCGGATCTTGCGTTTCGCGCGCAGCTGATCGTTCCGGAACAGCGCCAGATCTATGACTACTGGGTCGAACGTGCTGGCGGCCGGCCGATGCCTGCACGCAGGGACATCAATCCCGCCCATGTACCGCGCCTCCTGCCCTCGATCAGCCTGGTCGACGTCGAGGAAAGGCCGCAGCGCTTCCGCATCCGTCTGGCCGGTACCCGGCTGCGCGAGATCTACGACCGGGAGATCACCGGTTCCTATCTCGACGATCTCGATGACTGGGGCTGCAGGCGTCAGTACTGGCAGGCTGCCTATGCTCGCGTCGTCGAAGCGGGCCGCCCGGCGCAAGGGGTGGTGCGTGGTCCGAAGGAAAGCAAGGAACACCTAGTCCAGTTCTGGCTCCGGCTGCCCCTGTCGTCCGACGGGGACAGGGTCGACATGATCCTGAGCTACGACGCGTTCGTCGCCGCCGGCGAGCCCGGCGCCGAGCTTGCCACCGGCACCCTCGCTGCGCGCGCTCTGGCGCTCTGACCCGGGGACCTCGTCCCGCTGCCGGAGGCCCACGGTGGCCGCCTGGCGCCGCCGCCGTCACGATAAGCCTCCCAAATGCTGCAATGACTACAACTCATTTCGCCGCCGTCGCTGCCGGCCATAGGCTTGTCTCGACCATATTGCCAGCGTGGGAGGACAGCCATGACCAGGGCAGGCATTGCCGACGTATTGAACCGGTCCAGCGACATGGCGCGGCTGGTGACATGGCACAACGGCGAGAAATCATGGCGACCGTTCTCGGATGCCGAGATGACGCGACGCCAGGACATGCTCCGGCAGCACATGGCCGACCGGTCGATTGATGCCTGCCTGCTCACCTCCTATCACAACATCTGCTACTTCTCGGGCTTTCTCTACTGCTATTTCGGTCGCCGCTATGGCCTTGTCCTGGATCAGGACCATGCGACGGTCATTTCGGCTGCCATCGATGCGGGGCAGCCGTGGCGCCGCTCGTTTGCCGACAACGTGAGCTACACCGACTGGCGCAGGGACAACTATTTTCATGCCGTCCAGCAGAAGACGAAGGGCGTGCGCCGCCTCGGCATCGAATTTGATCATGTGAACCTCGACCTCAAGCGCCTGCTCGAGGAAGCGCTTCCCGGCGTCGAGTTCGTCGATGTCGGGCAGTCGACGATGTGGATGCGCACCATCAAGTCGGACGAGGAGATCGCGCTGATCAGGGAAGGAGCGCGTATCGCCGATCTTGGTGGCGAGGCCGTCGTGGAAGCGGTTGCCGCAGGCGTGCCGGAATACGAGGTGGCGCTCGCCTCGACGCAGGCCATGGTGCGCGAGATCGGCAGGAGCTTTCCGTTCGTCGAACTGATGGATACCTGGACCTGGTTCCAGTCCGGCATCAACACCGATGGCGCTCACAACCCAGTCACCAACCGGCGCGTCGAGCGCGGCGACATCCTGAGCCTGAACTGCTTCCCGATGATCTTCGGCTACTACACTGCGCTGGAGCGGACGCTGTTCTGCGAAGAGGTTTCCGACGCGCACCTCAAGCTGTGGGAGATCAACTGCGAGGTTCACCGCACCGGGCAGAAGCTGATCCGGCCGGGCGCCCGCTGCGGCGACATCGCCGCCGAACTCAATGACATCTATCGCCAGCACGACCTGCTCCGCTACCGCTCGTTCGGCTACGGCCATTCGTTCGGCGTGCTCTGCCACTACTATGGCCGCGAGGCTGGCGTCGAGCTGCGCGAGGACATCGATACCGAGCTGAAGCCGGGCATGGTCGTTTCGATGGAACCGATGATCATGATCCCGGAAGGCGAGCCGGGCGCAGGCGGCTACCGCGAACATGACATCCTCGTCGTCACCGAAGACGGTGCCGAGAACATCACCGGATTTCCGTTCGGCCCCGAGCACAACGTGATCCGCGCCCGGTGAGCACCGCGCGGATCACTGCGACGCTTTGCCGCCATGCCTGGGAATAGTATTATGGGCGCATGCGTCAGTTCGTGCGTGGTGCCCAATTGGCCCGGATAAATCTGCCGACCGACGTCTTGCGGACATTCCTGACCGTCGTCGATCTGGAGAGCTTTACCCGCGCTGGCGAGATACTCGGCCGCACCCAGCCCGCGGTCAGCCTCCAGATGCGCCGGCTGGAGGAACAGCTCGGCACCAAGCTGCTGACCACCGTCGGCCGGCGGCTGGTGGTGACCGAGCAGGGCCGGGCGCTCGCGGTCTACGCGCGGCAGATGCTGGAGATCAACGACCACGCGGTCGAGCGGCTGCGGCCGAAGAAGCAAGGCAACGTGATCCGGGTCGGCCTGCCGACCGACTATGCCGTTGCCTTCCTGCAGGGGGTCATCACCGAATATGCGCAGCAGTATACCCAGGTGCAGGTCGAGATCGTCTGCGACCTGAGCCACCGGCTGCTCGACGACCTGCGGCGGGACTGCCTCGACATCGTCATCGCGATGACGAGCGACGGGCTGCGTCAGTACCTTTCACGCCAGTGGATCGAGCGCCCCTGCTGGGCCGCCGCCGCGCAGTGGCGGGATCGCCCCGGCGAACCGGTGCCGCTTGTCACCCATCCGCCCGGCTGCGAATACCGCAACCGCATGATCCAGGCGCTGGAGGCGGCGCAGCGCGAATGGCGGATTGCCTACTGCAGCCCCGGCATCAGCGGCGTCCAGAGCGCGGTGGCCGCCGGCCTCGGCGTCAGTGCCCTGACCCGCCGCACGCTCAGGCCCGACATGCGCGTGCTCACGCCGGAGGACGGGTTCCCGCCGCTCGCCGACATCCGCGTCGGCCTCTACTACAAGCATCCGCGCCAGACCGACGAGGGCCTCGCCCTTGCCAATCACGTGATCAGCCGGCTGGATACGTCCGCCGAGGCCGATTTCGCCCGGGTTGCCCCCTGATACGAGGAACGCCATGCCCATAGTCGCCGCCACCGAAGACGATCGCCGGTTCATGCGCCTCGCCGTGCGCGAGGCGGAGACGTCGCTGGCCAACGGCAGCCTGCCGGTCGGCTCCGTGATCGTCCGCGCCGGGGAGGTGGTCGCCGCCGGCCGCAACCGCGCGTTCGAGACCAACGACCCGACCTCGCATGCCGAGACCGACTGCCTGCGCAACGCCGGCATGCTGGACACCTTCGGCGACCTCACGCTCTACACCACCCTCAGCCCGTGCATGATGTGCACCGGGGCGATGCTGTTCCTCGGCATCCCGCGCATCGTCATCGGCGACCGGCAGACCTACCCCGGCGACGTCGACTTCCTGGTCGAGCGCGGCCTCGAGGTGGTGCTGCTGGACGACCCGGAGTGCATCGGCCTTATGCGTCGCTTCATCACCGAGCGTCCCGAGGCGTGGAACAGGATCGTCGCCGGCGACCGCCAGCACGGCGGACACGCCTGACGCCGGTCAGCCAGACGGCAGGAGGTAGGCGCTCTCCGCCCGCCATGTGAGGTGCAGCGCCCCGCCCGGTACCAGGTCGATCCCGGCGAGTTCGTTCTGGCTTGCCTGGACGCGGAACTCCTCGCCGCCCGCGGTCTCGGCATACACCGTGACCACCGAGCCGACGAACTGCTCGCTCACCATCGTCGCCTCGACCACGTTGTCCGCCTCGCCGTTGGCGCCGGCGGACAGCGTGATGCTGTCGGCGCTGACGACGTAGTGGACGGGATCGCCGGCAGCCGGCCGCTGCTCCGGCCGCAGCGCCGCGCGCAGCGGACCGACCGGTGTCGCCACGACCGCGTGCCCGTCCGCCACCCGCTCGACCCGGCCGCCGAGGATGTTGTTGGTGCCGACGAACTCGGCGACGAAGCGGCTTGCCGGCTGCCGGTAGACCTGCTTGGCCGGCCCCACCTGCTCGATGGCGCCGCGGTTCATGATCACCACCCGGCTCGCCATGGCGAACGCCTCCGACTGGCTGTGGGTAACGTACAGGAAGGTGATGCCGAGTTCGCGGTGCAGCCGCGTGAGCTCCGCCTGCATGCGCACCACCAGGTGGGCGTCGAGCGCGCTCAGCGGTTCGTCGAGCAACAGGATCTCCGGCTCGGTCACCAGCGCCCGCGCGAGTGCGACCCGCTGGCGCTGGCCGCCGGACAGCTGCGACACGTCGCGTTCGGCGAATTCGGCGATCCCCAGCCGCTCCAGCCAGTGCATGGCCCGCCGCCGCCGTTCGGCCGCCGGCACCCGGCGCATCTTGAGCCCGAATTCGACGTTCTTGCGCACGCTGAGGAACGGGAACAGCGCGAGGCTCTGCCACACCAGCGGCGAGTCCCGCTCCCACGGCTTGCGGTTGGTGACCGGCTCCCCGCGCATGCGGATCTCGCCTGCGCTCGGCTGCTCCAGCCCGGCGATGATCCTGAGCGTCGTGGTCTTGCCGCAGCCGCTCGGCCCCATGATGGCGACGAACTCGCCCTGCGCGATGTCGAGGTTGATGTCGTGCACCGCGACGTACGCGCCGAACCGCTTTTCGATGCCCTTCAGCGACAGGAAGCTATCCATCGTCGGTCTGTCCCCGTGACGGCAGCCGCAGGAGCAGGATCACCTGGGCGAGGATGACCAGCGTGATGCTGATCGTGAACACGATGCTGCCGATGGCGTTGATCCGCGGGCTGACCCGGCCCTGCAGCATGGCGAGGATGCGGACCGGCAGCGTCTCGCTGAAGCCCGACACGAACCAGGCGATGGCGTATTCGTCGAACGACACCGCCATGGAAGCAGCGGCAGGTCGCTGTCCGGCCGCACGGCGCCGGCAGGATGCGGTCGATCCG
>CAZSNL010000019.1:0-40776 GCA_964608275.1 uncultured Hyphomicrobiales bacterium | reverse complement strand
GCAGCGCCCCCGCCATCCGTTCGCGGACGCTCATGGTCGACCCGCCGCCGGTGGTGATGTTGATGACGGCATCGGTCGCCTGCCTGATGCGCGGCAGGAACTGCATGAAGTGTTCGGGGTCGGGCGACGGACGGCCGTCGCCAGGGTCGCGCGCGTGCAGGTGGAGGATCGCAGCGCCCGCCTCGGCGGCCGCGATCGCCTGTTCCGCGATGTCGTCGGCCGTGATCGGCAGGTGCGGCGACATCGATGGCGTATGGATCGATCCCGTCACCGCGCAGGTAACGATGACCTTCCTGCGCGTCGGGACCGTTGCCGCAGGGGCCGTCGCCGGTGCGGTCATGCCGTTCCCGCCCGGCCCTGTGCCGGCGGCAGAAGAACGCAGTCCTTCGGCCGGATGTGGACCGACACCACTGCGCCGGCCGCATGGGGGCGT
The DNA here is from genome assembly GCA_964608275.1 of uncultured Hyphomicrobiales bacterium. Taxonomy (GTDB): domain Bacteria; phylum Pseudomonadota; class Alphaproteobacteria; order Rhizobiales; family CAZSNL01; genus CAZSNL01. Next base: position 40,343 of record CAZSNL010000019.1, on the reverse strand, counting down.
TCGTCGATCGGGTTGATGGCCTGGAGCTGGCGATCGTTGACGGTCACGAAATAGCGCGCCACCTGGCCCTGATAGTCGACGGTGTCGACGACGCCCTGCAGTGTCGTCGCGTCGTCCGGCGAGCCGGCTTGCGGATCGTCCAGACGCAGCTTTTCCGCCCGTATCACCAGCCGCAGCCCCTCGGCACGATCGGTTCCGCTTGTCCGGTCCGCCGGCAGGATCAGCCGGCCGAGCGCCTCGGCTTCGATCTCGACGTTGCTGCCATTCGTACCCACGATGCGGGCCGGCACCAGATTGGCGTTACCGAGGAAGCGGGCGACGAACTCCGACCGCGGGCGATTGTAGACCTCTGCGGGCGGACCGATCTGTTCGACCCGCCCCTCGCTCATCACCACGATGCGATCTGACAACGCAAGCGCTTCGGCCTGGTCGTGCGTCACGAAGATGGTGGTGATGCCGAGCTTCTGCTGGATGCCCTTCAGCTCCACCCGCATCTCTTCGCGCAGGTTGGCGTCGAGGGCGGAAAGCGGTTCGTCGAGAAGCAGGACGTCGGGCCGGATGACGATCGCCCGCGCCAGCGCGATGCGCTGTTGCTGGCCACCGGAGAGCTGTGCCGGATAGCGGCTGGCGACATCCGGCAGTCGTACCAGTTCGAGCGCTTCCCGTACCCGCCTGGCGGCGTCGGCCCGGGAGACGCCGCGGTACTTGAGGCCGAACGCCACGTTGTCGAAGATCGTCTTGTGCGGAAACAACGCGTAGTTCTGGAACACCAGTCCGAGGTTGCGCTTGTGGATCGGCGTTTCGTTGATGCGCCGGCCGTTGATCCGGATCTCGCCGCTGGTCGGGGTCAGCAGGCCGGCAATCATTCTGAGGGTCGTCGTCTTGCCGCAGCCGGACGGGCCGAGGAAGCTGACGAAGGAGCCGTCCTCCACCGCGAGGTTCATTTCATGGACGGCCGTAAGGGCACCGAAGCGCTTGACGACGCCTTCGAGTTCGACCGCCACCGGGGCTTTGCTCATCGGGATCCGTATCCGGCGATGCAGGGAAGCCGGCCCTTCCCCCGGCTGAGGCGGAGGAAGGGCCGTGCCATGCGTGCTAGTAGCCGCGCTCGACCCGTCCGTACATCTTCGACCACTCCTCCTCGTGGCCGTTCCAGTAGTCGGGGTCGAAGAAGTTGAGTTCGCTGAGCGTACCCGTGGGATCGAAGGCCGGCAGGGTGGGCACCTTGTCGCCGAGATCGACCTTTTGCGGGTCGAGCGACGGCGGGTAGTTCTGCCCCTCCGCCACCGCGATGGCGACTTCCGGTTCGAGCATGAAGTTCAGCAGCGTCTCGGTCGCCTCCATCGGGCTGTCCTTGATGACGAAGATGCACTCCTGCCAGCCGAGCCCGCCGGGCGGATCGAAATAGCCGATGTCGTGGCCCTGATCCTGGAGCGCGCGCACGCGGCCCGACCAGGCCTCGGTGACATAGATTTCCTCCTCGGCCAGCAGGCTCATGAGTTCGGCACCGGAGGTCCAGTACTTCAGGACCAGATCGCGGTTGGTGCGGATGGCGTCCCACACCGCGTCCATGTCCTCGATGCCGTTGGGGTCCTGGTCCGTCTGCAACGCGGCGTACCAGATCCGCGTCTTCCAGTCGCTCCACCCGCCGATCTTGCCCTTGTACTGCGGGTCGAGGAGGATCTTCGCGCCCTTCTCCCTGATCTCGTCGTCGGAGATGTGCTTGCGGTTGTAGGCGAGGCTGGTGGTGCCGTAGTCGTAGGGAACCGCCGACAGGGAGCCGCCACTGAGCTTTCGCAGGACGTCCTGGAGGGCGACGATGACGTTCTTCAGGTTGGGAATGTTGTCCTCGTTGAGCTGGGAGCTCAGATCGAGTGCGTGGTAGCGGGCGTAATCGAACACGCCTGACAGGTGGGCGAGGTTGAACTCGCCGGGCTGGCTCGCGCGCACCCGGGCGAGGTATTCGTCAGCGCCTCCGAAGGTGCCGTCGACGACCTTGATGCCGGTTTCCCGTTCGTAGGGATCGAAGGCGTGCTTGCGGAATGCTTCGGACACCACGCCGCCCCAGCCGTCGAACCGGATCTGGTCGGGGGTGGCCGCGAGCGCGTGGCGGGCGAACGGGCCGCCGACGATGCCGGCAGTGACGGCGGCGGCGCCTATGAGGCTCAGGAATGTGCGGCGGTCGATGTCGCCGTTGCCGTATCGCTCCAGCAGGCGCGCATACCGTGTCTGGTCATCCATTGTCAGTCCTCCTTCGGTGTCGTTTCCTCTTCCATGGGGTCGTCACGTCCCGGCCATGCGCGCCACCGACCGGCGCCTTGCGAGCGCGGCGCCGAGCAGCGGCAGTCCCACGGTCAGGACGATCATCACGGTGCCCAGCGCGTTGATCTCGGGGCTGATCGAATGGCGCAGCATGGCGAAGATCTGGGTCGGCACGGTCTCTATTCCGCCCGGCTTCCAGAACAGGGTGCCGGTGATGTCGTCGAACGAGATCGTGAACGCGAACAGCATGCCGGCGAGGATCGCCGGCAAGAGCAGCGGAAAGGTCACCGCGAAGAAGGTCTGCACCGGGCCGGCTCCGAGGCTCAGTGCGGCTTCCTCGTATTCCCGGCGGATGCCGATCAGCCGCGCCTGCACCACCAGGATCACGAACGGCAGCGTGAAGATGACGTGGCCGGCCAGCAACAGGACGAAGCTTCGCGGGATGTTGAGCGAGCGCAGGAACAGGAGCAGCGCCACCGCGAGCACCACCTCCGGCACCAGTATCGGCGCTATCAGGGCGGTCGAGATGAGGGTCTTCCCCGGGAACCGGTAGCGGACGAGCGCGAGGCTCGCCAGCACGCCGATCGTGGTCGAGATCAGCGCCGTCAATCCCCCGAGCAGGAACGACACCCGGAACGCCCGCATGATGGCGTCGTTGGTCCACAGCTGCGCGAACCAGCGAAGGCTCAGGCCCTGCATCGGGAAGGCGCCGAACTGCGAGGCGTTGAACGACAGCAGCACCACGACCGCGACCGGCACGAACATCAGCAGGTAGACCGCGATCGTGTAGAGCCTGATCCAGAACCATCCGGTCATCGCCGTTGCCTCACCGGATGCTCCTGGCCAGCTGGTCGATCCCGATGAACCGGTTGTAGAGGCCGACGACCGCGCCGAGCACGATCAGCAGGACGAGCGACAGTGCGGCTCCCAGCGGCCAGTTCAGCTGCGTGATCACGGCGTCGAACACGAGGTTGGCAAACATCGCATTGGTCGGGCCGCCCAGCACCAGCGGCGTGATGTAGGTTCCGGCGGCGAGGACGAAGCAGAGCAGGCTGCCCGCCGCGAGGCCCGGCATCGACAGCGGCAGCGTCACCTCGATGAACGATTGCCAGTCGGTTGCGCCGAGCGAGCGGGATGCGTCGAGCAGGTTGCGGTCGATGCCCTCGAGGCTGACGAAGACGTTCAGCACCATGAACGGCAGCAGGAAGTGCACGAGACCGAGAATGACCGTCGCCTCGTTGTAGAGGAGCTGCAGCGGTTCATCGACGACGCCCAGCCACATGAGGATGGAGTTCAGGGCGCCGGAGACGCCGAGGATGTTGATCCAGGACATCGTGCGGATGATGTAGCTGATCCAGAACGGCACCATGAGCAGGATCAGCAGAAACAGCCGGTGACGCGTCTGCGACATGGCAAGGAAATAGGCGGGCGGATAGCCGAGGATGATGCAGCCGATCGTGGTAAGAACGGCGATGCGCAACGTCTGCAGGAGAATGTCGCGGTAGAACGGGTCGGTCAGGACCTCGATCCAGTTGTCGAGATGGAAGCCAACCTGCTCGGTGCCGATCGCGGTGCGCAGCCAGAACGAATAGACGATGATGAAGGCGACCGGAACGACGAGTAGCACGCCCACTGCCGCTAACGCCGGCGACAGCAACAGCCACGGCTGCACGGAGCGTTCACCGGTCTGCATCCGGTAGCCCTTCCCCCTGAATTGCCAAACATCACCGCGGGCGATGTTCGTGCGCTTCATCATTCTTTGATTGAATGATGACTCCCGGCGAAGTATTCTGCAAATAGATATTTCGTATACGTAATATAGATCTCATGAATGTCGGAGGGGCCGTGGAACGGAGCATGGAACGTGTCGCATGGGATCTCGACTGGAATCTCCTGCGAACATTCATGGTGATCGTCCAGGAGGGCGGCATAACGGCGGCCGCGAACAGGTTGCTGCTCAAGCAGCCGACGGTCAGCAACGCCTTGCGCCGGCTCGAGACCAAGCTCGGCAAGCGACTGGTCGACCGTGGTCCGGGACGCTTCCGGGTCACCGAGGCGGGCAACCTGCTCTACAGGGAGTGCGTCGAGATCTACGGTTCGGTGAGTCGGCTGTCCGTGCTCCTTCGCGACGTCGAGGACGAGGTCGCCGGCGAGGTGAGGATAGCCATGGCGAGCCATGTGATCTCGCCGCTCTTCGACGATGCGCTGAGCGAGTTTCACCGTGCCCATCCCCGCGCCACCTATTCCGTGGAAGTGGCGACAAGCTCGGTGGTTACCGAACGCGTGCTGGAGAAGCAGGCCTCGTTCGGCGTGTGCCTGGTCCACGAACAGCATCCGAGGCTCACGTACAAGCTGCTGTTCCGGGAACATTTCGGATTCTTCTGCGGGCCGCGCCATCGGTTGTTCGGCAAGACCGGTCTGGCGCTTTCCGACCTGAAGGGCGAGACATCGGTTTCGTTTCGTACCGACCGGCTGTCGGACGCGCTGCGGCCGGTGACATTGTTGCGGGCAACCGCCGGCATCGACGATCGGGTTATCGGCGTCTCCTCCAACCTCGAGGAGGTCCGGCGGATGATCGTGGCCGGCTTGGGGATCGGCCCGTTGCCGGTGCACGCGGTCGAGCGCGATGTGCGGGACGGGCTGCTGTGGCGTCTCCCGCCCTACGAGGATGCGCCGGCGATCGACATCTACTTGGTCTCCAATCCTCGTGCCCGTCTCAACCGGGCAGAGGCCGGCCTGCTCCGCATGCTGTCCCAGCGTGTCGACGCCCTGCCGCTGTCGCAGCGAACCTATGCCCGCTGACAATGGCCCCGTCAGCGGGGCTCGCGCTTGAATGCCGAATCCGGAAGCTGGCTCACCCACTCGAATGAGCGCCGCAGATGTGTGCGCATGGCGGCCTCCGCGTCTTCCGGCCTGCCCGCCAGTATCGCTTCGGCAACCCGCACGTGATCCTCGTGCGAGATCGCGGCATTCTCCGGCTGCATCGCCCTGCCGATCTGGAACATCATGATCGGCAGCTGAAGGTTGTCGATCAGCTCCGACAACTGCTCGTTTCCGCCGATGGCAACGATCGTGTGGTGATAGAGCCGGTTGTTGGTGATGAAGATGTTCCACGGCAGGACGCTGCTGGTCGGCCGGACATGTTCCCAGACCTCGCAGAACACACGGCGGTTATCCCCACGGTCGATGCTCTCGGCTGCCAGCCTTGCTGCAAGTCCCTCCAGCGTCTCGCGTATCTGGAACAGGTCCTTCACCTGCTTGCGCGTCAGGTGGCGCACCATGGCGCCGCGGTTGGGCACCAGTTCGACCAGCCCCTCTGCCGCGAGCCGGCGGAACGCCTCGCGCACCGGGCCGCGGCTGATCCCCATAGCTTCGGTCAGATCGCGCGCGACCAGGCGCTGTCCGGCTACGTAGCGCCCCTCGAGAATCCCCTGCCGCAACTGCGAGACGACGTAGTCGACCGTCGCGCCGCGCTTCTGTTCCGTGGCGACGGGTTCGGCTGAGGCAGGGTCGGCACGGAGTTTCATCTGGCGCTCGTCAACACCGGTGGGTTGCTTGACGCAAATTTGGTCGCTGGATATTGTCATACAATCTTGGCTGCAAATCAAAGACAAGAAGCTGTCAGCGGCCGAGGCTCCGCTGAGCGATCGGGGAAGCTGAAGGGTTGGGCATGGCTGTCGCGCGTGCCGGTATACGGATCATCCAGCAGGCACGATCGGTTGCGCGCCGCCACCGCGGGCGATCGGAACCGGCATGACGTCGAGGAATTCCGACACCCGCGCGTCGACCCCGGTGCCGCTCGCAGGCGACCAGGTCGAACTTCGTTCTGCAGATGGTCACGTTCTTGCCGCCTACCGGGTGCGGCCGGCCGAAACGCCCCTCGGCGGTCTCGTGGTGCTTCAGGAAATCTTCGGTGTGAACCGTCACATCCGCGAAGTCTGCGACGGCTATGCGAAGGACGGCTTCAGCGTCGTTTCGCCCGCCCTGTTCGACCGGGTGGCCCCTGGCACCGAGCTTGGATACGACGCGGACAGCATCGCCACCGGCAGGCGCTTGCGGGCGGCCATTGCCTGGGAGAAGACGCTCCTCGACGTGCAGGCCGCCATTGATTCCGTCCGGTCCGACGGTCCGGTTGCGGTGGTCGGTTACTGCTGGGGCGGGACGCTGGCGTTCCTCGCCGCGACCCGTCTGGAGGGCCTTGCGTGCGCGGTTTCCTACTACGGCGGCCAGACGGTGCCGTTCGCGAACGAAACGCCACGGGTGCCGGTGCTGATGCATTTCGGTGAGCACGACCCGCGGATTCCGGAACGGGACCGCAACATCATCCTGCAGGCCAATCCGCAGATCGAGGCTCACCTCTTCCCGGCCGATCACGGCTTCAATTGCGATCATCGCGAAGCGTTTCACGCTCCGAGCGCCCAGCGCGCCCGGGCCCTGACCCTGAACTTCATCAACCGGCACATTCAACAGTAGGACAGAAGGCGAATGGATCTCGGGATTACAGGAAGAGTGGCCATCGTCACCGGCGGCAGCCGTGGCATCGGCAGGGAGACGGCGCGGCTATTCCTCGAGGAAGGCGTCCGCGTCATGACGTGCTCGCGAAACGGTGACGAGGTGGCCGCAACCTGCGACGAACTGGCGCGACAGACCGGAGGCGAGATCCGCTCGATTGCCGCCGACATGACCAAGGCCGACGACATCAGGCGCCTGGTGGACGAGACGATGGCGGCTTACGGCACCGTCGACATCCTGGTGAACAACGCCGGCACCATGTACTCGGGCCGTTTCGAAGAACTGACCGAAGAAGGCCTGAGAACACAGCTCGAGACGAAGCTGTTCGGATGGATGCGGGCAATCCGATCCGTCTGGCCGACCATGAGGAACAAGAACTGGGGCCGGATCGTCAACGTCATCGGCGGCGCCGGCAAGGAGCCCGATCCGTACATGTTCGGGTCGGGGATGACCAACAGCGCGCTTCTCAATCTGACGAAGTCGCTGTCCACCGAGTTCGCGCCGCACAACGTGCTGGTCAACGCGATATGCCCGGGCTGGGTCGCCACCGATCTGTGGAAGCGCAATGCCCAGGGCCTGCAGAAGGAGCTCGGCGCGTCGAGCGAGGAAGAGGCACGACGGCTGGTGACCCGGAAGAACGCTCTCGGCCGGTTCGGCAAGCCGGAGGAACTCGCCAATGCCATCGTGTTCCTGTGCTCGGAACGGGCCAGCTACATCACCGGGGTGTCGGTGAACACCGATGGCGGGCGCCTGAAAGGCCTGTGGTGAGCTCGAGGCCGATGGACCTGTCGATTTCGGGAAAGGCGGCAATCGTTACCGGGGCCTCTCGCGGGATAGGTCTCGCGGTCGCACGCAGGCTGGCTGCGGAAGGCGCTCGCGTCGCCATCTGCGCGCGCGATGCCGACCGCCTCGAAGAGGCGGGCGACGCCCTGCGGTCGGCGGGAGCGGACGTCTTGACCTGCGTTGCCGACGTGAGCGACGAGGATGCCCGGACCGAATTTGTCGCCAGGGCCCTCGACCGGTTCGGCCGGATAGACATGCTGGTCAACAACGCCGGCACCCACGTCCGCGGGTCGTTCGACGACATGACCGACGCCCAGCTCCAGCAGCAGCTCGACACCAAGCTGTTCGGGTTTCTCGGGATGATCCGCGCCGTGGTGCCGCAGATGCGCAGGCAGGGTGATGGCCGCATCGTCAACATCATCGGCCAGGCGGCGCGCCACCCTCATCCCGACCGCCTGCCTTCGGGCATCGCCAATGCCGCGGTGCAGGCGATGACGAAGTCGATCGCCGACGCGCTGGCGCGAGAGAACATCCGCGTGAATGCCGTCTGCCCGCAGTACGTCGAAACCGAGATCGTGTCGCGGACCATCGAGAAGGAGATGCGCGACCGAAATGTCGATCGGGCGACCGCGCTTGCCGGCTTCACCCGCGCCAACGTACTCGGCCGCCTGGGCCGGCCGGAGGAGATTGCCGACGTGGTCGCCTTCCTCGCTTCGGATCGCGCCGGTTTCGTGACCGGAACATCGCTGTCGGTCGATGGCGGATATCATCGCTACGTGTTCGGGTGAGGGGCCAAATGGAACTGGGTCTCGATGGCAAGGTTGCCGTGGTCACGGGCGGGACGAGCGGTATCGGCCTGGCGATTGCCCGGCGCTTGCTCGAAGAGGGGGCAAGGGTCTTCCTCTGCGGCCGCGACGAGACCCGCCTGCAGGACGCAATCACAAGCCTCGCGCCGGCGGGAGAGGTCGCAGGCACGCTTGCGCACGTCGATCGTGCGGACGATTCCGAGCGCCTCGTTTCCGAGGCCGTCGCACGGTTCGGCCGTCTCGACATCATCGTCAGCAATGCCGGGACGCATCTTCGCGGCAGCCTCGATGAACTGACGTCCGCCGACGTCGAGGCTCATTTCCGCACCAAGGTACTCGGTCCCTGGGAGATCGTGCGCCATGCCGTGCCGCACATGCGCCGCCAGAAGGGCGGGCGCGTCATCCTGGTCATCGGCCAGGCCGGCAAGGTGCCCGGGCGCCAGGTACTGGGGTCGGCCGTCGTCAATGCGGCCCAGCATGCCTTCGTGAAGTCGCTGTCCGACGATCTCGGCCGCTACGGCATCCTCGTGAATGCGGTGTGCCCGAGCCGGATCACGAGTCCGCTGACGGAGAACCTCGTCATCGACAACGAGCGGTACCTCGGTCGCAGCCTCGAACAGCAGCAGTCGGGTTGGGGCGAGACCGTTCCGCTGGGACGCTGGGGTGAACCCGACGACATAGCCAATGCGGTCGTCTTCCTGGCATCGGAGCGGGCCTCCTACGTGTGCGGAGCAAACCTGGATGTCGACGGCGGTCACCAGCGGATGATCTTCTGATGTCCGCAGAAGCCATGATCGAGCTGAGGTCGCTGCACAAGACCTTCGGCACCGGCGCCGAGGAGGTGCGCGCCGTGGAAGGCGTCGACCTCAAGATCTCGCCGCGCGAGATCGTGGCCTTCATCGGCCCGTCGGGATGTGGAAAGTCGACCCTCCTCAACATGATCGCGGGCCTCTACGAGGCGACCGCGGGCGAGGTGTACTACAACGGCCGCGAGGTCACCGACGTGAACACCAACGTCGGCTACATGACCCAGAAGGACAACCTGCTGCCGTGGCGCAACGTCCTCGACAACGTCGCGCTGCCGCTGGAAATCAACGGCTGGTCGCGCGAAAGGCGCTACGAGGCGGCACGTGCGATGATCGCCCACGTCGGGCTCGACGGGTTCGAAGACAAGTATTCGAGCGAGCTTTCGGGCGGAATGCGCAAGCGGGCCTGCCTCGCCCGCATGCTGCTTTACGGGCCGCAGGCGCTGCTGCTCGACGAACCGTTCGCGGCCCTCGACGCCCAGTTGCGCATCGCCATGCACGAGCTGCTTCTCAGGTTGTGGCAGGAGAACCAGCAGACCATCGTGCTCGTGACCCACGACCTCGTCGAGGCGATCACGCTCGCCGACCGGGTGGTCGTCTTCACGAAGAGACCGGCCCGCGTGGCCTTCGAGCAGGCCATTGATCTGCCGCGACCGCGCGACGTCCAGGCGGTGCGGTTCACCAAGCATTTCCAGCGCCTCTATGACACGATCTGGCAACGGCTTCGCGAAGAGTACGTCGAGGAAAAGCTATGACTGTTCGGCTCGACACCGACCAGGAAGGTCGCGCCGTCCGCAGCAGGAAGCGGGCGGCCCGTCGCTCCGCGGCCGAAATCGGCACGCCGGCGATGGCCGTGCTCCAGGTCGCATTCGGTGTGCTCATCCTTGTCGTGTGGCAGCTCGCGGCGGGACGGCTGGTCGACGAGTTCATGGTCAGCAACCCGTTGGCGGTGATCAGCCGACTGTGGGAGTGGATCGCGAGCGGCACCATCTGGATCCATGTGTGGGCGACCGTCTACGCGACGCTCGTCGGCTTCGCCATCGGTGCCGCCGCCGGCGTGGTGGGCGGGGTCTGGCTCGGTCTGTCGCCGTTCCTCAGCCGCCTGCTCAATCCCTACATCTGGGCGTTCAATGCCCTGCCCAAGGTCGCACTCGCGCCGCTGTTCATTCTGTGGTTCGGGCTCGACATCAATTCCAAGATCGCGCTTGCCGCCGTGCTCGTCGTGTTCCTCGTGTTCGTGAGCACGTTCTCCGGCGTGCGCGAAGTCGATCGCGACCTGACCGACAGCCTGCGGCTGATGGGCGCGTCACGTTCCCAGATCCTGTTCAAGGTCGTCCTGCCGTCGGCCACGTCCTGGATATTCGTCGGCCTGAAGACGTCGGTCCCCTACGCGCTGATCGGGACCATCATCGGCGAAATGATCGCTGCCAACCGGGGGCTGGGCTACCTGGTCCAGCTGGCCGGCAGCGAGTTCGACACCGCGGGAGTGTTCGCCGCCCTCGTCGTGATCTCCGTGCTTGCGGTGATCTTCAACGAGATCGTCGGCTCGGTACAGCTGCGCATGGAAGGATGGAAGGTCGTTGGCCGCTGATGCGGCTCGCGCAACAAGAGCGCTGCTCGGGCGCCGCGACACAACGGAAACAGGAAGGAGCCTCGCAAATGAAATCGATCAGGTTTGCTCTCGTCGCCGTGCTGTCTGCCATGGTCATGTGCACCGCCGCGGCGGCCCAGGAAGCGGTCAAGATCGTCAACATCGGCCACGGATACTTCTCGGGGCCGCTGTACGTCGCCGTGCGCGAAGGGATCTTCAAAAAGCACGGCCTTGATGCGGAAGTGATCACCGTCAAGGGTGGGGCGCTCGCATTCCAGGCGGTGTTCACCGAGGAGGCGGACTTCGGCATCCTGAGCTATGAGCACGTGCTCACCGCCGCCGCCCAGGGACGCAACATCGTTTCCATCTTCAACATTGCCGACCGGCCGCTCAACAACGTGGTGGCCGACAACGAACTGCTCGAGGCCAACAAGGACAAGAGCCTTGCCGAGCGCGTAAGGGCGCTGAAGGGCCACCGCGTCGGCACGCCTTCGGCCGGGGGGTCCGGCGAAAAGATGCTGCGCGTTCTGGCGCGCGAGTACGGGTTGACCCTGCCGGGCGATGTCGAGCTTGCCTATCTTGGCGGCGATCCGGCGGCGTACGTCGGGGCATTCCGCGGCGACGTGGTCGACGCCGCCATGCCGTTCGAACCGGCAGGCGTCCTGCTCGAGCAGGAAGGCCTGGGCGGGACGCTCATCAACATCATGAGCGGCGAGGTCGAGGCATTCCGCGACCTGATCTTCATGACGGTCGCGACCTACCCGGGGATGCTGGAGAAGAACCCGGAACTGGTGAAGAAGGTCGTCGCTGCGTTCCTCGAGGCACAGACCGTTCTGCTCGACCCTGAACGCGGCAAGGCGATCATGGCGGCGGAATTCCCCAAGCTTACGCCGGAGGCCAATGACAGGGCCTACGAAACGGTCCGCCAGATCTGGACAGAGGACGGTCGCATGACGCTCGAAGGCGCAAAGAAGGTGTACGACTACCTGCAGCCCGAAGGCACCGCGACCATCGACTACGAAGCGACCTTCACCAACGCGTACCTGCCTGAGTAGCCATGGAGCCGATCGCATTGCCGGAGGTTACGGCCGAAGAGCACCGGGCCCGCAAGGGCCCGGTTACCCTGTTCGTCTATCGCAAACGCTCGTCGCGGACCGTTCGCGACCGGCCGCCGGTCGTGCTCGTGCACGGATCGTCGATGTCGGCGCTGCCGACGTTTGACCTTCAGGTTCCAGGCCACGATGACTACTCGTTCATGGACTGGCTGGCGCGTCGCGGCCACGACGTGTGGACGCTGGACCACGAAGGCTATGGCCGCTCGACGATTACCGACAGCAACTCGGACATCGCGTGCGGCGTGGAGGATCTCCGGGCGGCCACGCAACTGATCTGCGACCTGACCGGCACCCGGCACCTCAACCTCTATGGCCTGTCTTCGGGCGCCTTGCGCGCGGCGGCGTTTGCCGCCGCCGAACCGGGCAGGGTCTCCCGCCTCGTCCTCGACGCCTTCGTCTGGACCGGTGAGGGATCGCCTACCCTCACCAAGCGCCGCGAGGGCGTCGAGTACTTCAGGACCCATAACCGCCGGCCGATCGACGTCGAGTTCATCCGGTCGATCTTCACGCGCGACCTCCCCGGCACCAGCGATCCGGCAGTCATGGATGCCTGCGCCGAGGCCCAGCTCGCCTATGCGGATTCGGTGCCGACCGGTACCTACCTCGACATGACCACGAAGCTGCCGCTGGTCGACCCGGCAGCGATCACCGCACCGACAATGATCATTCGCGGCGAGCACGACGGCATCGCCACCATGGAGGATCTGCTCGAGTTCTTCCGCCGGCTTCCGTCAGGTGACAAGCGTTTCACCGTTCTGCCGGGCCTTGCCCACTGTACGCCGCTGGGCCTCAGGCGCCACCTGATGTGGGAGGCGGCGGCCGGATTTCTGGAGGCGGTGTAAGGCCCTTGGACCTCGGTACCGGGGCGCTGCTGACGGTCGGGCTCGGGCTCGGACTGGGCGGGCTTTGCAAGGGGGCCACCGGCATGGGGCTGCCGATGGTCGCCCTGCCGTTCATGGCAACGTTCCTTGGCCTGCCGCATTCGATTGCCATCCTCACCTTGCCGGTCCTGGTGACCAACGGCTGGCAGGTGTGGCAGCATCGTGACCGGCGAGACGGTTGCTGCTTTCTCTTTTCTCTCGTCATCCTCGCGCTGGTTGGCCTGGTGGTCGGAACGCTGTTCCTGAAGACCGCGCCGTCGGCCGGCCTCAAGCTTCTGTTCGGCCTCATCCTTGCCAGCTACGTGGTGCTGAGGATCGCGCGGCCCGCCATCGATCATGGCGGTCGCGTCGGGCGTCTGGCGCCGGCCGTCGGTCTGCTGTCCGGGCTGCTGCAGGGCGCAACCGGCATCGCGGCGCCGGTTCTCGCGACCTGGCTTCACGCGCTGCGGCTCGACCGCGACCGCTACGTCTTTGCGATCTCGACCGTCTACTTGCTGTTCGGGCTGTTCCAGTTGCCCGTGTTGATGATGGCGGGGCTGGTGAACCGCGGCGTCATTATCGAAAGCGCGTTTGCCCTTGTGCCGGTGATGGCGTCAATGCCCCTCGGAAGCGTCATCGGCCGCCGCCTGGGGCAGGCGACCTTCGAGGCGATCGTCCTCGTCGTTATCGCGGCGATGGCGCTGCGGTTCGTATGGGAAGGCCTGGCGGGCACTGCGGCCTGATCTTTCAAAGAACCTTCGCGCCGCATTGCCTACGAACGGGTGGCCACGGCGTCGGCAATGTGGACCTCGACGCCGGCCGAATCGAGGGCGGTCCGCAGACCGGGCGGTGGCTTGGCGTCGCTTACCAGCGCCGAAATCGACGTCAGCGGCGCGACCAGCGACAGCAGGCGAATATCGAACTTCGTGTGGTCCAGCAGCAGGTATCCGGCAGCGGATTGCTGCAGCATGCGCCGCTTGACGGCGCTCGCCGCCCGATTGACGTCCATGATGCCGGCGCCGGTAAGCCCGCCGGCGCCGATGAAGGCGCGGTCGGCATGGTAGCGCGTGAGGAAGGCGTCGGTCTCGTCGCCGTACACCGCGGCCTCTCCCGCCACCAGATCCCCGGGGCACAGGATGACGTCAATGGTATCGCTCTGGCCGAGAGTGGTGGCGATCGGCAGGCTGTTGGTCAGCACCGTGAGGCGAACGGATGCAAGCACGAGGGCGCGGGCGAACTGGCTCGTGGTGGAACCGGCGTCGATCATCAGGACGTCCCCCGGCTGCACCAGTTGCGCGGCAAGCCGGCCGATCCTGGCACGCTGTTCGATGAAGGCCCTGCTGCGTTCGCCATAGGGCGGCTGTACGCCCATCGGAACGGCGGCCGCGCCACCATACGAGCGGGTAACGAGACCCTGCCGGCTGAGGGCGTCGAGGTCGCGCCGCACCGTTTCGGTCGAAACCCCGAACCGCTCCGCAAGATGGGCGATCCGCACGTGCGACTCGAGCTTCAACTCGCTCAGGATGACCTGCTGTCGCTCCGCCTTGCGGATGCGAGGCTTCATGCCCGGGCCTCCAGCAGCGCTTCGGCAACCTCGGCAAATCCCTCACCGCCCCTGCGGCTGGCAAGCCAGCGCGGTTGCTGGCGGACCTGATCGGCGAAGGCCGCGAAATTCGCCACCGCCACGCCATGCCGGAAGTAGCCGAACATCGGCTCGTCATTGGGAGAATCGCCAACGAAGAGCGTGCACCGGCGATCTTCCGGCGGTGCAATGTTCCAGATGTCGGCAAGCAGTCGGCGTGTCATCGTCAGTTTGTCATACTCACCATACCAGCCGTTCACATGGATGGAAGAGACCCTGGCAGTGGCGCCAGCCTCGTGGAAGCAGGCGACGATCCGGTCGACGGCTGATTTCGGCAGTACGGGGCCATCCTCGGCATAGTCGATTGCGAGATCCGACTCACGATACAGCTGGTCGGCGGCAATCCGGGCGCCGGGAACCCGCTCCAGGATGGCCGCGGCGAGGGCCTCGAGGCGCTTCCGGTCGGCCCGCCGCTCTGATTCCCGCTTCGCGAAAACCCGCACCATGCCGCGGTCCGGATCGTGGCGGAAATAGAACGCTCCGTTCTCCCCGACCACCCCGTCCACCGGCCACAGGCGGGCGATCAGGTCGCACCAGCCGGCAGGGCGTCCCGTCACCGGCACGACCAGCAGTCCCGCCTGCCTGAGCCGCTCCATTGCACCATACGCAAGCGCCGGCAGACGGCCGTCCAGGGTCAGCGTGTCATCGATGTCGGTGAGCACGATCCGGATATGACGACGCTCTGCGGCAGGAAACGCGGACAGTGGCCGCAGGCGCGCGTCATCTGCCATGCCGTTTCCGGCGCGATCGTCATCCGTGGCGCGTGGGCGAACGGTGTCAGACACGGATCACTCTCCCGTCAGCGTCTGTCGCGTGGATGGCAGCTGCCCCTGCGCAGCAGGGACGCTGACAGCCCGACAGATGGCCATCATAGGGGGCCATGCTGCAAAGCCAATCTAAAAATGTGGTGGTTACGACACCATATCCAATAATACTGTTGCAGAAGCCAACAAAGTGCGGTTAATTTGTGGCAGTCAGGAATGCTGTGGACATGATCTCCGACGGGCAACAGTTCGATCTCGTGGTGATAGGCGGCGGCATCAACGGAGCCGGTATCGCCCGCGATGCCGCGGGGCGCGGGCTGTCTGTCCTGCTGTGCGAGAAGGCCGATCTCGGCGCCGCCACGTCGTCTGCAAGCACCAAGCTGATCCACGGCGGACTGCGGTACCTCGAGCATTTCGAGTTCCGCCTGGTTCGCGAGGCCCTGGAGGAGCGCGAGGTCCTGCTCCGGAGTGCTCCGCACATCATTTCTCCACTGACGTTCATCCTTCCGCATGCGCCGCATCTTCGACCGCACTGGATGATTCGTGCCGGGTTGTTCCTCTATGACCGTCTGGCCCGCCGCCAGCGGCTGCACGGATCGCGCGCCATAGACCTGTCCCGCCACCCAGCGGGTGCGGCGCTGCAGGGTGTCAGCAAGGGATTCTCCTATTCGGACTGCTGGGTCGACGATTCCCGCCTGGTCGTTCTCAATGCAATGGACGCCGCCAATCGAGGTGCGGTCGTCCTGACCCGTTCAGCGTTTCTGTCCGCCGAGCGTGGAGACCGCATCTGGCGTGTGCGTGTCGCGGGCCCCGGGCGGGATATCGAAGTTTGTGCCCGCGTCCTGGTGAATGCGGCAGGTCCGTGGGTAGGCCGCGTCCTGGAGCGTATCTCGGGCATTTCGCAGAAGCCGACGATGCGCCTGGTCAAGGGCAGCCACATCGTCGTCGATCGTCGTCTGCCGACGACAGACGCGTTCATTTTCCAGAACCCTGACAGACGCATCGTGTTCGCAATCCCCTATCTGGGGCGTTACTGCCTAATCGGTACGACGGATGTGGCGTTTGACGATGATCCGGCGGCGGTTGCGATCGACGAGGACGAGATCGACTACCTGATCGAAGCGGTGAACGCCTATTTTGCCGAACCTGTTTGTCGCGCCGACATCGTATGGACTTACTCCGGCGTGCGGCCGCTCATCGATGACGGCAAGAGCCAACCGTCCGCCGTGAGCCGCGACTACAGTTTCGACGTCGACGATGCGTCGGGAAGGCCACCGCTTCTCTCGGTTCTTGGTGGCAAGATCACCACCTATCGCAAGCTTGCCGAACAGGCGGTGGATCGCCTGGTGCGATATTTCGGATCGGTCGGGCCGGCGTGGACCGCGACGGCGACGCTTCCCGGCGGCGACATTCCCGATGGCGACCCGAACGCGTTTGCCCGCGGGCTGCGGCAGATGCGGCCGTGGCTTCCGGTTGAATTGGCCGACCGCTACGCGCACGCTTATGGTACGCTGAGCGACGTGCTGCTCGCTGGCGCAAGCGACATCGACGGCCTTGGCCGGGAAGTCGCGCCGGGGCTGTTCGAGGCGGAGTTGCAATACCTCGTCGACCGGGAATGGGCGAGAACGGCCGAGGATGTCCTGTGGCGGCGCAGCAAGCTGGGGGTGGGCATGACCGACCAGGCGATCGCCGCAGTGCAGGACTGGCTGGACGGTGGATCCTCCGAGACGGATCTCGACGCCCGTCGCCGAACCGTCATTTCGCACGCCTATCAGTGATGGTCGCAATGTCAAACCATCCGATCAAGACCTCTCCGTTATCGCGATGCCCGCTTCGGGAGCACGGCCGGTCATGAGCGGTGGCTGGCTTCGTCTCGAAGGCGTCTCCAAGTACTGGGGGACGAGCGTCGGCGTCGAACACGTCGATCTCGAGGTCGATCAGGGCGAGTTCGTCGTTCTCCTGGGGCCCTCGGGCTGCGGCAAGTCGACGACGCTGCGCCTGATCGCGGGGCTGGAGACGCCATCAAGCGGCCGCGTCTGGATCGGCGGGCGCGACGTCACGCATCTGCCGCCGTCCAGCCGCGGCCTGTCGATGGTTTTCCAGTCCTATGCGTTGTTCCCGCATCTTTCGGTCGCCGAGAACATCGTGTTCGGATTGCGGGTGCGAAAGGTTCCCGCGCCCGAACGGCGTGAACGGCTCGCCGAGGCATTGCGGCTCACCGGACTTGAAGGCCTGGAACGTCGAAAGCCTGCGGAGCTTTCCGGCGGCCAGCGCCAGCGCGTGGCGCTGGCGCGAGCCATCGTCGCCGCCCATCCCCTCTGCCTGATGGACGAGCCGCTGTCCAACCTCGACGCCAAGCTGCGGCACGCGGTGCGCCAGGACATCCGGTCGCTGCAGCGGCGGCTTGCCATGACCGTCATCTACGTGACGCATGACCAGACGGAAGCCATGGGGATGGCCGACCGCATCGTCCTCCTCAACCGCGGCCTTGTGGAACAGGTGGGCACGCCGCGGGAACTCTACGATCGGCCGGCCACGAGTTTCGCGGCCTCGTTCATCGGCAGCCCGCCGATGACGCTCCTGCCGGTCTCGGCGCTGCCGCCGGCGTTGCGGCCGCGCGGATTTGAATCCGGTCGACCGGTCACGGTGGGAGTGCGAGCGGAAGATTTCGAGATCCATGCCGAGCACCCGGATCGGCTGCGCGCCGTCGTCCGCGATTGCGAGTTCCTCGGCGCCGAGACGCTCGTCTACCTCGACTGCGAGGGCACCGAGATCATTGCCCGGGTAACCGGACCGGTGTCGGTATCGACCGGCGAGGTCGCCGGCCTGTCATGGCGACCGGAGAACGTCCATCTGTTCGATCACGAAACGGGCAAACGCATTGCCGACGCCACCGCCACCCCGGAGGATCGGAATGCGTTGGCCGCTGCCGCCTGCGACGTTCAGGACGCAGAGGAGATCGGGGTGGCCGGCAGATGACGTGGCGCACGCAACGGGTTCGTTGCGGCACGAAGGTGTGGGTAGCCAATCGTTCAAACCAGGGAGGTCGTAGATGAAAGGACTGTTGAAAGCTGCCGTCGCAGCGTTTGCCCTGGCCGCCATGGCGGTGCCGGGCAATGCGAAGACGGAACTGACCATGTACTATCCCATCGCCGTCGGCGGGCCGTTGACCCAGGTGGTGGACGAAATGATCGCCGGCTTCGAACAAGAGAATCCCGACATTTCGGTCAATGCGATCTATGCCGGCAACTATGACGACACCCGGGTACGGGCGATCTCGGCGATCCAGTCGGGGGAGCCGGCGCAGTTGTCGGTCCTGTTCTCGATCGACGTCTACGAACTGATGGAGCAGGACCTGATCGTTCCGTTCGACGACATCGTCGGCGATGACCGCGAATGGCTTGACAGTTTCTATCCGGCGCTGATGGCCAACGGCGTGGTCGACGGCAAGGTCTGGGGCGTGCCGTTCCAGCGCTCGACGATCGTGCTCTACTACAACAAGGACATGTTCCGTGAAGCGGGGCTCGATCCGGACACGCCGCCATCGACCTGGGACGAGATGGTCGAGGCAGCCAAGGCGCTTCGCAAGGGCGATCGCTGGGGGGTGATGGTTCCGTCGACCGGCTATCCCTACTGGATGTTCCAGGCGTTCGCGATCCAGAACGGCATCGAGCTGATGAGCGCTGACGGGACGGAGACCTACTTCGACGATCCCGCCGCGGTGGAGGCACTGGAGTTCTGGAAGTCACTGTCGAGCGAGCACGACGTGATGCCCGCGGGCACGATCGAGTGGGGTACGCTGCGCCAGGCGTTTGTCCAGGGCCAGACGGCGATGATGTGGCACACCACGGGGAACCTGACCGCGGTGCGCAACGAGGCCAATTTCGACTTCGGTGTCGCCATGCTGCCGGCGAACAAGCGTCTCGGCTCGCCCACCGGCGGTGGCAATTTCTACATCTTCAAGGGAGCCACCGAAGATGAGCAGCGCGCGGCCGTCGAGCTCGTCAAGTACATGACGTCACCGGAACGGGCAGCCAAGTGGTCGATCGCCACGGGGTATGTCGGCATCTCGCCGGCGGCGTATCAGACCGAGGCCCTGTCCAAGTACGTCGAGGAGTTCCCGCAGGCGGTCGTCGCCCGTGATCAACTCGAGCATGCGGTCGCGGAACTGTCCACGTACGAGACCGGCCGCGTCCGCGAAGCGCTCAACAACGCCGTCCAGGCGGCGCTGACTGGAAGTCAGTCTCCGGCCGAAGCCCTTGCTGCCGCCCAGGCGACGGCTGACCGGTTGCTCAGGCCGTATCGCTGAACGGAAGGGTGCGGGCGGGTGCGCCCTGGCGCCTCCCGCCTGCACCACTGTTTATCGGACCTGGAGCGAATGTCGGAAACGGGCAGTCTTGAACGCAGGCGGTTGGCGCTCTACGGCTGGATGCTTGCCGGCCCGGCGCTGATCCTGCTCACGCTGTTCGCCTTCCTGCCGACCGTTTCCACGATCTGGCAGAGCCTGTACTCCCGCGAGACTGCCCGCAGACCGTCAGTGTTCGTGGGGCTCGACAATTATCGCGCCCTGATCGACGATCCGACGTTCTGGCAGGTGGTCACCAACAACCTGGTCTACGCTGCGGTAACGATCCCGCTGTCGATCGCGATCGCGCTCGGCATGGCGCTCTGGGCCAACTCGCATCTTCCCGGCCGCGGATTTGTCCGCGCCGCCTATTTCACCCCCACGATGCTGCCGATGATCGCGGCTGCCAATCTGTGGCTGTTCTTCTTCACCCCGAGCATCGGCCTCATCGACAGGATCACCGGCCTGTTCGGCTTTGCCCCCACCAACTGGCTGGGCCAGCAGGAGACCGCGCTGTGGGCGGTGATCGTGGTCACCGTCTGGAAGGAAGCCGGCTTCTTCATGATCTTCTACCTGGCTGCGCTGCAGACCATACCACCGGATCTGCGGGAGGCGGCCACCATCGAGGGCGCGGGACGGTGGACGTACACCCGACGGGTGCTGTTGCCGCTCCTGATGCCGACGACCCTGTTCATCATGATCAACGCCCTCATCAATTCGGTGAAGCTGATCGATCACCTGTTCATTCTCACCAAGGGAGGCCCGTACAACGCCAGCAAGCTGATCCTCTACTGGATCTGGGAGACGGCATTCTCCTACTTCGACCGGCCGACAGCCGCTGCCCTGACCGTCATCGTTCTCGCCGCCATGGGACTGATCGCGGTGCTTCAGTTCCGTGGCCTCGAAAAGCGGATACACTACCGTTGAGCATGGTCGCCTCCACATCCCGGCCCGCGACAAGCCGGTCCTTGGTCCTGCCGTCGCTGGATGCGATCGGTGCCTGGGTGCTGGCGCTTGTGTGGATCGCGCCGCTGGTCTTTGCCGTGTGGGCTGCCTTCCATACCCCTCGCGCGGCGCTCGCATTCGACATCTCCGCCCCGCTCACATTCGACAACTTCGTCGCCGCATGGCGGGCCGCACCATGGCCGCGGTTCTTTCTCAACACCATGATGCTGGTCACCAGCATCCTGGCCGGCCAGCTCGTCCTCTGCACCCTTGCCGGCTATGCCTTCGCGCGGTTTCCCTTCCGCGGCCGCGAGGTCGTGTTCTATCTGGTCCTGCTGCAGCTCTTCATCCTGCCGGAAGTGCTGATCGTCGAGAATTACGTGATCGTGTCCAGGCTTGGTCTGTTCGACACCATTCTCGGCATTGGCCTGCCTTACATGGCGAGCGCCTTCGGCATCTTTCTGTTGCGCCAGGCATTCAAGTCGGTTCCGAGGGAACTGGAAGAGGCCGCCCGGGTCGAAGGTTGCGGCTGGGTGGGGGTGCTCTGGCGGGTCTACGTTCCTGCGGCGCGACCGGTATATCTCGCCTATGCGCTCGTCTCCGTCGCCACCCACTGGAACAACTTCCTGTGGCCCCTGGTCATCACCAACTCCGTCTCGACTCGACCGCTGACGGTCGGATTGTCGCTGTTCGGGGCTCCTGAAAGCGGCGTCAACATTGCGGTCATAAGCGCTGCGACCCTGATGACGATCGCACCTCTCCTGATCGCCTTCCTGATCTTCCAGCGCCAGTTCATCCAGGCGTTCCTGCGGGCGGGGATTCGCTGAAGCCATGACGGTGCTGGTCACCTGGAACATCCAGTCCTGTCGCGGCACCGATGGGCGCGTCGATCCTGACCGTATCGCGGAGGTGCTGCACGAGATGGGTCCTGCCGACGTCATCTGTCTGCAGGAGGTGGCCCGGTTCTGTCCCGATCTCGACGGAGCCGGCGCCGACCAGGTGCGCCTGCTGGCGGACCGTATCGCCGGCTACGAGGTCCAGTTTGGCGCTGCGTGGTCGCGGCGCGCTCCCGACGAACCGGTGCGTCGGGAAATGGGCAACATGATCCTGTCGCGGCTACCGGTAATCCAGGTATTCGCCCATCCGCTGCCGCAGCCTCCCGCCCCGGGCGTGATGCACATGCCGCGCCAGGCGCTCGAGGTCGTGGTTGAGGCCGGCGGCGAGCCGTTGCGCGTGATCACGACCCATCTCGAGTATCACAGCAGCCACCAGAGGCACGCGCAGATCGACCGGTTGCGGGCGCTGCATCGCGAGGCCGCGGCCGACCTGCGGCAACCGGGCAGGGACGTCGAAGGGCCCTACGCCCGGTGGCCGCGACCGGATTCGGTCGTGATCTGCGGCGATTTCAACATTCTTCCCGGCAGCGACGAATACCGGCAGATGCTGGCTGGCTTTGATGACGGGACACCGGCCTTCACCGATGCCTGGACAATCGCCAGGCCCGGCGATGCTCACCCGCCGACGACCGGGGTCTTCGACCGTGACCAATGGCCGGAGGGCCCGCACTGCCGCGACTACTTCTTCGTGTCCGAAGTGCTGTCCGCCCGTATCGCCGGGGTGACCGTGAACACGGCCACCGATGCGTCCGATCACCAACCGCTGCGCCTCGACCTCTATTGATTTCCTGCGGCGGGGCGAGGGTTGGCGTAGCGGTCAGATCCTGCCCGCCTGGTGGGTCACCATAGCTGCGCTGAACCCGGTTGCACCTGTTGACGGACTCGCGGATATCATTGGGGGCAGCCGGACGATGAATGACCTGAATTTTTCATTGTGTCGGGCTGTTACAGCCACGTCACAGGACATTGATGCTCCTCGTTTCGGGTTGCCTTCGGACCGACCGGCAGGTTGGACCCACGCTGGATGGAAGTGCCGATGATGCTGTCTGGCAAGACACTGGTACTTGGGATCGGGGCTCAAAGGTGCGGGACGACATGGTTGCACGATTATCTTTCGCGCAATCCATCGGTCTATACCTCTCCTCTGAAGGAATTTCATTTTTTCGATACCCACTTTGGTGTCCTCAATCGCCAGAATTGGGAACTCTTGTTCGCAAACCGACTTGCACGCCAAATACACCGGTCAGGGTCAGAAAATGGGCTTGTCGACGCTCTCAGGGAACGGTTGAGGATGCATGCAGAACCGGAGAAATATCTGAAGTATTTCTCCAAACGTTCCGGAGAGCGTCAATTCATATGCGAAATTACACCATCGTATAGTCTGCTTGACGCTGATCAATTTCGCTGGGTGAAGGACTTCATTGCCAGCTCTGGCGCCAGATTGAAGATCGTGTTCTTGATGCGGGATCCGGTTGATCGATTTCGGTCGCAAGTCCAACGTCATGCCAAGCGTACGGGCACGCCGATAGATTATCGGCGCTCCCTGTCAAACACGCAAATTGTCTCTCGCACCCGCTACGATAGAACGCTCGAGAACGCGCGAGCTGTATTTGGTGAAGACAAAATAATCATTGGTTTCTATGAGAACGTGTTCTCCCAACCGGACAAATATCTTAGGATGATTACTGACAAGATAGGAATAGAATATTGCGTCCCGAACATTAAGAAGAAGATCAATGCGTCGCCACCGGACGCACAATCTCTTGAAGATGAGGATATCAGGGCGGCGCTGTCGGTATTCGCCCCCGTTTATGACTATGTGAATCGTGAGTTCCCGGACCTTAAGCCTGCGAGTTGGCGTGCGTGAGCGCGGGACAGCCGCATGCCGCCCTGGGATGGCCTGAAGTAACCGAAGACGAGATTTGGCTGGGGCGCCAGGATTCGAACCTGGGATCGCGGGACCAAAACCCGCTGCCTTACCGCTTGGCTACGCCCCACCGGCGACCGCAGCCCGGGATGACGGGCGGGTCGACGCCGCCCGCAACATAGTGGGCGCAAGTGGCTCGCGCAATCGCCTGCACGCCGACCGGATGTGATGCGGGCCAACGGCTTGCGACCCCGGAGCGTGAACGCTATATACGGTCCGCTGGCGGGGTTGTCGGAGTGTAGCGCAGCCTGGTAGCGCACCTCGTTCGGGACGAGGGGGTCGCAGGTTCAAATCCTGCCACTCCGACCATTTTCCGGCCCCTGGTGCTTCCCGCCTGTCATGGCACGTAAGTCTGCTCCGGGCCGCCGGAGTATCCGGAATCCTTCATTACCGCATGCCGGAACACGACGAATGAGCGTCATACCGTTCACGCGCGAGATCGAGTTCGAGTATGGCAAGCCGGCCAGGGTGTCGCCGCTCATCCGCCGTGTCATCGCCCGCAATCCCGGACCGTACACCTACACCGGGACCGGCACGTTCATCGTTGGCCATGGACGTGTTGCCGTCGTCGATCCCGGTCCCGAAGACCCGGATCATCTGGCGGCGCTGCTCGCGGCCGTGGACGGCGAAACCGTGAGTCACATCCTCGTGACCCACACCCACGTCGACCATTCGCCTCTCGCCCGGTTGCTGAAGGATGCCACGGGTGCCCGGGTCTATGCCTTCGGTCCCCACGGCTCCGGCCGGGACGGCGCCGTCCGGAGTGGCGATGCAGCCCTCGATGCGGGCGGCGACGCGGCTTTCGAGCCCGATGTCCGGCTACGCCATGGTGACGTGCTGGAGGGGCCGGGGTGGACGCTGGAAAGCGTCTATACACCGGGTCACTGTTCGAACCACATGAGCTTCGCGCTGCGCGAGGAGAAGGCGCTCCTGTGCGGCGATCACGTCATGGGGTGGTCGACGAGCGTCGTCGCCCCGCCCGACGGCAACATGGGGGACTACATGGCCTCGCTGGCCATGCTCCTGGAGCGGGACGAGACCGTCTACTGGCCATCCCATGGTCCCGAGATCCGCGACCCCGTCCGCCTGGTGCGGGGATTGATCTCGCACCGCAAGATGCGCGAGGCGGCGATCCTTGCGCGCATCCGCGAAGGCGACCGCACGATTGCCGCCATGATGCCGAAGCTCTACACCGATCTGGATCCGCGCCTGCACGCCGCCGCGGCCATGTCCGTTCTCGCGCACATCGAGCATCTGATGGCGCAGGGCCGGGTGGTCAGCGGCGGTGGGCCGGCACTCGACGCCGAATACCACCCCGCCGACTGATCCCGCCGCCAGAAAGCGAACCATTACGCCGTTTCGGGCGTTATCTGCCGCGCAAAGGGCGGCACCCGCGCCGCGTTCAATGTTCTCCGGGACCGGCAGGGAAAATGAGAGCTGATACCACTTTTCTGACGGCGGCAGAGGCCTCTGCGGAAGCAGGACTGTTCCGGATCCTGCGCCCCGGCGCCAACTGCTGGCGCATCGCCCGAGCTCCTCGCGCGGCCGTTCTGGTCGATGGAGAGGCCTATTTTCGCCGACTTGAACAGGTTCTGAAGCGCGCCACCCGATCCATACTCTTGGTCGGGTGGGATTTTGATGCCTCCATCAGGCTGACACCGGACCGACCGGACGGCCGGTCGGTGGCGCTCGGGGACCTCCTTCGCGGACTGGTCGGGGAGCGTCCCGAACTTGAAATCCGGATTCTCGTCTGGAGCCTCTCCACGCTGCACGCGCCGAGCGCTACGCTTCCGCTCATTTTCGGCGCCAGCTGGCAGGATCACCCGCGCATTCACGTGCGGCTGGACCGGAAGCATCCGATCTATGCGGCCCATCACCAGAAGGTGGTCTGCATCGACGAGACCATGGCATTCGTCGGCGGCATGGATCTCACCGTCGATCGCTGGGACACGACCGAGCACAGGGTCGAACACCCCGTGCGGCGCACCCCGAAGGGCGTTGTCTACGGTCCGGTGCACGATACCCAGATGGCAGTCGAAGGCGACGCCGCGCGCGCCCTTGCCGATCTGGTCCGGGAGCGCTGGTGCCGGGCGACCGGCGAAATGCTCGTGCCGGCGGAGCCGGCAGACGATCTGTGGCCCGATGGACTGGAGCCCGACTTCATCGACGCCGACGTGGCCATTGCCCGAACCGAGCCCGGTTGGGCCGGGGCGCCCGCAGTGCGCGAGTGTGCACGGCTTACGGTCGATGCCCTGGCCGCCGCCCGCGGCGCGATCTACATCGAGGCGCAGTATCTCACCGCACCGGCCATACGTGATCAGCTGGCCAAAATCCTGGAGCGGCCGGACGGACCGGAAATCGCCGTCATAGTGACCAAGGTCTGTCACGGCATGCTGGAACGGCTTTTCATGGGCGCCAACCGTGACCGACTCATCCGCCACCTGAAGGACTGTGATGCCGACGATCGCTTCCGTGCCTTTCATCCGGTGGTCACGGGGGATGACGGGAACGAGATCGACGTGCTCATCCACTCCAAGCTGGTGATCGTCGACGACACGTTCATCCGCGTCGGGTCCTCGAACCTCAACAACCGGTCCATCGGTCTCGACACCGAATGCGACGTGGCCATCGAGGCGAGGAACGCCGCGCAGAGGAAGGCCATTGCGCGCATCCGTACGAGGCTGCTGGCCGAACACCTCGGCGAAAGCTGCACGGCTGTCGAGCGCGCCGTCGCCGCGGAACGCTCGATCGTGCGCGCCATCGACCGGCTTAACCGCGGCCCGAGACGGCTCAGGTGCTACGGCGCCCTCGACGAACGGGGGCCCTGGCGCTCGCTCCCCGGGACACGCCTGTTCGATCCCGAAAAGCCGATCCGGTGGCTCGAACTGCTTTCACTGCAACGGCCTCGAAGCCGTCTCTGACCGCGATCCGTATCCTGCGGATTGTCCGTGCTTAGGAGGTCGGCCTTGACCGGACGACTTCATGCGCAATCAGCGGCCCTTGCGTGTAGTGTCCGTGGACTGCGGCGGAGGACGGGTGCCCGGCAGGCGTCGGGTGACCTTGGGCGGGTCGCTTGCCGGAAAGGTCTGTTCCAGCTGCCGGTCCAGCTTCTCGTCGAGCTCGCGCTTCTTGCGCGTCTCGTCAGTCTGCTTGTCCTTTGGCGGCACACCGGTCTCCTGCGCGTGGCGTTGCCGCATATCATACTTTGGCATGATACCGGGCGGAAGAGACCCGGTCATGGGTGTAGATGCTGACGTACCAGACAGGCAATCCGGTCACGCCATGCTCAGCGGCCAGCCTCCCTGGTTTTCCCGCGAAGCATGGCCTCGGTGATGAGAAACAGCGTGCCGCCCAGCGCCAGGGGAACGAGAAAGTACAGGAACCGGAATGCGATCAGCGCGCCGATCGTCTCCGGTTTCCCGAGCACGAGCAGCACGACCGTTTCGATCACCCCGAGCCCGCCCGGCACATGGGAGATGAGCGTTGCCACGTTTGCCAGCACGTAGGCCGAGGCAACGGCGAAGAAGGGCAGATCTGCGATTGCCAGGAGCGTCTGGTAAAGGCAGCCGGCGACGAACGTGAAATTGACGGTTCCGATGATCACCTGGGCCAGCGCGAGACGCCACTGTGGCAACGCCAGCGAGACGCTCCAGACGGCAAGCGGCTTCCGAACGCGCGCGGCGAGCACTACATAGGCCGTTGGTACGAGAAGACAGGCGATGGCGATCGCCGTCGTCAGCGGACCGCCGAGGCGCAGCATGGTCTCTGCCTCGCGCGGACGAAGGAGAACGGAGATTCCCCCGAGAACCGACAGTCCCAGACCCACCGTCATGCCGCAGAACAGGATGACCTTGGCTATTGCACCCGCCGAAAGACCGTACCGGCTGTAGAACCGGTAGCGGATGGCGCCGCTGGATACGGCAGCGAAGCCAAGGTTGTGGCCGACCGACAGGCTGACGAACGATGCCACGGCCGCCTTGCGCCACGGCAGCGGTTTTCCGGCATACCGGACCGCCAGCCAGTCGAAGCCGGTCAGACACAGGTAGCTTCCTGCGGCACAGGCTGCGGCGACAAGCAGGCGTAGCGCGGACAACGAAGTAAGGGACTGGACGATTTCGTCGACCTGGTACTGGCTGAGCGTGCGGTAGAGCAGGAATGCGCCGAGGGAGACCACCGCAACGGCAATGGCTGCGGTGATCGGCCGCTTCCAGCGCCCCTGGAACCGGCTGCCGCCTTTGCTCACCGCGGAAACCCGGGCCGGTTCGATCGGTGCAGCGGGGTCGACTGCACCGGCTTGAGACAACGCATCAGTGATCTTGCTCCTGAACACGGAGAACGGAAGCGACGTGACCATGAAGATGTTCCACCGTGACCATAGCCCGATCGGCCGCACGACCGAGGCTGCGCGCCAAGGCAATGCCATCCTGCGGCTGATGACCTGGAATATCCATGGGGGGGTTGGACTCGATGGCCGATGCGATCTCGAAAGGGTCGCCAGTGTCGTGCGTCGCCACGATGCGGACATCCTCGCGCTTCAGGAGGTGGATTCGCGGCGAAAGGCAGCCGGGGTGGAGGACGCATTTCATTTTCTCGCCAGCGCGCTCGGCAACCATGCCGCGGAATCGCGGCTGATTGTTGCTGCGGACGGCGACTACGGCCACCTCGTCATCAGCCGCTGGCCGATTGTCGATACCGTCCATCACGACATTTCGCTCAGCGGGCGCGAACCCCGCGCAGCGATAGAAACCACCACGGCGACGCCGTATGGACCACTGCACGTCGTCGCCGCGCATCTCGGTCTTAGTCTCAGGGAACGCCGCCGTCAGGCGGAGCTGCTCGCCGAACTGTCGCGCAGTGGACCGCCGCGCACCGTCATGCTCGGGGATTTCAACGACTGGGTGTGGCGGGGCTCCGTCCAGGGTGCGCTCGCGCAACTGATGCCGGGACGTTCCCGGTTCAGGACATGGCCTTCGTTCTATCCGCTGTTCCCGCTCGACCGCATCTACTGCCGCCCGCGCACCATGCTGGTCCGAAGCTGGACCGATACCTCAGCGCGGCGGGTTTCCGACCATCTGCCGGTGATTGCCGATATCGACATGTCGATGGAGTAGCCCGCCCATGGCTGCCCGCGGGGCGGGGGTGCATGCCAAACCGATGCCGCCTTGAGTCGCCGCGTCCGGTGTCGGTGTCGCCGGGGCCAATCATTTGCGCTTTGACCAGCGCTCGAATGCCTTGTCGATTTCCGTCGCAGTGCCGGCCAGTTGATCGAGTCTTACCGGCCGCCGGGGCGCAGGGGACGGTGCCTGTTGCGGTTCCGGATCGGGCGCGTGCGGCGATGATCGTGCCTCCTGCGGCGGCGGCGAGGCCTGCAGCTTGTCGAGCCTGGTCAGGAGCTGGAGGCGCCGTTCGATCCGCGCCAGTTCAGGCGGCGGCGAGCCGTCGGGCCCGCCATCGGCACTTCCGTCGTCCTGATCCTGATCGGCGGGTTGCAGCGAGTCCGCCCACGATGTCCTGAGCGCCCTCAGCCAGCCCTCCACCTCCAGCAGTTCCTCCGGCCGCAGCGAAATGATGCGGCTCTGCGCCGCCACCCGGCGCTCGATCAGGTCGGCCTCTTCCAGCACCCGGAGATGGTTCGAGATGGCCGGCGACGTCAGGGCGAACGGACGCGCGAGCTCGCCGACGCGCGCGCTCCCCCTGGCGAGCCGTTCCAGCATCGCCCGGCGCACCGGATGTGCCAGGGCAGCGATCTTGCGGGTGACGGAATCGCTCATGTCGGTGGCCGTGAGGGCCAACTGCTTAAGAATGTATCTAATTAAACACGAGCATAGGCTAGCAGGCGCGGACCGGTCTGTCCAAGCGAGAACGCTGGCAATGTTTCCGGATCAGCCGGTTCATTCCGCCGCGTCGACGCTCGGCAGGCGATAATCGCGAAACTGCTCGCGCAACGTCAGCTTGCTGATCTTGCCGGTAGCCGTGTGAGGGATCTCGTCGAGGAACACCACGTCGTCGGGCATCCACCACGGCGCAACCTTGCCCCTCAGGAACTCCAGAATCTGGGCCCCGGTGACAGAGCTGCCTGCCCTGCGCACGGCGACGAGCAGGGGCCGCTCGCCCCATTTCGGATGGGGAATGCCGATCACCGCTGCCTCGGCGACCTCGGGGTGACCAACGGCGATGTTCTCGAGTTCGATCGACGAGATCCATTCACCGCCCGACTTGATGACATCCTTGGCGCGGTCGGTAATGTGCATGAAGCCGTGCTCGTCGATGGTCGAGACGTCGCCCGTGTCGAACCACCCCTCGTCGTCCAGGATCGCACCGCCCTCGCCCTTGTAATACTCGCGGGCGATGCAGGGGCCGCGGACCATGAGATGTCCGAAGGTCTTGCCATCGCGGGGCAGTATGCGGCCCTCGTCGTCCTTGATGCACATTTCCACGAGGTAGGGTGCGCGCCCCTGCTTGAGCTGGAAGTGTCGCCACTCCTCGTCGGAAAGATCTTCCATGCCGCCCTTGCGCGTCCCGAGGCTGCCCAGGGGGCTCATCTCGGTCATGCCCCACGCATGGATTACGCGCACGTCGTAGACTTCCTCGAACTTGCGCAGCATGGACTCCGGGCAGGCCGAACCGCCGATGAGTATGCGCTCGAGGTGCGGCAGCGTCTTGCCTGTCTGCTCCAGATAATCGAGCAGCATCAGCCATATCGTGGGCACTGCTGCGGTGAACGTGACGCGCTCCGTATCCAGCAGTTCGTAAATGCTGGCGCCATCCATCTTTGTGCCGGGCATCACCATCTTCGAGCCGCACAGCGGACCGGTGAACGCGAACGACCAGGCGTTGGCGTGAAACATCGGCACCACGGGCATGATGCAGTCGCGGCTGGAACAGGCGAGCGCGTCTCCGCCACTCGACGTGAGTGCATGCAGCACGTTGGATCGGTGGGAATAGACGACGCCCTTGGGATTTCCGGTAGTGCCCGATGTGTAGCACATGCCGCAGGCGGTATTCTCGTCGAACCTGGGCCAGCCGAACCCCTCGTCCCCCTCCGCGATCAGCGTTTCGTAGCAGATGACGTTGCGCAATGAGGTATCCGGCATGTGAGTCTCGTCGGTCATCACGATGAAACCCTCGACCCGGTTCAACCGGTCCTGGATCGCTTCCAGTATAGGTACGAATGTGAGGTCGACGAAGATGAACCGGTCCTCGCCGTGGTTGATGATGTAGATGAGCTGATCGGCAAACAACCTCGGATTGAGCGTGTGGACCACCGCGCCCAGCCCCATCAGCCCGTACCACAGCTCCATGTGCCGGTAGCCGTTCCAGGCCATCGTTCCGGCCACGTCGCCCATGCGGATGCCGAGCTTCTGCGCAGCGCTGGCCATGGCGCGGGCACGACGGTCGAGATCGCGGTAGGTGTAGCGGTGGATCGGCCCCTCAATCGTGCGCGATACGATTTCGCGCATGGGATGGTTGATGCTAGCGTGGTCGAGCAGCGTATGGACCAGAAGGGGCCAGTCCTGCATCAAGCCTTTCATTGCGGTGCCTCTTGTTGTCGTGACGGGCTCTCGCGGCCCGCCATGCCGTCCGACGAGTTTAGCGGCGCCGCACCGAAGCAACAATGGGTTGTCCCGATTCCCTGGTTGCTCTCGACCCTTCCGGGAGCAACCTGCCGCCGCCGCGCGACCACAGGGTCACCATGTCCGCTTTACACTGGCACCGAGTATCGTCTAATGCGGATCGAGCGCCCCGTCCAACGGCTCCGGAGAATTCCGAATGGCACCGCTGAGCAACCTCGCCGTCCGCGACATCGAGACCGTCATTCACCCCTATACCAATCTGGCGCTGCACCGCGAAACGGGGCCGCTGGTGCTGGAACGGGGCGAGGGCATCTATGTCTGGGACTCGGACGGCCGGCAGCTCATCGAGGGGCTGGCCGGGCTGTGGTGCACGGCGCTTGGCTATGGCAACGAGGAGCTGATCGAGACTGCCACCGAGCAGCTCCGCCGCATGCCCTATACCCACCTGTTCGCCGGCAAGAGCCACGACCCCGCCATCGAGCTTTCCGAGAAGCTCAAGGAAATCGCCCCGTGTGAAACCTCGAAGGTGCTGTTCACGTCTTCGGGCTCGGAGGCGAATGACACTCAGATCAAGCTGATCTGGTACTATAACAATGCAATCGGTCGTCGTGAGCGCAAGAAGATCATCAGTCGGATAAAGGGTTACCATGGCGTCACGATTGCCAGCGCCAGCCTCACCGGGCTGCCGCCGGTGCACCAGGACTTCGACCTGCCGATCGCCAATATCCTGCATACGTCCTGTCCGCACTACTATCGCTTCGGCGAGCCGGGGGAGAGCGAGGAGGAGTTCGCGACCCGCATGGCCGATGACCTCGAGAAGCTCATCCTCGACGAGGGTCCGGAGACGGTCGCCGCGTTCATCGCCGAGCCTGTCATGGGTGCCGGAGGTGTCATCGTCCCTCCCGCCACCTACTTCGAAAAGATCCAGGCGGTACTCGAAAAGTACGATGTCTATTTCATCGCCGACGAGGTCATCTGCGGTTTCGGTCGCACCGGCCGCTACTGGGGGTCTCAGACCTTCGGTCTGAAGCCCCACAGCATCTCCATGGCCAAGGCCATTACCTCGGCCTACATGCCGCTTGGCGCCGTCACCATCCCGGAGCCGATGTATGAGGCCATGCTCGACCAGAGCCGCAGGATCGGCACCTTCGGCCATGGTTATACCTACACCGGCCATCCGGTGGCTGCGGCCGTCGCGGTAAAGACGCTTGAGATCTACGAACGTGACAGGATCGTCGACCACGTGGAGCGCGTCTCCGAGGTGTTCCAGGCGCGCCTGCAGCGGCTCGCCGATCACCCGCTGGTGGGCGAGGCGCGCGGTGTCGGGTTGGTCGGTGCGGTGGAACTCGTGGCCGACAAGGCGACCAAGCGCCCGTTTGATCCTAGGCGCGGTGTCGGCGCTCGTGCGGCCGGGTTCGTGCAGGAACGCGGTCTTATCTGCCGCAATCTCGCGGACTCGCTGGCCGTGTGTCCGCCGCTTATCATCACCGAATCCGAAATCAACGAGATGTTCGACCGGTTGGAGCGCGGAATTGACGACACCGAGGCGTGGGTGCGCAAGGAAGATATCAGGGCGGCCTGAACTTCGAGGGAGCCATGGCAATGCCCGGTAACGGTGAGGCTCTCTCTCTGTGGGCGGCTACCGCGCCGCCGGCGCCCGATGCCCCGCCCCTAAAAGGCGACATCACCACCGATGTTGCAATCGTTGGCGGCGGCTTCACCGGCCTCTCCACCGCGCTTCACCTTGCCGCGCAGGGTATTGCCGCCGTCGTCCTCGAGGCGAGGGACATCGGATATGGCGGTTCCGGCCGCAATGCCGGCCTTGTGAACCCAGGCCTGTGGCTCGACCCCGACACGATCGTCGCGTTGCTCGGCGAGGAGAGAGGGGAGCGGCTCAACAGCGCCTTCGATCGTTCACCCGATCTGGTTTTCGACATGGTCGAGCGCCATGCGATCGCGTGCGAGGCGACCCGCGCCGGTACGATCTATCTTGCTCCGCATGAAAAGGCCCTGACGAAGCTTGCCGGCCGCGCCGAGCAGATGCGGGCCCGCGGCCTCGATGTCACGATATTGGGTACGGACGAAACCATCAGCCGGACCGGCACCAGGCTCTACGTCGGCGGCCTCTTCAATCCGCGCGGCGGGACGGTCAATCCCATGGGCTATGTCCGTGGGCTGGCCCGTGCCGCCCTCGCCGCCGGCGCCGTCATCCATTGCGGCTCGCCTGCGCTGAGCCTTCGCCGCGAAGGGGCGTGCTGGTCCATCGAGACACCGGGCGGCACGGTCCGGGCCGGACGGGTCGTCATCGCCACCAATGCCTACACGGATGATCTCGTGCCGGGTCTCAAGCAGGAACTCGTGCCTTTCTACTATCTCCAGTTCGCCACCGAACCGCTTGGCAACAACGCGCGGGCGACGATCCTGCCTGGCGGTCTTGGCGCATGGGATGCGCGACAGATCATGCACAGTTTCCGCCTCGATGCGGCCGGCCGATTGATTGTCGGCACCGTCGGCAGGCTGCCGGACCGTGGCAGCGGCTTCCATGAGGCGTGGGCGAGGCGGATCGTCTCGCGGCTGTTCCCGCATCTCGGCCCGCAGCGCTTCGAGTATTGCTGGTACGGACAGATCGCCATGACGCTCGACCATCTGCCGCGCCTCCATCGCCCCGAGGAGGGCCTCATCGCCTGCGTAGGCTACAACGGCCGCGGCATCGGGCCGGGGACCGTCATGGGCAAGGCGATCGCCGAGCATCTCGCGGGCGGCCCGGCTGACGCTCTACCGCTGCCGTTCACCGAGGTGGAACATGCGCCGTTGCGGGATCTGCGGAGTACGTTCTACGAGACCGCCGCGCGCGTGTATCACCTGGGCCAGCTGGTGCGTTAGACCCGCAGGTCGCGCCCGTCCATCCTAGACGTGCTGGCCGCCATTGATGTGCAGTTCGGCACCGTTGACGTAGCTCGACTGGTCGGTGCACAGGAAGTAGATGGCCTTGGCGACCTCTTCCGGTTGCCCCAGCCGCCGCATCGGAATCTCGCTCACGATCTTGTCCGTACCCGCTGACAGGATCGAAGTCTCGATCTCGCCCGGGGAAATGGCGTTGACCCGGATGCCGAGTGGCCCGAAGTCGGCGGCCATTTCCCGCGTGAGTGCGGCGAGGGCCGCCTTCGACGTGGCGTAGGCTGCCCCGGCGAACGGATGAACGCGACTGCCGGCTATCGATGTGACGTTGACGACGGAACCTCTGGCAGTTTCGAGCTCTGCACGGAGACCGCGTGCAAGCATGATCGGTGCGAAGAAATTGACCCTGAAAACCGTCAGCCAGTCGTCCTCGTCCGTATCCAGGGCGCCATATCGCGACCCGTCCGGCTTCTTCGGTGAGATGGCGGCGTTGTTGACCAGCGCGTTTAAACGGCCACCGTCCGCCTTCAGTCGCCCCCGCATTTCGCGGATGGCACTGCGCGTGCTGTCGGGATCGGCAAGGTCGACCTGAATATGGTCCTCCGGTCCGGCCTCCCACGGACAGTCCTCCGGAAATGCGTGGCGGGAGCAAGTGATCACCCGCCAGCCGGCCGACGAGAACCGTTTGACCGTGGCATGGCCGATTCCGCGGCTTGCACCGGTCAGGATCAGCGTCTTGCGATCGGCTGTATCAGCCATCTGGCCAATCGTCCCTTGTCATCCATGAGAACGGGTCCGATCCGGATCTGCCGGTTCACGGATAAAGCCGCGTCCTCGTCCACGCGCTTGCCGGATCCTCGCGACTGAACCGGATCCGGTCATGCAGGCGAAACGGTCGCTCGTGCCAGAATTCCATCTCGACCGGCTCGAGCCGGAAGCCCGACCAGTAGGACGGTCGAGGAATATGGCCGACTGCAAATCGCGTTGCATACCGCGCCACCGCCTTCTCCAGCGCGAATCGGCTTTCCAGCGGGCGCGATTGTTTCGATGCCCAGGCTCCGATACGGCTGTCGCGAGGCCGTGAATTGAAATAGGCATCCGCTTCGCTGTCGTCCACCGCCTTCACGCCGCCACGCACGCGGACCTGGCGGCGCAGGCTCTTCCAGTGGAAGCACAGCGCTGCTTTCGGCGCGGCCGCGAGTTCCCGACCCTTGCGGCTTTCGAGGTTCGTGTAGAACACGAACCCTCGTTCGTCGACGCCCTTCATCAGCACCATTCGGACATTGGGCATGCCGTCGGCGTCGACCGTCGCAAGCGCCATGGCATTCGGATCCGATGGTTCGGAGGCGGTCGCGTCGTCGAACCATTCGCGGAACAGGGCGAACGGGTTGTCCCGCCCCGTGAAATCGGGTGTCTGCCATTCCTGCCGCGGAGGGTCGGTGCAATCCTGCATGTCCGTCGTCGCCTTTTCGCTGACCTGCGGCGGAAACCCGCACTTTCGTCGACATGCTGCCATCAGCCCGACAAACTCTCAACGGACATTCTGCCACTCTCGAGATCGACGCGGGTGCAGGACCGGTGAACGACGTGGCGAAGACGGGGCGACTGCTCGCGGTCGGAATGCTGTTCGTGATGTCCGGCTGTACGGTGTTCGACGGTGGCGCTGCGGTCGACGATGCAGGCGTTCCCACCCAGGGACCCGCCTATCCGGTCGAGAACACGGTGGAGGCGAAACCGGCTCCGCCGATCGCCGGGACAGGTGAGGCCCCGACAGCGGCGCCGGCCTCGCCGGCCCCTGCCGCGGCCGGCGAAGCGACCGGGGCGGAACTCGCCCGAATGCTCGATCCGAGCGACGAGGCAATGATTTCCGACGCTGCCGACAGGGCGCTGATGACCGGGGAGCCGGTCACGTGGTCCAACCCCACGACCGGCAACAGTGGCCGCTTCGAGCTGCAGCCGCTCTACCGTGACGAACAGAACCGCAATTGCCGCAGGTTCACGCATCATCTCCGGGTCGGTGGCAGCGAGGCCTCCATCGGGGGCCGTGCCTGCGAGTACGCCGACGGGGTCTGGCGCATTCTGGCCTGACCGTATTCCGTCCACCGACCGACGGCCGTTGCAGGAACCGTTGATTGCTCTAAATAATTGTTGTCGGCAGATGATTTTCCCAGTCACCGTGTCCAGATGCGCGATCCTTACGAAACGCTCGGCGTTGCCAGGGGTGCCAGCGACGCCGAGATCAAGAAGGCTTATCGCCGGTTGGCGAAGAAGCTGCATCCTGATGCCAACAAGGATGACAAGGACGCGCAGCGCAAGTTCGCCGAGGTTTCTGCCGCGTACGACTTCCTGAAGGACAAGGAGAAGCGCGCGGCCTACGACCGCGGCGAGATCGACGCTGACGGCAATCCGATATTCCAGCAGTTCGATCCGTTCATCCGGCGCGGTCGCGCCGGCGGCAGGGCCGGCAGCGGGCCGTTCGGAACGGGCGCAAGCGGTCGCGGGTTCGGATCGCGACGCGGCGGGTTCAGCGCCGAGGACCTGTTTTCCGAGCTGTTCCGGGGGTCCGACTTCAGCGAAACCATCGTTCGCGCCCCCGGTCGTGACCTTTCGGCGGACCTGACCATTCCGTTCGTCGATGCGGCACGCGGCACCACACGGCGGGTCCTCTTGCCCAACGGCAAGATGCTCGATGTGCAGGTGCCGGCCGGCATCGAGGACGGGCAGCAGATCCGGCTGCGCGGGCAGGGCGAACCCGGGTTCGGCGGTGGACCTGCGGGAGACGTTCTCATCAACGTCAAGGTGGAGCCGCATCCGCTGTTGAAGCGGGAAGGCAACGACATCCGGTTCGAACTGCCGGTCACCCTGTACGAAGCGGTACTCGGGGCGACGGTGCGGGTACCGACCCTTGATGGCGTGGTCGAGCTCAAGGTGCCGCCGAATTCATCCAGCGGCCGCGTTCTCCGGCTCCGCGGCAAGGGCATCAAGCCTGCAGCACGCGGCGGTCGGGAGCAGAGCCCGGGCGACCTTCTTGCCACGGTCCGCATTGTGCTGCCGGAGCGGGAAAACGCGGACCTCAAGGAGTTTGCCCGGAAGATGGCGGAAGCGGCTCCGTACGAGGTGAGGGGACCGCGGTTCCGAAACATTCTGTAACGATCCTCAAACCTGTCTCGGCGTCCGGCGTTTGGCATGGACCGGCGCGGACATTGGTGTAGGATGCCGCAGGCGTGCGGGATTTCGCCGACTTGCAGGGAGATGTGTATGGGCGAGCCAGGGCCGCTCATGGCTGGCAGGCGTGGTCTCGTCATGGGCGTTGCCAACAACCGGTCGATCGCATGGGGGATTGCCCGTTCCTGCGCCCGCCACGGTG
Organism: uncultured Hyphomicrobiales bacterium; assembly: GCA_964608275.1. Taxonomy (GTDB): domain Bacteria; phylum Pseudomonadota; class Alphaproteobacteria; order Rhizobiales; family CAZSNL01; genus CAZSNL01. The sequence continues at coordinate 3,250 of CAZSNL010000019.1, read as the reverse complement.
CGGAACTGGCCTTCACGTACCAGGGGGATGCACTCAGGAAGCGGGTCGAACCGCTGGCGCAATCGCTCGGGTCCGACATCCTGCTGCCCTGTGACGTGTCCGATGTGGCAAGCCTCGACGAAGCCTTTGCGGAAATCGACAGGCGGTGGGGCCGCCTGGACTTTCTGGTTCATGCGATCGCCTGGGCCGACAAGGAAGAACTCACCGGGCGCTACCTCGACACGTCGCCGGAGAATTTCACCAAGAGCCTGTTCATCTCCTGCTACTCGTTCACTGCCGCTGCCCAACGCGCGGTGAGGCTCATGCCGGAGGGCGGCTCGCTGCTCACCCTGACCTATTACGGTGCCGAGAAGGTCATGCCCCACTACAACGTGATGGGCGTGGCGAAGGCCGCCCTGGAATCGAGCGTGCGCTACCTCGCGTCCGATCTCGGCAAGCACAACATTCGTGTCAATGCCATCTCGGCCGGGCCGATCAAAACGCTCGCTGCCTCGGGCATCGGTGATTTCCGCTACATTCTGAGGTGGAACGAATACAATTCGGCCCTGCGGCGGACCGTCACGATCGACGAGGTCGGTGATTCCGCGCTCTATCTCCTGAGCGACCTCAGCCGCGCCGTCACCGGTGAAATCCACCACGTCGACTGTGGATACCACGTCGTCGGCATGAAGAACGAGGATGCACCCGACATCTCCGTCGTCCGCGACAACGGCGGCAGCGAGCAGACGTCAGGCTGACCGATCGCTGTTCTGGGCGCGATGGCGGAGCAGGTGGTCGGCGAGCACGATCGCAACCATCGCTTCACCCACGGGAACGGCGCGAAGGCCGACGCATGGGTCGTGGCGGCCCTTGGTCGAGATCTCGGTTTCCTCCCCGCTCCGCGTTATCGTGCGCCGCGGGATGAGGATCGACGACGTCGGCTTGACGGCGAACCGCGCCACGATGTCCTGCCCGCTCGAGATGCCGCCGAGAATTCCGCCGGCATTGTTGGTTAGAAACCGGGGCCGGTCCCCCTCGAGGCGGATCTCGTCTGCGTTCTCTTCGCCGCTCATCGCGGCGGCGGCAAAACCGGCACCGATCTCCACCCCCTTGACGGCATTGATGCTCATCAGCGCGGCGGCAATCTCCTGGTCCAGCTTGCCGTAGACGGGTGCACCGAGGCCCGCCGGAACGCCGGAGGCGACCACTTCGACGATGGCGCCGCACGAGGAACCGCGCTTTCGCGTTTCGTCGAGGAATGATTCCCATACCGGGACCATCTGCGGATCGGGGCAGAAGAACGGGTTCCGGTCCACCTCCCCCCAGTCCCAGTTCGCCCTCTCGATCCGATGCGGCCCGACCTGCACCAGCGCGCCGCGCACCACGATGTCACCGAGCACCTTGCGCGCGATGGCGCCCGCGGCGACGCGTGCCGCCGTCTCCCGCGCCGAGGACCGCCCGCCGCCGCGGTAGTCGCGCACCCCGTATTTGGCGAGGTAGGTGTAGTCGGCGTGTCCGGGGCGGAAGCTGTCGCGAATTTCGCTGTAGTCCCTGGAGCGCTGGTCGACGTTCTCGATCAGGATGGCGATCGGCGTGCCGGTCGTGACCGGACCGCCCGTGGAGTCGTCATCGAATACACCGGAGAGAATCCGAGCGGTGTCCGGCTCACGGCGCTGCGAGGTAAAGCGCGACCGGCCGGGGCGGCGGCGGTCGAGCCAGTACTGGATGTCGGCCTCGGTAAGCGGAATCCGCGGCGGGCACCCGTCCACGACGCAGCCGATGGCCGGTCCGTGGCTCTCGCCGAAGGTCGTGATGCGGAAGAGGTGGCCGAAGGTGTTATGCGACATGGGCGGCGGCGCTCGCGCGGAGATGTCGGGCGGTGATAGCCCCCGGCCGCGACAGGGTCAAACGATGCGTGGTCGCGATACCCTCACTCCGCGGCTTCGGCCGGCTCGTGACCAAGCTGCCGGGCGAGCTTGGCAAGCAGGTCGGCTGCCGCATCGGGGATCACCGTCCCGGGCCCGAAGATCGCCTTCGCGCCGGCTGCATACAGCGCCTCATGATCCTGCGGCGGGATCACGCCGCCGACGACAATCATGATGTCGCCGCGGCCGTGGGCCTCGAGTTCAGCCGAAAGTGCCGGCACCAGCGCGAGATGGCTTGCCGCAAGCGAGCTTGCGCCGATGATGTGAACGTCGTTCTCGACCGCCTGGCGGGCGACCTCCTGCGGGGTCTGGAACAGCGGCCCGATGTCGACGTCGAACCCGAGGTCGGCGAACGCGGAGGCGATCACCTTCTGACCGCGATCATGGCCGTCCTGGCCCAGCTTGGCGACCAGGATGCGAGGCCGCCGGCCCTCGCGACGGGCGAAAGCGTCGGCCATTGCCCGTACCTTCTCGATCTTGTCAGACATCCGTCCGGCTTCCGATCTGTAGACGCCCGAAACCGCCCTGGTCTCCGCGGTATGCCGGCCGAAGGCCTTCTCCATGGCGGCGCTGATCTCGCCGACCGAGGCCATCGCACGGGCCGCTTCGACCGCATGCGCGAGCAGATTGCCCTCACCGGTCCGGGCGCATCGGGTCAGGGCATCAAGTGCTGCCTGGCAGCGGCTTTCGTCGCGCTCGGCCCGCAGGCGCTTCAGCTTGGCGATCTGTGCCTGGCGGACAGCGGAATTGTCGATCTTGAGGATGTCGAGCGCGGCTTCCTCGGTCGCCCGGTACCGGTTCACGCCGACGACCGTCTGCTCGCCGGAATCGATGCGCGCCTGGGTCCGCGCCGCCGCCTCCTCGATCCGGAGCTTGGGTATGCCGGCTTCGATGGCGGTTGCCATGCCACCGAGCCCTTCGACTTCCCCGATATGGGTCCACGCCCGCGCCGCCAGTTCGTACGTCAGCCGCTCGACGTGGTAGCTGCCGCCCCATGGATCGATCACCCGGCAGGTGCCTGCCTCCTGCTGCAGGAACAGCTGGGTATTGCGGGCGATGCGCGCCGAAAAGTCCGTTGGCAGCGCCAGCGCCTCGTCCAGCGCGTTGGTGTGCAGCGACTGCGTGTGGCCGTGGGTCGCCGCCATGGCCTCGATCATGGTCCGGATCACGTTGTTGAACGGATCCTGCGCGGTGAGGCTCCAGCCGGACGTCTGGCAATGGGTCCTGAGGCTCAACGAACGCGGGTTCTTCGGCCCGAACTGCTTCATCAGCTTGGCCCACAACATGCGCGCCGCCCGCAGCTTGGCCACCTCCATGAAGAAGTTCATCCCGATTCCGAAGAAGAA
>CAZSNL010000018.1:0-41520 GCA_964608275.1 uncultured Hyphomicrobiales bacterium | reverse complement strand
CGCGACTGACCGGCGGGGCGCCCGCCAGCCGGGTGGCGAAGTAGGCCGCCGTCGTCGCATAGACGAGCGCGTTGTTCCACTCGAGGTAGACGTCGAAGTTCGGATAGGCGAGAAACGCCGGGCCGTTGCGCCCCATCGGCAACAGCAGGGCGGCGGGAAGCCCGTCGGCCGGCAGAGGCCGTCCGTCGGCGCGGGTCACTCCCCACTGGCTCCATTGCGAACGCGGATGCCGTATTCCGAGGTCCGCCTGGTCCCACGGCAGGTCGCCGGGGACCCGCACTTCCTCGAGCCATGGCTCTCCCGCCCGCCAGCCGAGCTCACGCAGGTAGTTCGCCGTCGATGCGAGGGCATCGGGTACGCTCCTCAGCAGATCGCGCCGGCCATCGCCGTCGTAGTCGACGGCGCTTGAGTAGTAGACCGTGGGCAGGAACTGTGTCTGGCCGAGCTCCCCGGCCCACGGGCTGATCATCTGGTCGGGTCGCAGGTCGCCGCGATCGATGATCCGCAATGCGGCGAGCAGTTCGGGCCGGAACTCTTCCGGCCGGCGGCAGTCGTAGGCGAGTGTCGCCAGCGATCGCAGCGTCTGCATGTCGCCGATGTTGGCCCCGTAGTCGGTCTCCAGTCCCCAGAACGCCACGATGACCGGCCCGGGGACGCCGAATTCGCGCTCGATCCGCTGGAACAGGGACGCGTGGTTCTTGAGGTGCTTCGCCCCGTGCTGCATCCGATACTTGTTGACCATGCGATCCGAGAACTCGAGGAAGCTCTGCGAGAACACGCGCTGCGCCCGATCGCGGTCGATCACGCGCTGGTCGAAGCGGATGCCGTCGAGTGCCGCCCGGATGGTCGCCGGCGAGACGCCCTGGGCGGCAGCCTCGCGCTTGAAGTCCTCCAGCCACCGATCGAAACTGCCGGTGTTCTGACACTGGGCGGAAGCCGCGCCGCTGAAGAGCGCGCCCGAGATGACGACCGCCGCTGTTGCCGTCCAGATCCGTCCTCCTCGCATCATCCGGTATTCTCCTCGCGGTGACTGTCGTTGGGTGGCGACGGCGAACATATCGCTGCTTTGCGATACCTGCCAGCCATCGTTCCCGCGTCGCGACACGGAGACTTCGCCAGGCGGTTCGTCTTGGCTACACTTGCCGCAAAACGTGCGGGAACTCGGCCATGCAAACCCAGGTCGGCATCATCGGCGCCGGACCATCGGGACTACTGCTGTCGCAACTGCTCCACCTTGCCGGGATTGAAACCGTCGTGCTGGAGCGGCGCAGTGCCGAATACGTGCTGAGCCGCATACGCGCCGGTGTGCTCGAGCAGGGTACCGTCGATATTCTCGATCGTGCAGGCGTGGGCGAACGGATGCATCGCGAAGGGCTGGTTCACGAGGGCATCGAGGTCTGCTTTGCCGGCAACCGGCGGAGGGTGGACTTTCCCTCAGTCACTGGCGGCAAGACGGTCACCGTCTACGGGCAGACCGAGATCACCCGGGATCTGATGGAGGCGCGCCGGGCATCTGGCGGCGTCGTGATCTACGAGGCGGCGGACGTCGCCATCCATGATCTGGATACGGAACGCCCTCGCCTCACCTACCGCACCGACACCGGCACCCATGACCTGGGTTGCGATTTCGTCGCCGGCTGCGACGGTTTCCACGGCATCAGCAGGCGCAGCATCCCGCCGTCGCATCTTACGGCCTACGAGCGCATCTACCCGTTTGCATGGATGGGACTGCTGTCGGAATCGCGACCGATCTCCGACGAGCTGATCTATGCCAACCACGAGCGCGGCTTCGCCTTGTGCAGCATGCGCTCGCGCACCCGCAGCCGCTACTACGTGCAGTGCCCGCGCGACGACACCGTCGACGACTGGCCGGACGACCGCTTCTGGGACGAGCTTGCCCGCAGGTTGCCGGCCGATGCCGCAGCGTGCCTGGAAACAGGGCCGGCGCTTGAAAAGAGCGTTGCCGCGTTTCGCAGCTTCGTCGTCGAGCCGATGCGGTACAATCGCCTGTTCCTGGTAGGCGACGCCGCGCATTTCGTGCCGGCGCCCGGCGCCAAGGGGCTGAACCTCGCCGCCGCCGATGTCTACTACCTGTGGCGGGCGCTTTGCGACTTCTACCGCTACGGCAAAAGCGAGCGCCTCGACTCCTACTCGCAGGATTGTCTCTCCCGGGTATGGAAGACGCAGCGATTCTCGTCCTGGTACACCTCGCTCCTTCACCGCTTTCCCGAACACACAGGGTTCGATCGCCGCATCCAGCTCGCCGAGCTCGATTACGTGCTCGGCTCACGGGCCGGCAGGACGACGATCGCCGAGAACTACGTCGGCCTGCCGCTCGACTAGCATCCGGTCCTTGCGCAAACCGGCAGGGAACGAAGTGGCCGCCGATCGATTATCGGTGCGCGGGCAACGCATTGCGGTTGATTTGCGGAGTTGCCGGCAGGCACTGGCAAACGAGCGAAGGTCTTCCTGGAAATGGCGCACTATCTGGTCCGGGCACGGGTCAGGGGCGAATGTCTGGATGAGCTCGCCGCCGCGCTGCGGCGCGAGGCCTTTCTGGCGATGAAGCCGTTCGGTCGCGCGATTACGCACGGGCTGCGGAACGCCCGGCGTGAGACCGGCGGAGTGGCGATGTGGGAGGAAGAGGACTACTGCTCGCCGCCGCTCGCACAGGAGCGTGATGCGGTCCTCGACCGCTACTTCACCGACATAGACGTCGAGCCGGTTGCGCGCGGCGAGGGCTGGAAACGCATCGCCGATCTGCCGCCGCTGTTTCCCAGCCTGTCTACCGACGGATTCCGGAACCGACAGTAGCCACGGACGCACCGCCCAATTTCCTCCGCAATCCGCGTTACCGTTGCGGTCGTGCTTGGTTGGTCCTTCGAGAGGGGATTTATGGGTATGGACCGACGCAGACTCCTCGTGGAGTTCACCGCCGCTGCCACGGCGGCGGCTTGCGGTCTTCCGTCATTCCTGCTGGCGCGCCCGGCTGCTGCGGAACCGGCCGCATTCTCATTCGACGCACTCACCGACAGGATGCGCGAACTGGCCGCCGCACCGCACGATCCCGGCAAGGCCGAGCTGCCGGAGGCCCTTTCGGGACTGTCCTACGATCAGCACCGGGCCATCCGATTCCGTCCCGAGCACGCACTATGGCGGGGCGAGAACAGCAATTTCCAGGTCCAGGCGTTTCATCCGGGGTGGCTGTTCGACCGCCCGGTCCGGCTGTTCGCGGTCGAGAACGGAACCGCGCACGAACTGCATTTCTCGTCTGCGAACTTCGAATACCGCGCCCCCCTGGAGCCGGACCGGTTCGTAGGCCTCGACCTGCCTGGAGTTGCCGGGTTCCGGCTGCACTACCCGTTGAACCGGCCCGACTACCACGACGAACTCATCTCGTTTCTCGGCGCGAGTTACTTCAGGGCGCTCGCCCGTGACACCGTGTACGGACTTTCCGCCAGGGGGCTTGCCATCAACACGGCCAGTGGCCGGCCCGAGGAGTTTCCCTATTTCACCGAGTTCTACATCGAACACCCGCCGGCCGATGCCGAATCCATCACCGTTTGCGCGGCGCTCGACAGCCAGAGCGTCACCGGCGCCTACATGTTCGCAATCAGGCCCGGGATCGAGACGGTGATCGATGTGACCGCCCGCATCTTCTTTCGCCAGGCAGTGGAGACCCTCGGGATCGCACCGCTCACGGGCATGTATCTGTTCGGCGAGAACGACGACTTCCGGTTCGACGACTATCGTCCCGAGGTACACGACTGCGACGGTCTCGCGATCCTGCGACGCAACGGAGAACAGCTCTGGCGCCCGTTGCACAACCCGCAGCAACTTGCGCTCTCGTTCTTCGTGGAAGAGAGCCCGGCAGGTTTCGGCCTGTTCCAGCGCGACCGCGCCTTCGCCAGCTACGAGGATCCCGAGGCCAGGTACGAACGCCGCCCCTCGGTGTGGATCGAGCCCCTCCACGAGTGGGGCAGTGGCGGGATCAAGCTGGTCGAGATCCCAAGCGATCGGGAGATCAACGACAATATCGTCGCCTTCTGGGCACCGGACGCGACCCCGCAACCGGGCGAGATGATCGAGTATGTCTACCGGATGCGGTGGGGGATTTCGCCGGGCCCCGATGACGGCCTCGCACGGGCGGTGGCAACCCGCACCGGCGTCGGCGGTGTCTCCGGCGAGGAACCGCCGGAAAACTCCCGCAAGTTCGTCGTCGATTTCGAAGGCGGCGTGCTGCCCAACCTGGCCGCTGACGCCGAGGTCGAGCCGATGATCAACGTCACCAACGGTGACCTGCTATCCACCGTGCTGGCGCCGCTCGACAAGACCGGCCGGTGGCGTCTCACGCTGGATGTGCAACGCACCACCAGCAATCCCGTGGAGCTGCGAGCGCAACTAATCTTGGCCTCGCGCGTTATCAGCGAAACCTGGCTATATCAATGGAACACCTCGGCATGAATCCAGCCTCGGAGGACCGGAGCGGGTCGGCTGTATTCGACGAAGTTGCCAAAGACATGTCTCGCCTGCTCGGGCGAACCGACCTCAACCGGCACGATGCAACGACCCTCATCACCGAAGCGATCGCGCGATCCGGGCTCGCAGTGACGGCGACCGATTTCTTTTCCGGCCGCCTTGAACCGGAAGCCGTGCGATCCATCTTGTCCGTGGCGGCAATGCCGCCGCCGGTCGCACCGCTCGCGATGCCGGTGCAGGACCTCACCCGCAGGAGCCGCTATCGGAGGCTCGCGGGCATCACTCAACGACGAACCACTGCCTGACCATCGACCGTCGGAGCGGAAAGGACGTATTGCGGCATGGCCGTGATCCTGTTGCGCTGGATTGTTGCGATCATCACGGTATCGCTTACCGCGGTCGCCATGTCGCTCTTCGCGGCGGTCGTCCTCGCCGACGGCATCGATGTCATGGACATCGTGCGCCTGACGCTGCTGGCGATAAGTTGCGGCTGGCTGTCATGGAACGTGATGACGGCGATGCTCGGCCTGGTCTGGCCAACACCGCGCCAGGCACCGGACCGCTTCGGCCTTCCTCGCCTCCCTCACGGCCGAACCGCGGTCCTCATCCCCGTCTACAACGAGGACAGTAGCCGCGTTTTTGCCAACCTGGCAGCCATGTACGTCGAACTCGATCGCCTCAACGTGGGCGATCGGTTCCACTTCCATGTCCTGAGCGACTCCACCGATCCGGACTGCGTGGCGAGGGAGCGGCAGGCCTATCTTCGCGCCTTGTGCGAGCTGCGCGCGGGCGGACGCATCTTCTATCGCCACCGTTCGCCGAACACCCATCGCAAGGCCGGCAACATCGCCGACTTCATTCGCGCCTCCGGAGGCGCATACGACTACATGCTGGTGCTCGACGCCGACAGCCTCATGCGCGGCAGCACCATGGTGGAGTTGGCGCGTCGCATCGAGGCGGACCCCGAGCTCGGTCTGTTACAGACGGTCCCCGTCATCATCGGCCGCAGTTCGCTGTTCGGCCGTGTTCTGCAGTTCGCGGCAGCACTCTATTCGCAGACCTTTGCCCGCGGCGTCGCGGCCCTGCAGGGCCGTCACGGCATCTACTGGGGCCACAACGCGATCATCCGCACCCGCGCCTTCGCCGCCTCCTGCGGCCTGCCCGAACTTAGCGGCAAGCCGCCGTTCGGCGGCCCGATCCTGAGTCACGACTTCGTCGAGGCTGCGCTGCTGGCGCGTGCCGGCTGGAAGGTGCAGGTGGATCCCGAGCTTGACGGCTCCTACGAGGAGACACCGGCCAATCTGCTCGTCTATGCCAAGCGCGACCGCCGCTGGTGCCAGGGCAATCTCCAGCACGCCCGCGTGCTCCCCGCTCCCGGCCTGCCGATGTGGAGCCGGCTGATGTTCGTGCAGGGGATCATGGCCTATGCCGCCTCGCCTGTCTGGCTGCTGTTCCTGGCCGCCAGCCTGCTGGCACCGCTGGTCGTGCCTGAACCGATCTATTTCCCCGAACCCGGCAGCCCGTTCCCCGTGCTCCCGTATTCGGAAACCGGCAAGGCCCTTGTGCTCATCGCCGGCGTGGTCGGCATCCTCGTGCTTCCCAAGGCGCTCTGTCTGCTGCGGGCGCTGGCGACCGGCGACTGCCGGGGATTCGCCGGACGCGTTCCCGCAACGTTGAGCGCGTTGGGTGAAATCCTGCTGACCAGCGCGCTCGCTCCCGTGCTGATGATGTTCCAGACGCGCGCCGTGGTCGAAGTGCTTTCGGGCGCGGACGCAGGCTGGCCCGCGAGCTCGCGCGAGGACGGCTCCGTGTCGCTGAGCGAGGCCTGGAGGGCAACCTGGTGGATCGTGGCCAGTGGCCTCGTCTGGCTGATCGTTGCCTTCGCCGTGCAGCCCTCGCTGGTTTGGTGGATCCTGCCGATCGTCGTACCGCTGCTGGCGGCACCCCTGCTCGTCAGCTGGACTGCGTCACCCGGCGCGGGACGCAGCGCCGCCTCGCTCGCCTTGTTCGCAACGCCGGCCGAAACCGAACCCGAGACCGTGATCCGTCTCGCGCGCACGTTCCGCGAGGCCTGGTTCTCCTCGCCGACCGCACCGAAGGACGGATTTCCCGACCAGCGTCCGGTACGACCGGTAGCCTCCACCGCCTGATCTGCCGGCACCCGCGGCCGCTTCCACGAGGCGTTCACCGGAACAAGTTCGGCAAGGCGTCCGCCATCTGCGGCATCTCGCCGCTCTCGCTAAGCAACGCTGCAAATTCAGTCTCCGCGGGCCGCTTGTCGCGACTTCCGCACGGCGGCAATCTCTTCACAAGAGCCTTGCATCGCGAATTGCGGATAACAACAATGGGGGCGGTACAACCGGCACGGAAGAAGCACCGCGGGTCCGTCGCGGTCGGGACGGGGGCGCATGAGCAGATATCCCGAGAGCAGATACCCCGAGGTTTACCGGCGCTGGCTTGATGACCCCGAAGGATTCTGGGCGGAAGCGGCGGCGGAGATCGACTGGTACAAGCCATGGGATCGGGTCTATGCCGAAGTTGATGGCATGGATCGCTGGTTTGTCGGCGCCGAATGCAACACCTGCCACAATTGCATCGACCGGCACGTCGCGGCGGGTCGGGCCGAACAGGCAGCGCTGATCTACGACAGCCCGGTCACCAACACCGTCAGGACATTCACGTTTCGCGAACTGCTCGACGAGGTGGCAACCTTTGCCGCCGCCCTGACCGACCTCGGGGTGACAAAGGGCGACCGCGTCATCGTCTACATGCCCATGGTGCCCGAAGCGTTGATCGCGATGCTGGCCTGCGCGCGCATCGGGGCTATACATTCGGTGGTCTTCGGCGGCTTTGCGGCCAACGAACTGGCGACCCGTATCGACGACGCACGACCCAAGGTGATCGTCAGCGCGTCATGCGGTATCGAGCCCGGCCGCATCGTGCCCTACAAGCCGCTGCTCGACGAGGCGATCGAGCTTACTTCGGAGAAGCCGCAGTCCTGCGTCATCCTTCAGCGCCCGGTCGAGGAGGCACCGCTCACGCCGGGTCGCGATCACGACTGGCGTAGCATTGTCGACAAGGCGCGTACCGCCGGCCGTCGCGCCGACTGCGTGCCCGTCGCCGCCACCGACCCGCTCTACATTCTCTATACGTCGGGAACCACGGGGCAGCCGAAGGGCGTCGTGCGCGACAATGGCGGCCACATGGTGGCATTGAAATGGTCGATGCCCAACGTCTACGGCGTCGAGCCGGGCGAAGTGTACTGGGCCGCCTCCGATGTCGGATGGGTGGTCGGCCATTCCTACATCGTCTATGCACCGCTGCTGCACGGCTGCACCACCATCCTGTTCGAGGGCAAGCCGGTCGGCACGCCGGACGCGGGCACGTTCTGGCGGGTCATTTCCGAGCACGGCGTCGCGGCGCTGGTCACCGCGCCGACCGCCGTCCGCTCCATCAAGAAGGAAGACCCGCAAGGCGAGTTCATCCGGAAGTACGACCTGAGCGGCTTCCGCACCCTCTTCCTCGCCGGCGAACGCGCCGATCCCGATACGATCGTCTGGGCCGAAGAGAAGCTGCAGGTTCCGGTCATCGACCACTGGTGGCAGACCGAAACCGGATGGCCGATCGCTGCCAATCCGGTGGGACTCGGGATGCTGCCGGTCAAGCACGGTTCCCCCTCCGTCGCCATGCCGGGCTATGACATACGGGTGCTCGACGACAACGGAAAGGAAGTCCCTGACGGCGAGATCGGCGCAATCTGTGTCAAGCTACCGCTGCCGCCCGGTTGCCTGCCGACCCTGTGGGAGGCCCACGACCGCTTCCGCAAGAGTTATCTGGAGCAGTTCCCCGGATACTACCAGACGGCAGATGCGGGGTATCGGGACGCCGACGGTTATCTCTATGTGATGGCCCGCACGGACGACATCATCAACGTCGCCGGTCACCGGCTGTCGACCGGAGCGATGGAAGAAGTCCTGACAAGCCACCCAGACGTCGCCGAATGCGCGGTCATCGGGATTGCCGACCCGATGAAGGGGCAGGTTCCGGCGGGATTTCTGGTGCTGAGTGCCGGTGTCAAGCGCAGCCCCGCTGAAGTGGAACGGGAGTGCATAGACCTGGTGCGCAAGCAGATAGGCCCGGTCGCGTCCTTCAGGCTTGCCATGACCGTGCCGAGACTGCCAAAGACGAGGTCGGGAAAGATCCTTCGGGGCACCATGCGCAAGATTGCCGACGGCGAGCCCTGGCGGATGCCGGCGACGATCGACGACCCGGCAATTCTCGACGAAATCACACAGGTCCTGGATCGCGCGGGCATCCGCAAGACCTGACCAAGTCACGTCCCATCGGTCTTTAGAGGGGTGAGCAATGCGGCTCGACGGCAAGGTTGCAATCGTAACTGGCGCGGCAAACGGAATCGGGCTCGCCTGCGCGCGCAGGCTGGCTCAGGATGGTGCCAGGGTGGTGCTCTCCGACGTCGAGACGGAAAAGGGTGAGGCGGCCGCGGCCGAGATCGCCAACTCGGGCCATCAGGCGAAGTTCATCGAATGCGACGTGACCGAACGCCTCGATGTGCGCAACCTGGTGGCCGGAACCATCGACGCATTCGGCGCCATCGACATTCTGGTGAACAACGCCGGCATCGTTCATGGCGCCGACTTCCTCGAGGTCACCGAGGAGGACTTCGACCGCGTCCTGCGGGTCAACCTCAAAGGCATGTTCCTGGTGGGACAGGCCGTTGCGGCACGGATGGTCGAGCAGGTGAAAGCCGGCGCAAAGCCCGGGGCGATCGTCAACATGTCATCGGTGAACGCGGTCTTCGCGATCGCCAACCAGGTACCCTACTCGGTGTCGAAAGGCGGCGTGAACCAGCTCACCAAGGTGATGGCGCTGTCGCTTGCTCCACTTGGAATCCGCGTCAACGCCATTGGCCCCGGATCGATCATGACGGACATCCTGAAGGCGGTGGTCAACGACCAGGAGGCGATGCGCAGGGTGCTGTCGCGCACGCCCATGGGCCGCATCGGCGAACCCGAGGAAATCGCCTCCGTGGCCGCGTTCCTTGCCTCGGACGACGCCAGCTACCTGACCGGGCAGACGATCTACGTCGATGGCGGGCGACTGCCGCTCAACTACACGGTACCGGTTCCGGAGTAGGCGCGCCCCGCCGGCCGGCGTCTAGCGGTCGGTCGGTTCTTCCTCGAGCTTCAGGTTCTTCAGCTTCGCGAATACCGAGTCCGGATCGTACGTGCGCTCCTCGGATTCGGGCTCGGGCTGCTCCCCCGCGTCGTCCGGCGAGTCGTGACCGGCCTCGTCGGCGGGCCGGTCCTCATCTTCCGCAACCTCGGCCGTTTCGGTCGCCCTGGGTGCGGTTTCGCTGGCCGGCAGGAGGGTGCCGGCACGCACCTGTTCGGCCTCGGCCTTCCTGCGTTCACGCTCGAGACGCTGGGCTGCGGCCCGGACCGCGTTGTCGAGCTCGATCTGCGAGCACAGGCCGAGCGTTACCGGATCGACCGGCTTGATGTTGCTGGAGTTCCAGTGCGTGCGGTCGCGGATGGACTGGATCGTCGGTTTCGTGGTGCCCACCAGCTTCATGATCTGGCTGTCGGTAAGCTCGGGATGGTTCCGAAGCAGCCACGAAATGGCATCCGGCCGGTCCTGTCGGCGCGAAACCGGCGTGTAGCGGGGGCCGCGCTTGGTCGGCACCTCCGGTATTTCGACCTTCGGCTCGGCCAGCTTCAACCGGTACGACGGATCCGCCTGCCCGCGCTCCAGCTCCTCGCGCGTCAGCTGCCCCGACGCGACCGGATCCATGCCACGGATTCCCAGCGCCACGTCACCATCGGCAATGCCCTTGACCTCCAGTTCGTGGAGTTCACAGAAATCAGCGATCTGCTCGAAGGTGAGCGACGTGTTCTCGACCAGCCAGACGGCTGTCGCCTTGGGCATCAAAAGTCTGCTTGCCATGATAGAGCTCCTTCGGACGCCGGCGGTTGCCGGGTCACGCTCCCGCGATTGCAACTGCAATAAAGGGAAATCGACTGATTATATAAGCCGAAACTGGAAAGCTGCAAACCGCTTTTCGGGCGCGGGCTCACACGGTCAGTATGATCTTGCCGATGTGTTTGCTGCCTTCCATGCGCCTGTGCGCCTCGGCCGCCTCGGCCAGCGGGAACTCGGTATCGATCACCGGCCTGATCCGCCCTTGGGCAATCAGTGGCCAGACCTTGGCCTCCAGCTCCTCGGCGATGACCGCCTTTTCGGCGACGCTGCGCGGCCGCAACGTGGAGCCGGTCAGCGTGAGCCGCTTCAGCATCACCGGCAGGAAATCGACCTCGGCTATCGAGCCGTTGAGAAAGGCGATCGAGACGATCCACCCGTCGCGTGCGGCGCAGGCGATGTTGCGCTCGATGTAGTCGCCGCCGACCATGTCGAGAATGACGTTGACCCCGCGGCGCCCGGTTTCGGCCTTGACGCGGTCGACGAAGTCCTCCTCGAGGTAGTTGATCGCAAAATCCGCGCCGAGCCGCTCGCATGCGGCACACTTCTCCGCCGAACCCGCGGTCGCGAACACCGTTGCCCCGAATGCCTTTGCCAGCATGATCGCGGTGGTCCCGATACCGCTCGAGCCCCCGTGCACCAGGAAGGCATCGCCCTGCTTCAGCCCGGCACGCTGGAACACGTTGCTCCATACCGTGAAGAACGTTTCCGGCAGCCCTGCGGCCTCGACCATGCTGAGGCCGTGAGGCACCGGCAGGGCGTTTGCCTCCGCGGCGATGCAGTATTCCGCGTAGCCGCCGCCCGGGACCAGGGCGCAGACCTCGTCGCCTTCGCTGTAACGACTGGTCCCCGGCCCCTTCGCGGCGACCGTCCCGGCGACTTCGAGCCCCGGTGTCGTCGGCGCGCCCTTCGGCGGCGGGTACAGCCCCTGCCGCTGCAGCACGTCCGGCCGGTTGATGCCGGCGGCGGCCACCTTGATCAGGATCTCGCCCTCCCCCGGCGTCGGCACCGGCAGCCGTGCCGGCCGCAGCACCTCCGGGTCGCCCGGGGCGGAGATCTCGATTGCCAGCATGTGATCTGGAACGGGGGGTGTGGACATTGCGGACCTGCTCCTCTGATTGGGGTTGATGATCTAACGGGGCTGGCCCAGACTGACAACCGTCTCAAGCCTGTCACGGAAATCGGATGAACAGGATGGAGCGATGGCAGAGGACGAGGATCGACCGCGCCCCACGGTGCCGCAGATCGGCGAGGACCTGTCGGAGCTTTCGGTAGCGGAGCTCGAATCGCGAATCACCCTGCTCGAATCGGAGATTTCGCGCATCCGGCGCGAGATCGAGGAAAAGCGGCGTGTCCGGTCGCAGGCCGAAACCGTCTTCAAGACCTGAATCGATGACCGATCATGCGCGTGCAAGTATCTGATCGTGCTGATCGTTCGGATATGCTCCGCAGCCCCGCCGCAACCGCCGACCGCCAATATCCACAATTTGGAAACCGATTAACTTTTCGTTAGGACATTTTTCGGTATTTTAACCATGCGTAATCCAGTCATCTGGATTCTCCGAGTGGCTCCTGTCCACTCTGTTTGACGCCTCCCTGTTAAACCTTAGAGCCGCGCCCCCGCGGCTCTTTTTTTCAAGGCCGGTTGAATCCGCAGGCGCGGCGGCAGGCAAGGCAGGGTCCGACCTGAACCCCAGATGTCAAAACCCGGCCCTGGGCCAGGGCCGGGTTGTGATTACCAACGCAGGGTCCGGTTCAGGACCGGCAAGACGGGGTTTGGCGGTTCTACCTGCAGGTTCTGACGGTGCGCTTGACCAGGTGGCCGTTCTTCCACCGCTTCACCACCTTCACGCGGCAGCCATGCACATGGCGGCGGTGCAGGCGATGATGCCGGTGAAAGTGCCGATGGCCGTAGTACGGCGTGCCGACCGAGAAGTGGAATCCCGGGACATAGATGCCGGCGTGGACCCCGTGAGCCGATGCGCTGGTCGGAGTG
This sequence comes from uncultured Hyphomicrobiales bacterium, assembly GCA_964608275.1. GTDB lineage: Bacteria > Pseudomonadota > Alphaproteobacteria > Rhizobiales > CAZSNL01 > CAZSNL01. The sequence goes on along the minus strand of CAZSNL010000018.1, from coordinate 29,048 downwards.
AGTGCCGCAAATCCGATAGCCGCAGCCGCCGCGACACCGAGTGCTGTCTTCTTCAACATGTCTTCCTCCATTCCTTCGAAGCACTGTTCGCCACGGGGCGTCTTTCGACGCTGATGTGATGACGCCTTCGCGGCAGTGATGGGAACGGTTCTACATGCGCGAGCTTGAACACCCCCTGATCAGGACGTTCATCTGGGGTTCATCAATGAAGGTCGCCCGACCCGACCCGCGGTCGCGGCCTTGACCGCACTCGCCGAAACACGCAAATAGCGAGGCAGGCGAGTGACGCGGGGACCCGCTCGAAGGAGGCATGGATGGAGAAGTTCGACGTTCTGACAGGCGTTGCCGCGCCCCTGCCGATGATCAATGTCGATACCGACCGGATCATACCCAAGCAGTTTCTGAAGACGATCAAGCGCACCGGCCTCGGCAAGGCCCTGTTCCACGAGTTGCGGTACGACGAGGACGGACGCGAGGTATCGGACTTCGTGCTGAACCAGCCGGCCTATCGCAATGCCGCCATCCTGATCGGCGGCGAGAATTTCGGCTGCGGGTCGAGCCGCGAACATGCGGCGTGGGCACTGCTCGACTTCGGCATCCGCTGCGTCATCGCCCCGTCGTTCGCCGACATCTTCTTCAACAACTGTTTCAAGAACGGCATCCTGCCGATCGTGTTGCCGCAGGACGACGTCGACAGCCTGATGGAGGCGGCATCTCGGGGCGCAAACGCAACGGTGACGATCGATCTTCCGAATCAGACGATCACCACTCCTGACGGCGACAAGATTGCGTTCGAGATCGACGAGTTCCGGAAGCACTGCCTTCTCAACGGGCTCGACGATATCGGGCTGACCCTGCAGCAGGCGGACGCAATTGCCGGCTACGAGGCGCGGCGCCGCGAGTCGCACCCCTGGCTCTAGGCATTTCCAAGGTCAGGGCGACGCGGCTGTGGGTGCCGCTGCCATACTGCACGCTGGTGCGAGGATACTGACGGCACGGATGCCGGACGCCATCAGCGGGCGGGCGAACCTTCCAGGTTGCGGTCGACTCCCGCCGGCGCCGATGTCTTCTTCACGGCGGCGGCAGGCCGTTCCGACCGTTTCTCCCCGGCTTCCGGCTCCGCATCGATCCGCGCGGTCGTCGCGCCGCTGATCACGGTCTTGCCGTCGCGGATCACTTCCACCCGTCCCGAATATTCGCCACCTTCCCAGCCGCTGTCCGGGCGGCGTTTGCCGGCAAACGCGACGTAATGCGCCTTGGCCCGGTCCAGCGGTTCGTTGACGTGGCTGACCAGTTCGCCGCCGGGCCCGTCGACGACGATCCGGATCCGGTCACCTTCCTGGAGGTTCACGAACCGCCCGTAGACCACCAGCGCCTCGGCCTCGGGGCCCGGCACGAAATCCGCGAAGCGGGCAACCTCGACGTCCTCGGTCGAGACCGGGCCGGGTGAGAAGCCGATCTCGATCAGCTCACCGGAACGATAGACGAGTGCCGCCCGCGCCGCCTCGTCCCACATCGATCCTTCGTCGGTCAGCTTGCAGGATCCGTCCAGCCACTTGCCGGTGAACGGGTCGATCACCTCGTCGTGCAGCCGGACGGTCATGTGCAGGTGCGGGAACTGGGCGAGCCCGGAATACCCGACCTGGCCGAGCCGGTCACCGCGCCGGACGGTCTGGCCCGGCTCGACGGCAATGCTGCCTTCGCGCATGTGGCAGTATTGGGTCTGCCACCCGTCCGCGTGCTCGATCAGGACGCCGTTGCCGCATTCGCGATGTTCGACGGAACTGCGATTCTCCTCGCTTACCAGCCGGTCGGGCATGCCGTCGCGGACCGCCTTCACCGTCCCTTCCGCCGCTGCCAGCACGTCGACCCCGCGTTCGACCTCTGCCGTTGAGCGCAGCCGGATATCGGTGCCGGTATGGCCGTCGTTGGTTGCCTGATTGCAGGCGTAGTCGAGCGCCGCCGGCGAAGGATCGACATCGACATACTTCTGAACGAAGCAGGTCTTGCCGACGTCACAGTCTACCGGAAGCGACAGCAGAAGCGGCGGCTCGTCGGCGGCCACGGCGGCGCCGCAGGTGCCGATCACGGCTGCGGCCGCCAGCAGGCTTCTCATCATCGCCTTGATCGCTTTCACTTGCCTTCAGGCCCGTCAGCGGCTAGGCAGGCATGCGAATTGCGGCGCCTGTCCTGACGCGCCGATCTTATTGGACCATGGGGGAAAGTCCAAACTGTGGCAACATACGACCTGCTTCTTCTTCCCGGTGACGGCATCGGCCCGGAAGTCATGGCCGAGGTCGAACGCGTCATCGCCTGGTTCAACGGCCGCGGCAACGACACGGGCGCGACCTTCGAAACCGAGACCGCCCTGTGCGGCGGCGCATCGATCGACGCGCACGGCGTCCCGATCCTCGACGAGACGGTAGACAAGGCCCACAAGGCCCACGCCGTCCTGCTCGGGGCGGTCGGCGGCCCCAAGTGGGACGACCTGCCGTTCGAGCAGAAGCCGGAGCGGGGCCTGCTTCGTCTGCGGCGCGAACTCGAGCTGTTCGCCAACCTGCGCCCTGCAATCTGCTACCCGGCGCTCGCCGATGCCTCGTCGCTCAAGCGCGAGCTGATCCAGGGTCTCGACATCCTGATCGTCCGCGAGCTCACCGGCGGCGTCTATTTCGGCGAACCACGCGGCATAACCGACATTGGCAACGGTGAGCGGCGCGGCATCAACACCCAGGTCTATACCACCTCCGAGATCCGCCGTGTCGCCCGCGTGGCCTTCGATCTCGCTGCACGACGACGTTTGAAGCTGACGTCGGTCGAGAAGGCCAACGTCATGGAATCAGGCGTCCTGTGGCGGCAGGAAGTGCAGTGGGTATACGACCACGAATATGCGGATTCCGGCATCGAACTCAGCCACATGTACGCCGACAACTGCGCCATGCAGCTGGTCCGCAATCCGAAGCAGTTCGACGTCATCGTCACCGACAACCTGTTCGGCGACATTCTCTCCGATGCCGCCGCGATGCTTACCGGGTCGCTCGGCATGCTCCCCTCGGCTTCGCTCGGCGCCGCCGACCAGACCGGCCGCCGGAAGGCCCTGTACGAACCGGTCCACGGGTCGGCCCCCGATATCGCCGGCCGCGGCTTGGCGAACCCGCTGGCGATGATCGCGAGCCTCGCCATGGCGTTCCGGTATTCGCTCGACATGGATCGCCAGGCCAGTCTGCTTGAACAGGCCATCGCCAGCGCCCTCGAGAAGGGTTTCCGGACCCGCGATATCCTCCAGGAGGGGACGCGGGAGGTCAGCACCGAGCAGATGGGCAGGGCGGTCATCGACGAACTCGACACCCTTGCCGACCGCTAGCCTCACGAACCGGACCTGACGCCGACCCGCTCCACTTGCGGACGTCGCGAACACGAGACCGGGCCGGTGCGGGAAACGACAAGCTCGACCGGCTGATGTCGCGCTTTGCGACCCTTCGCACCCCCACCCCGGCTGGATCCGCGCCCGCGGGTGGCGTCAGCGGTCATAACGGGCTACTCAGGATCCATGGGCAAGAGGAAGGCACCGTACGGCGCATGGCCGTCACCTGTGAGTGCCGCGGTGGCGGCCGCTCAGGCGCTCCGCTTCGGTCTCGTACAGAGTGATGGCGAACGACTCTGCTGGTCGGAGCAACGGCCGGCGGAAGACGGCCGCACGACGATCATGTCACTCGGTCCGGATGGTCGGATGACCGAACGGCTCCCTCCGCCTGTCTCGACCCGCTCGCGGGTACACGAGTATGGCGGCGGCGAGTTCCTGGCCACCGGTGGCAACCTGTTCTTTGTCAACGACGCGGACCAGGACATCTACCGGATTTCCGGCGACGGTCCGGCCCGGGTAACGGATGCTCCTGAAGTCCGGTTCGCCGACATGACGTTTGATCCGGTGCGGAACCGGCTTGTCTGCGTGGCCGAACGCCATTCGCCCGACAGCCCCGGCCTGCCGCAGAACTTCCTCGTCGCGGTGGTCCTGGACGGACCGGAAGCAGGCACGATCACGCACCTTGTCGAAGGCCGTGACTTCTACGCCTCTCCGCGGGTGAGCCCGGATGGCCGGACGCTCGTCTGGCTGGAATGGGACCTCCCCGGCATGCCGTGGGAATGCGCTGCACTGATGTCTGCCACCTTCGATGCCGCGGGCGGCCTTGCTGACCGATGCCCGATTGCGGGCGGCGCGGGCAACGCCGCATTCCAGCCCACGTGGTCATCCAACGCGGACCTCGTGTTCGTGTGGGAAGACGGGCCCTGGAGCAGCCTCTACCGCTGGGACGGGTACAAGGTGCAGCGGTTGACGGATGGAGAGGCGGAGTTCATGCGGCCGCTGTGGGGACTGGGCACGGGATCGTTCGCCGTGCTGCCCGACGGACGCGTCGCCACCGCAGGGTTCAGTGAGGGCAGGCTCCGGTTGCTCGTCGTCGATCGCGACGGCGGCATCGAGGACGTACCGGTTCCGTTGGTATCTCTGGGAAACCTGTGTCCGTGGCGGGACGGGGTAGCAGGGATCGGCGCCAGCGACACGACCTTGCCGGGCGTGGTGCATGTCTCGCTGGCTCCCGGACGCACCGGGGAAACGCAAACGGTGCGCACGGGCGGCGATATCGGACTGGCGCAGGGAGACATCTCGGTTGCCGAACACCTGACGCTTGCGACCGGCAACGGTCCCGTGCACGCACTTTACTATCCGCCGGCCAGTGCCCGCTACGAGGGTCCGGCAGACGAACGGCCGCCGGTTATCGTGTCTGCTCACGGTGGTCCGACCGGAATGGCCGATCGCGGTCTCAAGCCGAAGATTCAGTACTGGACCAGCCGCGGTTTTGGCTATCTCGATGTCGATTACCGTGGCAGCACCGGTTACGGGCGCGCCTACCGCGAAGCCCTCAACGGCCGATGGGGCATCGCCGACGTGGAGGACGTGGTCGCCGCTGCCGGCGAACTTGTTGCGCAAGACCTCGCCGATGGCAAACGGCTGGTCATATCCGGCGGCAGTGCCGGCGGGTTCACCGTGCTGTCGGCACTCGCCTTCCACGACATCTTTGCCGCCGGCGCCTCGTACTACGGCGTCGCCGATCTTGAGAGGTTGCTTGCGCACACCCACAAGTTCGAGTCGGGCTACCTCTACGCCCTTACCGGTACCCGTCCCGGTGCCACCCACAGGGTGTTCCGTGAGCGCTCCCCGGTGCATCACGCCGGACGCATCGACCGGCCTGTCATCTTCTTTCAGGGTCTCGAGGATCGGGTGGTGCCGCCGGAACAGTCGCGTCGCATGGCCGAGACGCTGAGACAGCGCGGTGTGCCGGTCGTCTATCTGGAGTTTCCCGGCGAGGCGCATGGGTTCCGGCGGGCCGAAACGGTCATCACCGCACTCGAGGCCGAGTACGCCTTCTATTCCCGGGTGCTTGGGATCACGCCGCCCGAACCCGGCCCCGTCCTCGAGATCGCCAATGAGGAGGCTCTTCCGTGAACTTCGCCAGCGACAACGTCTATGGTGCACCGGACGAGATACTGCACGCTCTGGTCCGCGCAAACGGCGGGCCGGCCGCACCATATGGTGACGATGCGTACAGCGCCCGCCTCAAGTCACGGTTCGCGGACGTGTTCGAACATGACGTCGAGGTATTTCCGGTAGCGACCGGAACCGCAGCGAATGCGCTGTCGATCAGCCTGCTCGCGCCGCCATATCGCTCGGTGCTCGCCCATCGCGTGGCTCACGTCCATACCAACGAATGCGGCGCGTCCGAGTTCTACACCGGCGGTGCCAGGGTCGTCGGCCTTCCCGGCCCTGCCGGCAAGCTCGAAGCATCTGCCCTCGAAGCCACTCTGGACAGGATGCTCGATGGCGACGAGCATCACATGCAACCCGCCGCCGTCAGTCTGACTCAGGCCACCGAGTTCGGCACCGTGTACGATCCTGGTGAGATCGCGCGGTTGGCCGAAGTTGCGCACGCGCGCGGCCTCGCCGTCCACATGGACGGCGCCCGGTTTGCCAATGCTCTGGTGGCGCTCGGCTGCACGCCCGCCGACATGACATGGCGTGCGGGGATAGACGTGCTGTCGTTCGGGGCAACCAAGAATGGAACGATCGGCGCCGAGGCCGTGGTACTCTTCGACCGCGACAAGGCAGAGGAACTCAGGTTCCGCCGCAAGCGTGCCGGGCACACCGCATCCAAGACCCGGTTCATGGCGGCGCAACTCGAAGCCTACCTCGAAGACGACCTGTGGCTGAGATGCGCGCGCCACGCCAACACTCTGGCAGCCCGACTTGCGGAAGGCCTGTGCCGCATCGATGGTGTGCGTCTCGCGGTTCCAGCCGCCACCAACCAGATCTTTCCCGTTCTGCCGATAGCCGTGCACGAGCGGCTTCGGGCGGCCAGCGCCCATTACCATGTGTGGCGTTCGGACGTGGATCCTGACCTTGGGATCGATCCCGGCCGCGAGGTGCTGGTCCGCCTCATCGCGTCGTTCGAAGCGACGGAAGAGCAGGTCGACGCCTTCGTGGCAGCAGCAGCAGGCGAAGGTCGCGCGTCACCAAGGACTGCACGGACAGGCTGACATGAAAGAAGGGCGCCCCGCCGGGGCGCCCCTACAGTTCCGGCTCGCGTTTGACTTACGCGGCCTTCTGGTCGATCTGCTTCCGATCGCTGCCGCCGGCCACGCTGATCGCGATGGTCCGTGGCTTCATCTTCTCGGGCAGCTCACGCTTCAGATTGACGTGGAGCAACCCGTTCTCGAGCGTGGCCCCGGTGACCTCGACGAACTCGGCCAGCTGGAAGCGCCGCTCGAAGCTGCGCGCAGCGATGCCCTGGTGCAGGAACTCGCCGACGGTGTTCTCCGTCTTCTCCTTGCGGTTGCCGGAGATCGTCAGCGCATTCTCCTTCACCTCGATCGTCAGGTCATCCTCGCTGAAGCCGGCGACCGCCATCGTGATGCGGTACTCGTCTTCACCCAGCCGCTCGATGTTGTAGGGCGGATAGCTGGGCGCGTTCGCCTCCAGACGCCCGATGGTGTCAAGGATCGAAGCGAGGCGATCGAAGCCGATCGTGGTCCTGTAAAGGGGGGTCAGGTCGAACATGACATATCCTCCTTTGAAGCGACATGTTTCCTCGAACCCGCTTGCTCCAGCCGGGTTCTGTTCAGTTCCGGATGCGGACCCGCACTCGGCGTCCGCATGTATAATATGGGAAGAGTATCCTTTGATTTCAAGGGCTTCGGCCGATCTGACCGTCGCCTCAGGAGTTAGGTCGGCTTGCGCGTGCGTTCAACCAGAAGCAACCCGCCGACGGCTATGAGGCCGGCCCCTGCCAGAGTCGAAAGGCCGGGGATCTCGTCGAACACGACAAGACCGATCACCGCGGCACCGATCAGCTCGAGATAGACGAGCGGTGCCAGTATGGATGCCTCTGCGAACCGGAAGGCACTGATCGAGAGGATGTGACTGACGGCTGACAGCAGGCCGAGCGCAACAAAGAACTTGAGGTCCGCCGCTGCCGGCACCGACCACGAGACGATCGCTTGCGGGGTCAGGAGCAGCATCCCTACGATACATTGAAACGCCAGCGTCTTTACCGGATCGCTCGACTGCGACGCCTGCCGTGTCGTGATCAGGTAGAACGCGAACAGGATGCCCGACCCGAGCGCCAGCAGCAGCCCAGGATCGGTCGAGCTGCCCGGCCGCAGGATCACGAGTGACCCCGCGAATCCGAGCACCAGGCTCGCCGATTTGCGGACCGTCATCCGTTCCTTCAGCAGCACTACGGAGAGAACGACGGCTGCGATCGGTCCGATGAAGAATACGCTTGTCGCCGTCGCCAGCGGAACCCGGGCAATGGCGAGGAAATACAGCGTCATCGCCGAGACGAGAAAGATGGTGCGCAGGGTGTGCGGTAATCGCCGCTCCGTCGGGAATACATGCCGTCCATGCACCACGATCGCGAACGGAAGCACGATCATGCTGGCGACGGCATACCGGGCCCAACTGATGAACAACGGCGAGTGGGTGACGCTCAGGAATTTTGCCAGTCCGTCCACCAGTGGGATCGAAAGCATGGCAAGCACCATCAGGATGATGCCTTGCGTCTGGCGTGTTGCAGCGGCCGGAGCCGTAGAGACCATCTTGGTTACCTGCGCGCGTGGTGTGTGAACGAATCATCCCGACCTCCTGGGCGGAGGGACAGGCGCGGGAGCCGCCTCAAGACATATGCCTTGTCAGACTGCTTGCAGCATGGCCCGCACGGGCTTACGTGATGGACAGCGGGTAATCCCGATCCGACGATCGTACAAGCTGATACTTGCATGGCCTCCAACCGAATGCGGGGAACACGGCACACGGCGGCGCGCGTAAGCGACGCGCCTGTTGCCGGAAGCGAGCCGTCGCTGCTGGCGATCGAGGGCAATCGGCCGCCCCGCGGCCTGCGCGCGAACTGGCTGACCGCGGGCGATGGAACGCGACTGCGGTACGCCGTTTGCGCTCCGAGCGGAACCGGAATGGGTACCGTCTGCCTTCTTCAGGGACGCGGCGAGTACATCGAAAAGTATTTCGAGGTCATAGCCGACCTCAGCGCGCGCGGGTTCACGGTCGCGACGCTTGATTGGCGCGGTCAGGGGCGATCGGATCGGCTGCTTTCGGGGCGCCGCAGTCACATCAACCACTTTGCCGAATACGACGACGATCTGAATGCGTTCATGCATTCCGTCTTGTTGCCCGATTGCCCGCCGCCGCATTTTGCCCTCGCCCATTCCACGGGAGCCAATGTCGTCCTGCGATCGCTCGCGCGCCAGCGAGTGTTCACCCGGGTAGTGGCGGTGTCGCCGCTCGTCGCAATACGCGCGCTTGCCGTGCCCCAGTGGGCGATCAAGGTCTTTGCCGATCTGCTTTGCATCGCCGGGTTGTCGACATGGACGATACCGGGTGGCGCGCGGCGCGCCGGCGAGCAGCGCACCTTCGAAAACAATCGAGTGACCACGGATCCGGTACGGTTTGCCCGCAACGTTGCGATCCTCGAGGCTGATCCGTCGCTCGGCACCGGAGCACCGACGATCGGCTGGCTCGCTGCGGCATGCCAGGCGATGACCGAGCTGCAGCAGATGGACTTTCCCGAATCCATGAAGGTTCCGGTGCTGTTTGTCTCGGCCAGTGGGGATCGCGTCGTATCGAACGAGGCAATCACCCGTCTTGCCGAGCGCATGCGCAGCGCCTCGCGCGTCGTCATCCGCGGGGCGCGCCATGAGATCATGATGGAGCGCGATGATCTTCGCGAGCAGTTCTGGGCTGCCTTCGACGCCTTCATCGGCACCTGGCGACCGTCCGGGGAGAGTCAACCCGAGAGGATGGCGACAGCCGCTTCGTGAAGCGCGCTCGTAGCCGCGGCAACGATATTGCCCCCTTCTGCCGCAGGACCGCCGTCCCAGGTGGTAACGATCCCCCCGGCCTGTTCGACTATGGGGATAAGGGCGACGATGTCGTAGGGATCCATTCCCGGATCCACCACGAGATCGCACAGGCCCGCCGCCAGCAGGCAGTAGAAATAGGCATCGCCGCCGTAGCGCGTATGGCAGACACGATCTGCGAGCGCGGCAAATCGCTCCTGTTGTGGTCCCGGCTCGAAATTGATCGGGTCGGTGGTCGCCATCAGGGCCGTTTCAAGGCTGGCCGTCTTGCGTGTCTCCAGTTGGCGGCTGCCGTTCCGGTTCACGATGAACGCGCCTGCCGGCGATCCAACGAACCGCTCGCCCACGAACGGCTGGTTCATGACGCCGAGCAGCGGCCGCTCTCCGTCCGCAAGCCCGACCAGCGTGGCCCAGACCGGCACGCCGTAGATGAACGCCTTGGTTCCGTCGATCGGGTCGAGATACCAGGTGAGCGGAGACGTGCCATCATGTACCGGCAGCTCTTCCCCCCGCACGGTATGGCCGGGGTAATGCTCCGCAATCAGCGCCCGCATTGCCACCTCGGCGGCGCGGTCCGCTTCCGTGACCGGGTCGAAGCCCCGCTTCTTGCGCTTGTTGTTTACCGCGATCCCCTGGCGGAACAACGGCAGGATCGCCTCGCCCGCTGCATCGGCAAGCCGGCAGGCGAAGGTGAGAAGTTCCTCGGTGTCCACATCTGCCATCGCTCGTGATCCTGTTGACGCCGGGGTTCCGGCTCGCTGACCGACCTCAGATCAACGTCATTGCCGCCGCTGCTGCGACGCCGTCAGCCCATCGGTTGAGAAAAATTGCTCAATAACTATATGCGCCGCAACAAAGCGAATTCCCAAAGGGGATTCCTGTCTGATTCCAGCCGGCGGCACGCAAATTTTCTGTCCCTGTGGCCGACTTGCAACGATAAACGGTTTCAATAGGTTACAAGGCGCGTTCGGTATATCGAACAGTCCGTCAAATTGTCGCAGGTATCCCACGGGGGTTGAAATGCGTTCGTTGCAACGCAATATGTCACTCGCGTGAGTGAGGATTCCCATCCTCCTTTCGTAGCCCTTCCTGGGCGTTTCCTCCCTAAACTTGGGCCGTTCGACGCGTTCGAACGGCCCCTTTTTTTGCGCCATGACCCGACTGCTATTCGGCTGCGCAGCGCGTGGGCTGTATGAGGTCGGGCAACGCCGCTATGAGTTCGGCTGCGACGGTTGTCAGGTCGTCCCTCAGCCGATCGAAGCCCGCATGCCGTTCGAGCGTCTCCTCGTCCAGGTACAATGCGCGGCTGATTTCCAGCTGCAGCGCATGCGACGACTCCGCCGGACGGCCGTAGCTCTGGGTTATGAAACCGCCGGCATAGGGCTTGTTGCGCATTACCGTATAGCCCAGCCGTTGCAGCAACCGCTCGAAGAAGTCCACGATCTGGCCGGCGCATGAGGCGCCATAGCGGTCACCGAGCACGAAATCGGGACGGGCAACGGATTCCGTGGAGCCGGGCCCGGCGATGATCGACGGCATCGAGTGGCAGTCGATGAGGAGCGCCGTGCCAAACTGCTGCCGCACCGCGGAGAAGATGTTTGCAAGCGTCCGGTGATAGGGCACGTGCAGGGAGAGGATCCGCGTCTCCGCCTCGGCGAACGTCAGCGGTTCGTGATAGATCTCCTCGGCTTCCGACACCACCCGCGCGATGGTGCCGAGACCTCCGGCGACGCGCGCCGACCCCGTGTTGACGTAGTCCGGGAGCGGATCGGCGAACATCAGCGGGTCGAGTTCGTACGGCTCGCGGTTCACGTCCAGGTAGGCTCGCGGGAAGTTGGCGCGCACGAGCGGGAGCCCGAGGTCGACGACCTGCTCCACCAGCTCGTCGACATAGCAGTCTTCGGAGCGCCTGAGGCTGAGTGGATCGAGCTTGGTGCGCCGCAGGAACTCCGGAGGATAGATGCGACCGCTGTGCGGCGAGTTGTACACGATCGGGGCGCTGAGGTGTTTCGGCTCAAGCACCTCGAATGGCGGATCGAAGAGCTGAACAGGATGGCTGGGGCCTTCCTGCCTTCCGCGTTCCATCTTGTACTCATCCTCCTTGGCGCGCGTGGGGGTGGCGCCCATACGGCAAAACATGCCAACATACAGGGTCCAAGTCCACTTGCTTTGCCATCGGGGCTGAAGTAGCTGCACTGACGGCAGGCAAGGCTTTCATCAGGTATTTACCGCACATCGCTAGCTTGCCGCACGGGACGTTTGGATTTCGCTGGGTGGGGACGAACGGAACAAGCAATGGCGAAGATTCTGCTTGCCGAGGACGATGAGGACCTCAGGCGCTTCCTGGTGCGCGCACTCGAGAAGGCCGGGCACGAGGTCACGTCGTTCGGTGAAGGCTTGAGCGCCTATGAACAGCTCAAGCAGGAGTGTTTCGAGCTTCTGCTGACGGACATCGTCATGCCGGAGATGGACGGTATCGAACTCGCCCGCCGCGCGGCGGAGCTCGATCCGTCACTGAGGATAATGTTCATCACCGGTTTTGCCGCCGTTGCGCTCAATCCCGACAACAACGCCCCGAAGGAAGCCAAGATCCTGTCGAAACCGTTTCATCTGCGCGACCTGGTCGACGAGGTGGAGCGGATGATGGCGGCCTGAGCCGGCAGAACCCGGGGGGCGCGGCGCATCGAACCTTGCGCCGCCACCGGCGAGCCGATATATGCAGCATTGGCAGAAGGTCCCGCCAATATGCCGCAGGATGGGCGTGTAGCTCAGCGGGAGAGCACTACGTTGACATCGTAGGGGTCGCTGGTTCGATCCCAGCCACGCCCACCACTCCCTCGATATGCCGCGACGCGGCTTGATCCACGAGGCAGAATCCGAAGGGCCCGGCCGCATCGCGCAACCGGGCCCCGCAGTCTGAGCCTGAAACGCGCTCGGGCGTTATTCGGCCTTGGCCGCTTCGCGCGCGGCGTCGAGCCACGCATTCACGGTCTCCTGGTTGGCCTCGATCCATTCCGCGGCGTGCCGGCGGATGTCCTCGGCGCTGTCCTCGCCGTCATTCATCTTGGCGTTCTGGGCGAAGATGTCCTCGATCGGGATCGAGGCCTCTTCCAGCAGCGCGCGGACGGCGGGGTTCTCGTTCAGGAACTCGGTATTGGCGACCGGGCGGATGTCGTTGGCCGGCCAGCCCATCTTGCAGGGATCGTTGACGCAGCCGGCAACCCCTTCGAGCGTGGTGGCATCCTCGAGATCCTTCTGGTCTTCCGGAAGATCGGGGTGGTCCACTTCGATCCACACCACGTCCTCACCCGGCGTCAGCACGCCGACCGTCCAGTTCGGCGTCCACGTGTAGAAGAAGATCGGCTCGCCGCTCCTGTACTTCGCCAGCGCATCGGCCATCGCGGCGGAATAGCCGGCCTTGATCGGCTCGATGTGATCGCGCAGCTCGTACGCGTCGAGATGGTGCTCGATCACCACCTCGCATCCCCAGCCCGGCGGACAGGCGACCATCTCCGCCGTGCCGTCGTTGTTCGAGTCGAACAGCTTCTTGATCTCGTCCCGCTTGAAGTCCTCGAGGCTCGTGATGTTGTGCTCCTCGGCCGTCTTCTTGTCGATCAGGTAGCCCTGCAGCGCGCCGCCCTTGGCGACATAGCCCACCAGTTCGGCGCCCTGGTCGATGGCGTCCTGATAGGTGTTGTGCAGCGGGAACCAGCCGTTCACCCAGAGGTCGAGATCGCCCTGGCCCACCGACTGGTAGAACGGCGGATTGTCGAGGGTGGTCGGACCTTCTACCGAATAGCCCAGCTTCTCGAGCAGCTGCTTGTAGATCTCGGCGTGGAACCAGCCGGTATCCCACGTAGCGCGCGCCATCCGCACGGTCTTGCCTTCGCCCGGCATGTCCTGAGCGAAGGACGGAGCGATCGTCGCGGCCAGGAACACGGCCGCGACCGCGCCCGCGACAGCCGTTCCGATAACGGGGATTCGTTTCATGGATCCGTCTCCTCTTTAGTCAGCGTGAACAGTCTCTGGCACCGTTTTCCGGTGCCTTTCGCGCGTCTGCCGGCACGCTCGGGCGCCGCCGGCGGGCGCGGCGAATGCACGTGGCGGGAGCTCATGCCCCTGCCGTCGAATCGGCCGGCCGCAGTCGCAGGAACCCGCGCAGTGTCTGCCACAGCGAGCGATGCTGCTGCGGCCCCTCGCCGCCCAGCGCCTGGGTGATCCGATCGAGGATGATCGCCAGCAGGACGATGCCGATGCCGCCTTCAGTGGCGGCGCCGACATCCAGCCGGCCGAGACCGGTGAACACCGTAAGCCCGAGCCCGCCGGCACCGATCAGCGCGGCGATGACCACCATCGACAACGCCAGCATGAGGGTCTGGTTGAGCCCGGCCATGATGGTCCGCATCGCCAGCGGAATCTGGATCTCCCACAGCACCTGCCGGGGGGTCGAGCCGAACGCATACCCTGCCTCCACCAGCTCCTTCTGGACCTGGCGGATACCCAGGTTCGTCAGCCGGATCAGCGGCGGCAGGGCGAAGATCGTCGTGGCGATGACGCCCGGCACGATGCCGACGCCGAACAGCATCACGATCGGCACGAGATAGACGAACGGCGGGATGGTCTGCATCACGTCGAGGATCGGCCGCAGGAAGGCGGCGACGCGATCGCTTCTTGCCGCGGCGATGCCGAGCGGAACGCCGACGATGGCGCAGAAGACCACCGCGGTCACAACCATGGCGAGGGTCGTCATGGTTTCCGGCCAGACATTGATCAGGTCGAGGAACACCAGGGACACGAGGGTGAACAGCGCCACGCCCCGCCCGGCCGTACGCCACGCGAGCAGCGTGAATGCCGCCACGACGACCAACATCGGCAGCCAGTTGAGGAAGGCGTCGAGGTTGCGCAGCACCTCGTTGACCGGCCACTGGATGGCGCGGAAGGCCGGTCGGAAGTTCGGCACCAGCCAGTCCTTGATGGCGAACTCCACCCAGTCGTCGAGCGGGATCCGAAGCGTATCGGACGGTTGCCACATCAGCCTGCTCCTCTACGCGGTGGGCGCCGATACGCGGCGCGTTGCCGAGCCGTTTTCGGCTGACGTCGCCGGCGCCGCCGGGCCCGATGCGGCGGTGTCGTTCGCCTCGTCTCCGCCGTTGCCGGCCAGCGCCGCGAACACGTCGCCCGGCTCCACCACGCCCTGGAGCTCGCCGCTTTCCGAAACGACGGCGACCGGCCAACCCCGCACGCAGGCGGCGTAGACCTCGTTCAGGTACGCATCGCGCGGGGTTGACGGGTAGTCGCTCACCACCTGCGCCGCGAGGTCGCCGTCGCCTCGGCCGGCCTTCTCCAGGTCGTCGGCAAACACGAGGCCGAGTATCCGCCCGCCCTCGATGACGTGCAGGGCGCTGCGTCCGAGCTCGCGCATTCGCTCCAGTGCCGCCCGTGGCGTGGTGGCGGCATCGAGCGGATGGGCGTCCTTCATCACCGTGCGTGCGGTGAACACCCGGCCGCGGTCCACGTCCTGGGTGAATGCGGCGACGTAGTCGTCGGCCGGCGAGGCCACGATCTCCTGCGGCGTGCCGACCTGCACGAACCGGCCTTCCTTCATGATGGCGATGTGATCGCCGAGGATCAGCGCCTCGTTGAGGTCGTGGGTGATGAAGATGATCGTCTTGTGCATCTGCCGCTGCAGGACGATCAGTTCGTCCTGCATGTCGCGGCGGATGAGCGGATCGAGCGCGCTGAACGGTTCGTCCATCAGCAGGATCTGGGGATCGACCGCGAGCGCACGGGCAAGCCCGACGCGCTGCTGCATTCCGCCCGAAAGCGCGTTGGGCGGACTGTCTGCCCACGCCGCCAGGCCCACCTGGTCGAGGGCCGCCAACGCCTTCTCGCGACGCTCGGCAGGCGCAACGCCGCGGATCTTCAATCCGTACTCGACGTTTTCCACCACCGTCTTGTGGGGGAACAGCGCGAAGTGCTGGAACACCATCGAGACGGTGTTCAGGCGCAGGCTACGCAACGCGGCGTCGCCCATCTGAACCACGTCCTCGCCGTCGATGAGCACCGTGCCGCGGGTGGGCTCAACCAGCCGGTTGAGCATCCGCACGAGGGTCGACTTCCCCGAACCCGAGAGACCCATGACGACGAAGATCTCGCCTTCCGCGACGGTGAAGCTCACGTCCTGCACACCTATGGTGTGGCCCGTCTCCTGGAGGATCTCGTCCTTGGATTTTCCGTCTTCGAGAAGGCGGATCGCCATCTCGGGCTCGGGTCCGAAGACCTTGTAGAGTCGCTGGACGTCAACCTTGGCAGCCATCGTGTCCGGTATCGCCCTCCCTCGCGTCGCAATTCCCCCCAGCCAGGCGGTCGAACGTGACCGTGCAGACATTCGAAACGAAACGCACCGGCCCCACGGCGCGTTCCCGGAAGGGAACAGCGGCTCCTGCAGATCGCCCGATTGGCTATGGTGGTGGCACACCTACCATCGTTGACCCTCGCGTCAAGGCACGGAACCGACCGATTTTGCTTGTAGTCCGGCCTGTTCACCATGCGGGAAGGCGCCGATCCCCGGCTCCGCGACGAGGCATGCAATTTGCACACGGTAACGTTCAGGTAATCGTACGAGGAGGATACCGGTGCAGGGACATGCACGATCAGGACCCGCAACGTCTCGCCACGAGCGGGCGTCACCGCCCCGCGTCAGGCTGGTCACGGGACGACGGGCCTGTCTCGCGGCAGAGCCGTTGTGGCGCGCGCTCTACGACAGCAACGCGCCTTCGGCTGCGTTTCTGTCGTGGCCGTGGATCGAGGAATCGATCGTCGCCTTGCCGACATCCGCGCAACCCTGCCTGGCCGTCGCCGGGGACGAGTACGGTCCGCGGTTCGTGCTCCCGCTGCGGCTCGATGGCGTCGCCGGGTTCACCATTGCAAGCCCGCTCACGACCCCCCTCGCCCAGTATTTCGACGGCATAGGCACGCCAGTACCCGGCGTACTCGATGCCATCGGCGATGCCCTCTCCCGCGAGACCTCGGCGACGGTGCTCAGGCTGAGCCACGTCCGTGAAGATGCGGGCATCGCCGGCTGGCTCGATGACATGCGGACGACGGTCACGCCGCGCGGCGGAGCCGTGGCTGCCGAACTGGCCGGCCTGCCATCGGTCGACGCCTATCTCGCCACTCTTTCCACGTCGATCCGCAAGCGCACCCGCCAGCGCCGCCGTCAGCTGGGCGAACTTGGCAAGGTGGCGTTTTCCGTGGTGCCCGGACACCAGGCGGAGGACACCACGTCGTTGCTGATACGCATGAAGTCCGACTGGCTCGGCAGCCGGGGACTTGTCAGCAGGGCCTTCGCCGATCGCAGGATGCTCGCGACCCTCGCGCGGGTCGTCGCGGCGGCCGAGAGCGGCAGTGTCGTTTCGGCGCTGACGCTCGATGACCGGGTGATCGCCGGCGAGATCGGGTTCGTGCAGGCAAGCCGCTATGTCGCCTACCTCGGTGCCTACGATCAGGCATTCGCCCGCCACGGAGTCGGGCGGCTGCAGATCTTCGAGACCATTTCGTGGTGCTTCGAGAACGGCATCCGCACCTACGACATGCTGGCGCCGGCCGATCCCTACAAGTGCGAACTGGCGCCCGGCGCCGACCCCGTCTCGGTGCACGACTGCGACCTCGCCTTCACGACCGCCGCCGATGTTTACATGCGGGTTGCCCGCGGCAGCATCACTGCTGCCCGACGCGTGCATGCCGCAATGCCGGTCGGGCTGCGCCGGGCCGGTCACGCGGTCATCGGCCGGCCGGGCGGCGCGATCGCCGGAGCCATCGGGATGGGCTCGTTGATGCTGCTTGGCAGCATGGAGTGACCCCCTCGATGACCCCGCACGCGACCTCGCCGGGCCTGCTGATGCCGGGTCACCGCTGGCGTAGCGTGTCCGCGCTGGCCGGGTCGTCGGGAAGGCCGTTACCGGAACAGGCGTCCCTGGTGAGGCGATCCCGTGATCAGCGTCACCATATGCGCCAGCGCGAGCACGACCAGCACCGCGCAAACGAAGAACAGCGGCGTCGTCGGTATCAGGGTGGGCTCGATGCTGCCCCGCCGCCTGTGCTCTACGACGGCAAGACCGATGATGCCCACCAGTCCCGCCGCCAGCGCGGCGATCGTCAGCATCATGTCGAGCGACATGACCGCGCTGTCCTGTTCGGCGATTGCGACACCATGACCGGTCGGCCACCTGTCCGTTGACAGGCTTTTGCGTGCTCCGTATGGTCCGCCGGATTTCGACTGCGGCCGGACCCGTCGTGTGCCGGCATCTGGGACTGTGATCCGATGAAGGTCAGAAACTCGATTCGAACGCTCGTGAAACGCCACCGCGACAATCGCGTGGTGCGTCGCCGCGGGCGCATCTACATCATCAACAAGACCAACCGGCGGTTCAAGGTCCGTCAGGGCTGACCGGCGAGGGCCTTCGGCCCGCCACGCCAGGACGTCGGTATCCGGACTGCTTTGACGCGCGGGGCGGAGCGTATTACTCTTTCCCGATGCGGCGACGTGACCGAGGCAGCCTGAACGCATTTGCTGTCGTTGCCGTTGCTACGGCGATGACGGCGTTGTGCGCGCCTGCCCTTGCCGACCTCACCGAGGAAAACCTGCGCCGGCCCGTCCCTTCTCCGGAGGAACTGGCACAGCAGCGTGAGTCCATTCTCGATTCACTGCTGCAGCAGTTGTCGACCGCCCGCGACGAAGAGACCGCAAAACGTCTCGAACATGCCATCTGGCAGCTCTGGATGCGGTCGGGAAGCCCGACCGTCGACGTGCTCATGCAACAGGCGATGAAGGCGGTCAACGGCGGTCGCACCGATGCCGCTCTCGGCATCCTCGATTCCGTCGTCGAACTCGCCCCCGACTATGCCGAGGGCTGGAACAGGAGGGCGACGGTTCTCTATCTGCGCCGCGAATTCGACGCTTCGCTGCGCGATATCGCCCGCACCCTCGAGCTGGAACCGCGTCACTTCGGTGCCCTGAGCGGCATGGGGCTGATCAAGCGGGCGACGGGCGACGACAAGGGTGCGCTTGCAGCCTTTCGTCAGGCGCTGAAGATCCATCCGTTCCTGCCGGCGGCGCGCGACGGCGTGCGGGCCCTGACCGAGAAGGTCGAGGGACACGACATCTAGCCTGCCCCGGACGCTTCGCCGTGGTCTCCGACGTAGGCGATGTGCAGGGTGTTGGTGGCCCCCGGCGTGCCGAACGGCAGGCCGGCGGAGATGATGATGCGCTGGCCTGCCTGCGCGAAACCCTCCTGGAAGGCGATCTTGCAGGCGCGGTTGATCATGTCGTCCATGTCGTGGGCGTCTTCCGTCAGGACGCAATGGAGGCCCCAGACGATTGCCAGTCTGCGCCCGGTCGCGGCGATCGGCGTCAGGGCGATGATCGGAAGTTGCGGCCGTTCCCGCGCCGCCCGCAGTCCCGTCGCCCCTGACGACGTGTAACAGACCATCGCCGACAGGTTCAGCGTTTCGGCCACGGTTCTTGCCGCCGCGCTGATGGCATCGGCGCTCGTCTGCTCGGGTTCGGTCCGCTGGGCATGGACGATCGCCGAGTAGAGCGGGTCCTGCTCGACCTCGCGGGCAATCTTGTCCATCATCAGGACGGCCTTGTCGGGGTACTCGCCCACCGCCGATTCGGCCGACAGCATGACCGCGTCGGCGCCTTCGAACACGGCGGTCGCAACGTCCGATACCTCGGCCCGCGTCGGGCTCGGAGAGTGGATCATCGATTCCAGCATCTGGGTTGCCACCACAACCGGCTTGCCGGCGCCCCTCGCCGCCCTGGTGATCTGCTTCTGGCGCCCCGGCACCTGTTCGATCGGCAGTTCGACGCCGAGGTCGCCGCGCGCGATCATGATCCCGTCGACGACTTCGAGGATGTCGTCCAGCCGATCGAGCGCGGCGGGCTTCTCGATCTTGGCCATCAGCGCGGCCCGGCCGCGCGCGTACTTGCGGGCTTCCGCGACATCTTCGGGCCGTTGCACGAACGACAGCGCCACCCAGTCGACGCCGAGGTTCACCGCATACTCGAGATCCGAGCTGTCCTTCGGCGTCATTGCGGTAAGCGGCAGGATGGTGTCCGGCAGGTTGACCCCCTTGCGGTCGGTCAGCCTGCCGCCGACCTCTACCCGGGTCCTGATCGTCTTCGCGTCACGATCAAGGACGGTGAGCCGCAGCTTGCCGTCGTCCAGCAACA
This sequence comes from uncultured Hyphomicrobiales bacterium, assembly GCA_964608275.1. Classification (GTDB taxonomy): domain Bacteria; phylum Pseudomonadota; class Alphaproteobacteria; order Rhizobiales; family CAZSNL01; genus CAZSNL01. The sequence continues at coordinate 9,388 of CAZSNL010000018.1, read as the reverse complement.
GCGTGTGACCGGGTTCGACTGCCTCGAAGATCTCGCGGTGAGGCAGGTGGACGCTCCGGTTGTCGCCGTCTATCGGGTCCAGCAAGAGGTCGAAAGGCTGCCCCTCTTCGAGCATGGCGGCACCGCCTGCGATGGTGCCGATCCTGAGCTTCGGCCCTTGCAGGTCGACCAGGATGCCAACCGGCCGGCCACGCTCGGCCTCGACGGCGCGGATAGCGCCGTGAAGCTCCTTTAGCGCCGCCTGCTCGGTATGGCTCATGTTGATGCGGAAGACGTCGACCCCGCAGTCGAACAACCGCTCGATCATGCGCGGCGAAGAGCTGGCAGGTCCGAGCGTCGCGACGATCTTGACCCGCCTCAGCCGTCTCACTGCTGCTGTTCCTCGCTGCTCTTGGTACCCGACAGCGAAACGGTCCAGTCCGGCTCTTCTCCGGTGTCGACCTCGAAGAAGCCGGTTCGCTGATACCCCCGCTCCTCGCAACTGTTGATGCCGCGAATCGTGAACAGCTTGTCCCGGGTGCACATGACGGCCTTGCCGCCCCACGCGCCGCCGTGATCGTAGTCTACGGCATAGATGTAATAGTAGCGTGCGATCAGATCGCCCTTCAGCAGCGTCTCGCAGCTGTGCGGGCCGATGTTCCACCAGCCCTCGCTCGCCCAGCCCTTGGTGTCCTTGTACCCGAGCGCCACCCCGACACGGGCGTCGGTATTGTTGCAGAGCTTGAGATCCGCCCGGGCGGGCACCGTGCCGAGGGCAATGCACATTGCCGCGAGGCCCACCGCGAACACACGTCTGCTCATGCCGATTTCCAGTTCCCTACACGATGGTTGCGGCGTGAAAATACCATGCTGTTACCCATGTTCCAGTGGAAATGTCCCGCATTGTTCGCGCATCATCCGCCACCTGCCTGCATCGAGGCTTGATCCTGTCCCGCAGCCGCTGCAAAGGAACACCGGATGCGGGGCCGACGGTGAAGCGACTGATCCGCTGTCATCGGACACCGTGTGGCCACCTCCGCCATGGCTCATTATATTCAATGTCATGCTGAAGCAATCTCCGGACACCGTACGTCGGACCACCGCGCCGACTGTCGCGATCGACGGCGAAGGCGATGCGTTCGAGATCATCGAAGGCGACCTGTCGAAGGGGATCCTCCTCGTCTGCGATCACGCGACGAACGCGTTGCCGGAAGAATACGGCACCCTCGGGCTGCCGGAGGATCAGCTGAACCGCCACATCGCGCACGATATCGGCGTCGCTGACGTCACCCGCGGGCTTGCGAGTGCAGTGGGGATTCCCGCCGTCCTGTCGACCTACTCGCGACTGCTCATCGATCCCAACCGCGGTGCCGATGATCCGACCCTCGTGATGCAGATCTCCGATGGCTCCGTGATCCCCGGCAACGTCGGCATAGGGCCCGACGAGATCGCGCGGCGGTTGCAGCGCTTCCACGAGCCGTACCATCGCGCCATCGACGGGATGATCGATGCCGCTCTCGCACTCGGCGTGGTTCCGGCACTCCTGTCGATCCACAGTTTCACGCCCCACTGGAAGGGAATGCCGCGGATCTGGCATGCCGGTATCCTGTGGGACAGGGACGACCGCCTGGCGCGGTACCTCATCGACGCCTTGCGGGCGGAGGGCGACCTCGTCGTCGGCGACAACGAACCCTACTCGGGCGAGCTCGAAGGCGACTGCATGAACCGCCACGGCACCGGACGGAGCCTTGCCCATGCCCTGATCGAGATCAGGCAGGATCTGATCGGCCACCCTGAAGGCGTTTCCGAGTGGATTGACCGGCTGGCCCGGCTGGTTGCACCGATCAGCGCCATGGCAGACCTGCACGTGGCAGCGTTGTGACACATCATCGGATGGAGTGAATGATGGACGACCAGACACGAGTCGAACTCGAAGCCGCGGTATTCCGAAGGCTCGTAGCGCACCTGCGGGAGCGGACCGAGGTGCAGAACATCGATCTCATGAATCTTGCCGGCTTTTGCCGTAACTGCCTGTCGAACTGGTACCAGGAGGCGGCCAGTGAAAAGGGATTGAAGCTGGACAAGGCCGAGGCGCGGGAAATCGTCTATGGCATGCCGTATGACGAATGGAAGGCCAGGTACCAGACGGAGGCGACCCCGGAACAGAAGGCGGGATGGAAACAGCGGGCGCATTGAACCGGGCGCCCGTCGAAAGCAGGTTGAATACGCCGCGGACTGCGGCAGCAAGCTCGAATGGAGGGGAAATGGAGATGCCGACCGGAGCCGCACAGGCTCAGTTGCGTAGCGTGGTCGAACGGATCGAGCGGCTCGAGGAGGAAAAGGCCGCGATCAGCGCCGATATCAAGGAAGTCTATGCCGAGGCGAAGGGCAACGGCTTCGACCCGAAAATCCTGCGCAAGGTCATCCGGCTTCGCAAGGTGGACCCGTCGGAGCGCGATGAAGAGCAGGCGCTGCTCGACGTCTACATGCACGCTCTGGGGATGGTGCCGACCGAACCTGCAGGGTCGTGAACGCCCGCAGCTTTACTCGTTACCCGCAAAATCCATCGGCCGTTCCAGCGCGGCGGCCCTAATCGGCGCGGCAGGTTCCTGGCCTGCCGCCTCGCCCTGCTCTGCCGCTTGCCCGCCATCTGCGACGGCAATCCGCGCTGTCTTGGTCGTCGCGTTGGGCGATGCAAGCGCGTGCAGCGACATCAACAGGTTGCCTTTGATGGCGCTGTTGACGCGTTGACGCTCGGCCATCTTGAGCTCGGCTTCAGAGAAGGCCCGCGGTGTTTCCTCTCGCGCGTTGCGCAACGCCGAAAGCAGGCTGCCGAGGCTAGCCATCGCCAGCGGCCCGCGCGGCGGCTCGCGATCACGCGTCAAGCTGTTGCCGACGCGTTCCTCGGGTAGCGTATGCTCGAAATGTTGTGGCGCGCCGTCCCAGCGGAATGCTGTCGGCGCGACGGTGGACAGCTTCTTCAGCTCGAGCGGCTGGAGCTCGACCGGCAATTCCGGCGACGCCATCAGGTCCCGGCCCGTCAGCGTTGCCAGCACGGCGCCGCCGCTCAGCGAGGCGAGCGTCAGCGGCTCCGGGGTTGCGGTTCGGGCAGTGGCGGTGGCGGTGGCGGTGGCGGTTGCATCGTCCGCATCCTGCCTGGCGGTCCTGAGCTGCGGCTCGCCGGGAACCGGTATCTTGGCGCGTGCCATCATGACCGGCTTCGGCCGCGGTGTCGGGACCTTCGCGACCGCCGCCACGGTGGTCGCCGCTTTGGCGGGCGCCGCCTCGGCCACCTGCACATCGTTGCGCGCCCGGCTCGGCTTGTGGTTCCTGAAGATCGCGGCAAGCTGCTGTTCGGGTATACGCGGCCAGTGGCGGACACGGCCGGTGTCGACATGCACGAAGCCGTACTTGCCCGACCGCGGATAGTACCCGACGCCGCCGACCTGGCGGACCAGCGCGCTGTTGCGCAGCTTTTCAACCGAAACATCGGGGAAGTAGATGTCCGCCGCCTGCCCGTGCATGTGCCGGCTTGTCGTCGCCACGTTCCTGCCGATCTTCTTCAGCATGGCGTTGGTCTTGGGCGAGCGATAGCCCGAGATCAGATGCACCGGCTCGCGGGATCCGAGTTCCTGGTGCAGCTCCCAGATGAGATCGATCAGCTTCGGGTCCATGCGCGTCGGCTCGTTGCGCCGCCAGTCGCGCATGAAATGATTGATCGCCTTCATCGCCGAGGGGATGTAGCGGCCGTCCTTCTTGTAGGTGATTGTCACCGATTCCTTGTTGTGGACGTTGTAGAAGGAGATCGTGCGGGTTTCTCCGGAAGCCAAGGCGGGTTTCACCCAGCCATGGTCCGCGGTCGCGACAATGGCGGCGATGCCGACCGCAGCGGCCACCGCCAGTGCCGAAGCCCCGGTCCTGATCCGTTTGAAACTCCGGGACGAGGATGTGTCCCGCTCTGGCCTGCTCTGACGGCAGGGTGCCGTCATGGCGTTCCCCTCTACTGATGCAACTCACCCGCTCGAGTGAGCCCGCTCGGGCGCACTCTAGCCTCTACGCCGCAGACCTGTCATCCCCAGAATGACGGCCCCGCCGCAGACGCTATCAGAACGCAGGTTTGCTTAATGAGGGATTAAGCGCGGCCCGATTTGAGCCATCCCGAACGCCGATGCCATTCGGGATCGACGTTCAGGATCAATAGTTTCCGGATACCTCGCGACGGTCGCCGCCCGTGTCCATCGCCATGCGGTGGCCGTTCAGGGCGCGTTCGACCAGCTCGTCCCGCTTGTACACGTCGTCGAAGTAGCGAACGCCACGTTCGTCGGCCCAGGCCGTGAAGTAGGCCAGGTGTACAGGGATCTTCCTCGACAGCTTGATCGACTGATTCGCTCCTGTCGCCACCGCGGCATTGATCGCCGCCGGCGTCCAGCCTTCCGTGGCAAGGACGATTTCGGCGAACCTGTCGGCATGCTGCACCCGCACGCAGCCGTGACTGAACGACCTCACGGTCCGTTCGAACAGGTGCTTTTGCGGCGTGTCGTGCATGTAGACCGCATGCTTGTTGGGGAACAGGAACTTCATCTTGCCAAGGGCGTTCGACGGCCCCGGCGGCTGCCGGATGCTGAACGGCATCGTCGCCGGCGTATACGCGGTCCAGTCCACGCTGGCACTGGAAATCCGCTGGCCGTTGGTGTGGAACACCTCGTATCCGCGGCTGTCCAGGTAGTATGGATCGCTCCACAGTTCGGGCAGCATCTCCTTTGTCGCTATCGACCGCGGCACGTTCCAGTACGGATTGAGATCGACTTCCTCCATCTCGTCGCTGAACGTCGGCGTCTGGTTGCGATAGGTGCCGATGATCACGCGCGTCTGCCACGCAACCTCGCCGTTGTCCATGAGCCGGAGCTCGAACGCCGGCTGGTTCACGAACACGTACTTGTCCCCGAGATCCTTCGGCAGCCAGCGGACCCGCTCCAGGTTCACGACGAGCTTGCGGATTCGCTCCTGCACGTTGTCGCCGTTCATAGCTGCGATCGTGGCCGGACCGACGATACCGTCGGCCGAAAGGCCCGCACTGCGCTGGAAGTCTCTGACCGCAGCGGCGAGTTCATCGGTGTAGAGGTCATCCACAGCCACCGACGCCGTCACCAGCGTCGCGTCCGGAATGTCCGTGCCCCCGACCGATCCAGCCGTGGCCTCGCCGGAGGACAGCAGATCGAGGCTTTCGAGCTTGCGGCGGATCAGCGGAACGCGGGAATCCACCATGCCGACGCGGATCAGGCCGCCTGACGGTATCGACGCCTCGAGCCGGCCGCCGGCCTCCTGCCGCAGCCGTGCCAGTTCCTCCTTCAGCAGTCGATAAACCTCGTGCTTCGGATGCAGTCCGGCCAGCACCTGCCCCGGCTTCGTTGAAACCGCCAGGTCGCTCAGGACCGCATCCGGGGCGGCCGCCGTCGGATGTACGTCGATGAACCGGCTCAGCCGTGACGGGATCAGCCGCCCGGCGGAAGCGTGGCGCGCATACTTGAGGGCAGCCGCGGTGAGTTCCACGTCGAGACGGCCAAGGTCTTCAGCCGCCAGGTGGCGCGCCCGGTCGTCGAAGCCGGTCAGCAACGTCGGCAGGTAATCGGCCTTGTCGAACCCTTCCTCATCGGCCCGCGCAAGAACGTCCAGAAGCCTGGCGCCCCTCGTGCCCACCTGGTCGGTGCCGACCCACACGGGCTCGAAGCCGCGGGCGGCATAGAACGCGAGGATGGCTTCCCGGTCTTCCTTGCGGACCCGGATGACCGGCTGTTCGGGCTGGCTGAGTGTCCGGTATACCCCTCGCGCCACCGGCCCCGATGGTTCCGGCAGCGAAATCGCGCCATCGGCGAGCGGTACCAGCGGCGCCGGTTGATAGACGAGCGCGATCGGCTTTTCCGGTTCCGGGACATACGCAGGCGGTGCCGGCCGCGTCGACGGGGCAGGCCTGAAGAAGCGGCGGAAGAAGCCGTCTTGCTCCTGCGAATAGTCCCTGCGCCGCCAGTCCTGTGTCCGGTAGCGTCTCTGATCCGGCTCACGATACCGGCGCTCTGGCTCGCGGAAGCCGAATGGCCACGACCGGTTTTCGGAATAGGCCTGCCGTTCCGCCTTCCATTCGGCGAACGGCTGTTCCATGTCGGCACCCCGGCCATAAGCGAGATGCGGAGCGGCCACCAGCATACCGGCCACGGCGGCCGTACACACGAAACTGGATAGGCGAATCACGAAAGAACCTCCCGAGCCACTGGCGCGACCGTAAGGTCGGCACACTCGTCTTGGCAACTCGGCGCGAAACGAGCGTCGCTGATTCGGCGGCCGGTGTTACATTTTCGTCTCAAGCCCGTCGACCAGGCCCATTTCGCGGACCTTGCGATACAGCGTGGACCGGCCGATGCCCAGTTTTCGGGCGACCTCCGACATGTGCCCGCGGTACCGCTGGATGGCGAGGCGGATGAGTTCCGCCTCCACTTCGTCGAGCCGCCGGATGTGGCCGCCTTCGGTGACGGCAGGTATGCCGAGTGCGCTGCCATTGGTGATAACGGTACGGCTCTGGTCGGGTTCCGGTGCCGCCACGGGTGCCTCCGCGGAAACGGCGGCACTCGCCGTCGCCGCCGGAACCGGAGGCGGGGTGAAGCCCTCGACCTGGCTTGCGACCTGCGGGAAGTCACCCACCGTCAGGACGCCTCCCTCGCACAGGACCACCGCCCGGAACACCGCGTTCTCCAGTTGCCGGACGTTGCCCGGCCACGTGTACTGCTGCAGCATCGCCAGCGCATCCGGGGCGATGCCCTGGATCTTCCGCCCCTCTTCCGCCGAGAACCGGGTGATGAAGTGCTGGACCAGCGGCTCGATGTCCTCGCGCCGCTCGCGCAGCGGCGGGACCAGCACCGGGAACACGTTGAGCCGGTAGAACAGGTCCTCGCGGAACTCGCCGTTCTTCACCATCTCGATCAGGTCGCGGTTGGTCGCCGAGATGACCCGCACGTCCACCTTGACCGGGCGCTTGGCGCCGACCGGGTCGATCTCGCCGTCCTGCAGCGCCCGCAGCAGCTTGACCTGGATGTCGAGCGGCAGTTCGCCAACCTCGTCGAGGAACAGCGTGCCGCCGTTCGCCTCCACGAACTTCCCGGCATGCTTGAAGGTGGCGCCGGTGAAGGCGCCCTTCTCGTGGCCGAACAGGATGCTCTCGACCAGGTTCTCCGGGATCGCGCCGCAGTTCACGGCGACGAACGGCCGGCCGCGGCGATCGCTCTCGCCCTGGATGGCGCGGGCGATCATCTCCTTGCCGACCCCGCTTTCGCCCTCGATGAGCACCGGGATGTTCGATCGTGCGGCGCGCTGGCCGAGCCGGACCACGCCCGCCATTCCCGGGCTCGCGGTAATCAGGTCGGCGAACGTGAACTCGCCTTCCGCCTTCTTGCGCAGCCGCTTTATCTCGCCGCTCAGCGCCTCGACCTTGAGCAGGTTCTGGATCGACACCCGCAGCCGCTCGGGGCTTGCCGGCTTGACCACGAAGTCGTCGGCGCCGGCGCGCATCGCCTTGACCACGGTCTCGATCCCGCCCTGCGCCGTCTGCACGATGACCGGGACCGCCGAACCCGTCTGGCGCAGCCGCTCCAGCACCTCCATGCCGTCGACCTCCGGCATCACGAGGTCGAGCACCACGAGCGCGATCTCCCGTCCCTGCTGGTTCAGCAGGATGTCGAGCGCGGCCTCGCCGCCGTCGGCGGAAACCGCCTGGTAGCCGAACCGTTTTATCATTTCCTCGAGGATCCGGCGCTGGGCCGGATCGTCGTCGACAACCAGTACGTTACGCGACATTCGCTGGCTCTCCGATGTACTCCCGTTGGCGCGGTCGGCAGGTGTCGCCACCCGCTCCGCGAAACCCGTCCACCTGATTCATATTGGTACACGAAGGGTAAAGGCCGGCTTAAGAACGGCTTAACCCCCGTCCGCCCACCGTCGCCCCGCCCCGTCGAGGCCCACGTTGCGGTCCGGCGGCGCCATGGCGATATAGAGGCGGCAGTTCCCCGAAGCGAAGGCAGGAGACCGATGACAGCCATACCCCGTGCCGCGGCGACAGACCCGGCAACCGCAGCAACCCCGAAGTCGCAGCTCGATCCGGATGCCCTTCCGGAGTGGGATCTCGGCGATCTCTACGACGGCATCGACAGCCCGGCGCTGAAGGCCGACCTCGACCGCGCGGCACGCGACGCCGATGCCTTTGCCGCCGACTATGCGGGACGGGTCGGTGACATCGCCACCGGGCCCGACGCCGGGGCCCGGCTCGCCGACGCGATCCGCCGCTACGAGGCGCTGCAGGAGGTGATGGGCCGCATCATGTCCTATGCCGGCCTGCTCTACGCCGGCGACAGCTCCGTTCCGGTCCGCGCCAAGTTCTACGGCGACATGCAGGACACCATCACCACGATCTCGACCAGGCTCCTGTTCTTCGAGCTCGAGCTGAACAGGATCGACGACGGCGTTCTCGACGCTGCCCTGGCCACCCCGGACCTCGCCCGCTACGCGCCGTGGCTGCACGACCTCCGCCGCGAACGGCCGCACCAGCTCGACGAGACGCTGGAACGGCTGTTCCACGAGAAGTCGGTCACCGGCCGCGCCGCCTGGAACCGGCTGTTCGACGAGACCATCAGCAGCCTCAGGTTCACCGTCGGCGGCGAGGAGCTGACGATCGAGCCGACGCTGTCGCTGCTGCTCGATCCCGACCGCGACAAGCGGCGTGCGGCCGCCGATGCCCTGGCGGAGACGTTCTCGCGCAACCTGCGCCTGTTCACGCTGGTGACCAACACGCTGGCCAGGGACAAGGCGATCTCCGACACCTGGCGCAAGTTCGAGGACGTCGCCGACTCCCGCCATCTCGCCAACCGCGTCGAACGCCCGGTGGTCGAGGCGCTGGTCGACGCCGTGCGCAACGCCTACCCCGACCTTTCGCATCGCTACTACCGCATGAAGGCGCGCTGGCTCGGCCTCGACCGGCTCGAGCACTACGATCGCAACGCGCCGCTGCCGGAAGAGGACCGGCGCACCATCCCGTGGAGCGACGCGCAGCGCACGGTGCTCGACGCCTACCGCAGCTTCGCCCCGGAAATGGCGGAGATCGCCGGCTGGTTCTTCGACCGTCGCTGGATCGACGCCCCGGTCCGCCCCGGCAAGGCGCCGGGCGCGTTCTCCCACCCGACGGTGCCGAGCGTGCATCCCTACGTGCTCATGAACTACCAGGGCCGTACCCGTGACGTGATGACGCTCGCCCACGAGCTCGGCCATGGCGTCCACCAGGTGCTGGCCGCACCGCTCGGCCTGCTGCTGTCCCGCACCCCGCTCACGCTCGCCGAAACGGCCAGCGTGTTCGGCGAGATGCTGACCTTCC
>CAZSNL010000017.1:16673-42318 GCA_964608275.1 uncultured Hyphomicrobiales bacterium | reverse complement strand
GAGATTCTCGACCTGTCGCGCATCGAGGCCGGCAAGTTCGAATTGCGCGAAGAACCGCTGTCTATTGCCGCTGTCGGCTCCGAGTGCCGCAGGCTGCTCGACCTCAGGGCACGGGAACGCGGCATCACGCTTGCGGAGGACTACCAGAGCGACCTGCCGATGGTGCTTGCCGACGAGCGTGCCATCCGGCAGATCTGGCTCAACCTGATTTCTAACGCCATCAAGTTTACGCCGGCGGGCGGCGAAGTGACACTCAGCGCCGTGCGCACGGCGAGCGGATCGCTGAAGTTCGCGGTTCGCGATACCGGCCCCGGAATAGCGCCGGATGAGATTCCCCAGGTGATGAGTCCGTTCGGGCAGGGCTCGAACTCCCGAGATGAAACCCAGGAGGGTATTGGCCTCGGCCTGCCCATCGTACACGGCCTCGCGCAACTCCATGACGGGGTATTCGAGCTGAAGAGCTATCCCGGCGAGGGCACCGAGGCTTCCGTCGAACTGCCGGCATCGCGGATTGTTCACGCGGCCGTCCCCGCGCGCCCCGTCGCCATGGCGGTGAACGCCTGATCGTACGCCGGTGCGCCCGCTTGTCTCCGCCCCGGCAATGCCCCAAATTGAACGAGATCGATCGGTGAGCTATGGCAGCGTGCCGGCCGACGGTGGTCATGCGGGAATCGCATGCCCACCGGACCCGACCCACATCGAATGCAATGAATATCAGCAACTTCGACTCGCCTTGCATCCGGGTATGCGTGATGGATCCGGACACCGACTGTTGCATCGGCTGCGGTCGAAGCCGGAACGAGATTGCCGGCTGGTTGCTCATGTCACCGGCAGAGCGGGCGGCGTTGAACGCTGAACTGCCGGCGCGGCTGCGGGACATGACCCGCAATCGCCGGCGAAAGGGCGGCCATCGCGCCAGACGATCGGGAGTACGCAAGTGATTGCCTGGATCGGCATCGCCATACTCCTGGCGGGCGCGCTGGTACTGCTGCTGGTCGACGAGCCGGGTGCCCGGTTCGGTTTCACCGATGCGGATTTTGCGGGCCTGGTGGCGGGGATTGCGCTTCTCGTCGTGATAGGCAGTGGCATGGTGATGAGCTATCGCGGTCGTATCGGTCTCGCGGTCAGGCAGGCCGCGGTCTGGATCGGCGTAGCCCTGATGCTGGTCGTGATCTACAGCTACCGGCACGAATTCCTGAGCGTGGGCCAGCGTATTGCCGGGGAACTTGTGCCGGGCGTGCCGATTTCGGTGACACAGGTTCCCGGTAACGGCGAAAACGGTCGCAGGGTCGTCGCCATCCGCGCCGAACGCAGCGGACACTTCAATGTCGGTGCGCTCGTCAACGGCACGCATGTGGACATGATCGCGGACACCGGAGCCACGCTGGTTGTCCTGACCCACGACGATGCGCGTCGAGTGGGGCTCGATCCGAGCAGCCTCGCGTACACGGTTCCGATGCAGACCGCCAACGGGCTGGCCCATGGAGCCCTCGTCCATCTCGACGAGGTCGAGGTCGGTGGAATTGCTGTGCGCCGTGTTTCGGCCATCGTGTCGCAGCCAGATGCGCTGCACCGAAGCCTTTTGGGGATGAGCTATCTCAAGCAGATCGGATCGTTCCAGTTCTCGGGCGATCAACTCGTGCTTCGCGAATAGCACGACGGATCGAAACAGGCCGATCGAACGTACAGGAGATTACATGCTGCCAAAGCCTCGCGCCGATCTAACTCCCAACACTGCCGATTTCGAGGTTCTGCCGCTCGTCAAGGCGACGGGCTTCCGCGAGTACGATGCCCGGTGGCTGTTCGAAAAGGAAATAAACCTCGTGGGTATCCGCTGGCTGGGATTGGGGCTCGGCACCCTGCTCCATCGCAAGGGCATCTCGCCGCACATCGTTACCGGACACGATTTCCGTTCCTATTCGAGTGCAATCAAGCAGGCTCTCATCACCGGCCTGCTGGGCAGCGGGTGCACCGTCCACGACATCGGTCTGGCGCTGTCACCCATGGCATACTTCGCCCAGTTCGCACTTGACGTGCCGGCGGTCGCGATGGTGACCGCCAGCCATAACGACAACGGCTGGACCGGCGTGAAGATGGGGGCCGAGCGCCCGCTCACTTTCGGACCCGACGAAATGTCGGAACTGAAGGACATCGTCCTGCAGGCGGACTTCGAAATGCGCCCGGGCGGCCAGCTGTTCACGATTGGCGACATGGCCGAGCGCTACATCAGCGACCTTGCGGAAAGCGCGCATCTCGAACGTCGTCTCAAGGTGGTGGTCGCCTGCGGCAACGGCACCGCGGGGGCATTCGCACCGCAGGTGCTGGAACGGATCGGGTGCGAGGTGGTACCGCTCCACTGCGACCTCGATTACACCTTTCCGAATCACAATCCCAACCCGGAAGACGTCGCGATGCTCGAAGCGGTGCGGGAGGCGGTGCTGGAGAGCGGTGCCGATATCGGGCTCGCCTTCGACGGCGATGGCGATCGTTGCGGGGTCGTCGACAACGAGGGCGAGGCGATCTACGCCGACAAGGTCGGGGTCATGCTTGCCCGCGACATTGCTGCCCGCCATCCCGGCGCCGGTTTTGTCGCCGACGTGAAATCGACCGGCCTGTTCATTACAGACCCGGTGCTGAAGGACCACGGTGCCAGAACGGAGTACTGGAAGACCGGGCACTCCTACATCAAGCGCCGCAGCCATGAGACCGGTGCCTTGGTCGGCTTCGAGAAGAGCGGCCACTATTTCTTCAATCCACCGCTCGGGCGCGGCTACGACGATGGCCTCGTCTCGGCCATTGCCATCTGTGAAATGCTCGATCGCAACGCGGGGCGGTCAATGGCCGACCTGAAGCGGGCTTTGCCGCAGACGTGGAACTCGCCGACGATGTCACCCCACTGTCCGGACGAGGTGAAGTACGACATCGTCGACCGGGTGATGCGTCACTACCAGACCCTTGCCGCTCGCAGCGAGCCGGTGGCGGGGCAGAAGATCCGTGAACTGATCACGGTGAATGGTGTGCGGGTGGTGCTGCAGGACGGCACCTGGGGTCTCGTGCGTGCATCGTCGAACAAGCCGGAACTCGTGATAGTCTGCGAAAGCCCCACCTCCGAGGAGATGATGAAGGCGATGTTCAAGAACATCGACATGCATCTCTCCGAATATCCCGAGGTCGGCGAATACAATCAGAAGATCTGAACTGCCTTCACGCTTTCCAGCGCCTGCCTCACCACCTCGGTGCCGGCGCCGGGGCGATGGGCGTTCTCGCTCAGATGACGCCGCCAGCGACGCCCGCCCGGCACACCCTGGTAGAGGCCGAGAATGTGGCGGGTCACATGGTTGAGGCGGATACCGGCCGCCAACTTGCGCTCGATGTAGGGTATGAGCTGCTCGACGATTTCCTCGCGGCTCGGCGCGGTAGTCGCATCGCCAAATATGCGCCGGTCAACGTCTGCCAGGATGTACGGATTCAGATAAGCTGCCCGCCCCAGCATCACACCGTCCACCCGCTCCAGATGTCGCGCGGCCTCGTCGATGGTGGCAATGCCGCCATTGATGACGATCCGGAGATCCGGCCGCCGCTGCTTCAGGCGATGCACCCGACCGTGATCGAGCGGGGGTATGTCCCGGTTCTCCTTCGGGCTCAACCCCTGAAGCCATGCCTTTCGCGCATGCACGATGAACGTGCGGCAGCCGGCTGGCGCCACTTCGTCGATGAAGCGATCCAGGGCCTCTTCGGTATCCTGGTCGTCGATCCCGATCCTGCACTTGACGGTCACCTCCACGCCCACGCTCGCGCGCATGGCAGCGATGCAGTCCGCAACTAGCGAAGGTTCGGCCATCAGGCAGGCGCCGAAGCGGCCGGCCTGCACGCGGTCCGACGGGCAACCGACGTTGAGGTTGATCTCGTCATAGCCGAACGCCTCGCCGAGGCGGGCGGCATTCACGAGTTCCCGCCGATCGCTTCCACCGACCTGGAGCGCCACCGGATGCTCGGCTTGGTCGAACGCAAGCAGCCGGCCAACATCGCAATGGAGAAGCGCCTGTGACGGGATCATCTCCGTATAAAGCAGCGCCCGGCGCGTAATCAGGCGCAGGAAGTACCGGTCGTAGCGGTCCGTCCAGTCCATCATAGGCGCGATGCAGAAGCGATGCGCGGCAAGTGTGGTTCTGTCGAGCACAGTCTGGCGACGTCTGGTCGATTGATGACAATGGCATGCCGGGCGGTGCCGGCGGCTCGTTTCCGATATGGCATTCCTCCATACGCGAGCCAATGGGGAAACCCCGAACAACAGGATGACCTGACCGGAAAACGCAGCGGCAAGCGATGCCAGGGCAACTGGTTGCCCCTGACGGACGGAAGTGTCATTGCGTCAAGCCAGTTCTGCTCGAAACCCGCACCTGAAATGGATAGGCATCGCAGCATTGCGCGTTATGATGCTGTCATGCGCACCGAAGCACCAAGACCGGTCCGGCTCGCCGATTACCGGCCACCGCCCTACCTGATCGACACGGTCATGCTGGACGTCCGGCTGGCACCGCAGAACACGCGGGTCACCAGTGGGTTGTCAGTACGGCGCAACCCTGCCGTCGGGGCGAGTGCGGACCCGCTCGTACTTGATGGAGAGGGCATCGAGCTGGTGAGCCTCTCTCTCGACGGCCAGGCGCTCGCCGGCGACGCATTCACCGTGGATGACGAACGTCTCGTCATTGCACGGCCGCCGACTACTCCGTTCACACTCGTCGTCGAGACCGCCTGCAACCCCGACACCAACACGGGCCTGTCGGGGCTGTACCGATCGAACGGCGTGTACTGCACCCAGTGCGAGGCGGAAGGTTTCCGGCGCATCACCTACTACATCGACCGTCCCGACGTGCTCGCGCGCTTCACCACGCGCATCGAGGCTCGCCGCTCGGATGCACCGATCCTGCTGTCCAACGGCAATCTGGTCGAACAGGGCGACATCCCCGGTACCGAACGCCATTATGCGGTCTGGCACGATCCGTTTCCCAAGCCCTCCTACCTGTTCGCCCTCGTCGGCGGCGAGCTTGCCTGCGTCGAGGACACCTTCGTCACGATGAGCGGGCGGAACGTCGCACTCCGGATCTATGTTGAGCCAGGCAAGGAGGACCGTTGCGGGTACGCCATGGACGCGCTCAAGCGGGCGATGGCGTGGGACGAACAACGATACGGCCGCGAGTACGACCTGGACGTGTTCATGATCGTCGCCGTGAGCGATTTCAACATGGGCGCGATGGAGAACAAGGGCCTCAACATCTTCAACGACAAGTACATTCTGGCCCGGCCCGACACTGCCACCGACGTCGACTATGCCAATATCGAGGCGATCATCGCCCACGAGTATTTTCACAACTGGACCGGCAACCGGATCACCTGCCGCGACTGGTTCCAGCTCTGCCTGAAGGAAGGCCTGACCGTTTTCCGCGACCAGGAGTTCTCCTCCGACATGCGCTCGCGGCCGGTGAAGCGCATCGCAGACGTCCGGCTTCTGCGCAGCCACCAGTTTCCCGAAGATGCGGGACCGCTCGCGCACCCGGTGCGCCCGTCGTCGTATATCGAGATCAACAACTTCTATACCGCGACCGTTTACGAGAAAGGCGCCGAGATCGTCCGCATGCTGCATATCATGCTGGGCGAAGAGGTGTTCCGCTCGGCAATGGATCTCTATTTCGATCGGCACGATGGCGAGGCGGCGACAATCGAGGACTTCCTCAAGTGCATGGAGGATGCAAGCGGACGCGATTTGAACCGCTTCCGCCTGTGGTATTCCCAGGCCGGGACGCCGCAACTGGCCGTGAGCGGGCGCTATGTGGAACCGGAGGGCGTGTACGAGATGACGGTGGCCCAGAGTACGCCGCCGACGCCGGGGCAGTCCCGAAAGTCACCGCTCCATATCCCACTCGCCGTCGGCCTCGTCGGCCCCGATGGCCGCGACATGCCGCTCGTGCTCGAAGGCGGCAGGGCGCTGAATGGCCAGATCGTGGAGATCACCCGGCGGGAGACGACACTGCGTTTCACCGGAATTGATGCCCGGCCCGTGCTGTCGCTGAACCGGAACTTCAGCGCGCCGGTGAAGCTGGCGGCGAACATTTCCGAAGACGATCTCCTGTTTCTGGTCACCCATGACAGCGATCCCTTCAACCGGTGGGAGGCCTGTCAGAAATACGCGACCGATCTCCTCGTTCGCGCAATCGGGGGCCGCGGCGCTATGACCGTCGCCAATTCGGGCAAACGGCTGGCGGACGCGCTCCGGATCTGTCTCGACGACCCGTCGCTTGATCAGGCGTTCCTTGCACAGTTGCTGACACTGCCGAGTGAAACGGACCTCGCCGCGCAGATCGAGGAGAACGTCGATCCGGAGGCCATTCACGTCGCCCGTGAAAGCCTGAAAGCCGAGTTGGGACAGGCACTCGCTCCCGTGCTCGGAGCTCTTTACGAACAGCTTGCCCATGACGGGCCCTATTCGCCGGACGCCGCAAGCGCCGGCCGACGGGCATTGCGCCTTGCCGCGCTCAACCTCCTCGCAGCCGCCGATGCCGAGAGCGGGACCGCTCTCGCCTTCGGCCATTTCCGCGAGGCGAGCAACATGACCGATACCGTCGGGGCACTGAGCGTCCTGGCAATCCTGGACAGGCCCGAGCGAACGGAGGCGCTGCAGAAATTCTACCACAGGCACCATGATGACCCGCTGGTCGTGGACAAGTGGCTGGCGCTGTCGGCGATGCTCCCGGTACCGGAGAAGATCGACGAGATCGTCGCCCTGACGTCGCACCGGGCATTCTCGCTCGAGAAGCCGAACAAGGTGCGAGCCCTCATCGGTACGTTTGCCAGCGCCAATCCTGTCTGCTTCAACGAGCCGGCCGGTCGCGGCTACCAGTTCGTCGCAGATACCGTGATCCGCCTCGACCCGCTCAACCCGCAAGTCGCTGCGCGGCTCGCCGCGGCGTTCAAGAGCTGGCGATCGCTGGAACCTGCTCGCCGCGAGCAGGCGAGACTCGCGCTTGAGCGCATCAAGACGCAGGATGCCCTGTCGCGCGACACCTCCGAAATCGTCGCCAAGACTCTTGCGTGATCGCGGCCTTGCGGGCATACGCGAATCAATAGGGCTTCACCAAACCATTGCGTCTGGACAAATCACCGCGACTTCGAATCAATAGCCTGAGGTGATTCGGGGTACGGGCCGCTTCGCGGCTCTGCGGATGGGGGTACCCCTGAACGTCATCGGCGGGGGTGACGTAACTTGTCAGGCGCGCAACTGGCCCAGCTTTTTGCGAAGGATCGTTCGCCACCGGGAACGGCGGCCGGCCTGTTGCTCGCGCGACTGGCGCCTTCCGAACGAGGGCTGAGACGCCTGATTTCCGGTCTGATCGTCGTATTCCTGCTGTGTACGGCGGCGGCAACGGCACTCGATCTCACGCTGCGCCACGGATCGGTCGAAGCCGACGGGTTGCGGATGGCGAGCCTCGTGGCCGACACGGCCGCGTCCGGCCTGAATACCCGGCTCACGCGGGGGCTTGCGCCGGGAACCGTGCCGCGGTGGCCCGGCGACGACGACCTGGCCGCAATTCTCAGCGAAATCGCGCTGGCTTCTGGGCGCGTCTTTCTCGCCACCGATGCGACCGGAACGATCCGGGCGACCCTGCCGGCACAGGCCGAGTTCGCCGGTGCACGGCTGCATGAGGTTCTCGGTCAGGTCTCGATCGTGGCTGGCGACGCGTTGGAACTCGTCCTTGCCGACGGCAGCGAGGCGGTGGCTTTCGTGCGCCAGCTCGAAAACCATCCCGCCACGCTCGCCGTGATCCAGCCATTGCCGCCGCTGTCGGCACCGTGGCGCAAGGATCTTGCGAGCTACCTGACGATGCTGATCACCACCGGGCTGGTGCTGATGCTGGTCGGCGCGGCATTTCACTGGCAATCCCTGCGTGCCGACGCAGCGGAACACCGGCTGGGCGTGGCAACGAGCCGGCTCGACAAGGCCCTCGAGCGCGGGCGCTGTGGGCTCTGGGACTGGGACATCGCCCGCGGGCGCATCTTCTGGTCCAAGTCGATGTTCGACATCCTCGGACTGGCGCCATCGGGGGAACTCCTGTCGTACGGTGCCGTCGCCGAACGGCTTCATCCGCAGGACCAGAAGCTTGATCGGCTGATCGAACAGATGCTCGCGGACGGCGCCACCTCGATCGACCGGGAATTCCGCATGCGTCACGCCGAAGGCCACTGGATCTGGCTCAGGGCGCGCGCAGAGCTTGCCGAAGCACCAGGCGAAGAGGCACCGCATTTCGT
Organism: uncultured Hyphomicrobiales bacterium; assembly: GCA_964608275.1. GTDB lineage: Bacteria > Pseudomonadota > Alphaproteobacteria > Rhizobiales > CAZSNL01 > CAZSNL01. The sequence goes on along the minus strand of CAZSNL010000017.1, from coordinate 34,014 downwards.
CGGCATTGCGATCGACGTCACCGAGCAGAAGCAGGCGGACGAGGCCAATCACGAAGCCGACATGCGCCTGCGTGATGCGATCGAGAACATTTCCGAGGCGTTCGTCCTGTGGGATGCCGACAATCGCCTCGTCATGTGCAACTCCAAATACCAGCAGCTTCACAACTTGCCGGCGAGCGTGGTCCGCAGCGGCACGCCCTACGAAGAGGTCGTCAAGCTGGCGAGGGAACCGGTGATCCGTACCAGGACCGCGTTCAACGAAAAGGACCCCTACGCGGGAAGCACCTACGAGGTGCAGCTTGCCGATGGCCGCTGGCTGCACATCAACGAACGCCGCACCAAGGACGGCGGCTTCGTCAGCATCGGAACGGACATCACGCCGCTGAAGAAGCACGAGGAAAGGCTGCTCGACAGCGAACGCGAGCTGATGAACACGGTGCGCGACCTGCAGCGCTCGCGCATCACCCTCGAGCACCAGGCCCAGCAACTGGTCGACCTGGCAGAAAAATATGCCCTGGAGAAGACCAGGGCGGAGGCTGCGAACCGCTCGAAATCCGAGTTCCTCGCCAACATGAGCCACGAGCTGAGGACCCCGCTCAACGCCATCATCGGATTCTCCGAGGTGATCGAGGGCCAGATACTCGGCCCGGTCGGTACCGAGAAGTACGTCGAATATGCGCGCGACATCCACAAGAGCGGCCAGTACCTGCTCGACGTGATCAGCGACATCCTCGACATGTCGAAGATCGAGGCCGGCCGCATGACTCTCGATCATAAGGAGTGTCAGGTCGCCGCAATCGTCGAGGAAAGTCTCAGGATCGTCTCGTCGCGGGCCACCCAGGAAGAAGTGACGCTGGTGTCGGACATCGGCGAGGGTCTGGTCGTGACCGGCGACGATCGGGCGCTCAAGCAGGTGCTCATAAACCTCCTGAGCAACGCGGTGAAGTTCACGCCTGCCGGCGGTCGCGTGACGGTAACGGCATCCGGCGACGGACAGAGCGTGCGGCTGACGATCGCCGATACCGGCATCGGCATCCCACAACGTGACCTCGAGAAGCTCGGACGCCCGTTCGAGCAGGTGGAAAACCAGTTCACCAAATCGCGCGGCGGATCGGGCCTCGGTCTTGCCATCTCGAAATCGCTTGTCGAGCTGCACGGCGGCACGTTCACCATCGACAGCGTGGAGGGCAGCGGCACGACGGTCACGATCGTGCTGCCGGTCCATGGCCTTCAGTTGCGGGGCGACGGCACCGACCCCGCGCCACGTGGCGATAGCGCGAGCTGACCCGGATCCGGGTTACCTGCGCCGCCGCGGCTGCCGCAGATCGTTGGCCAGTGCACGACGCTCATCGAGCGTAAGCTCGGGAATGATCTCGAGGGTTACCGCCCGCCCCGCGTCGCCGATCGCCACCAGGGTCCGTTGCAGCTGCACCAGCGCTTTCTCGACGGCCGCCGCGTTGTAGGGCTCGACCTCGAGTGCATCGGCGAGCTTCAGTTTCGCCTGCCGCACGTCCTGGCGGAGGGTGCGGAACTCGTCCCGGTGTGTGCGGGCAATTTCGCGCAGCTCATCGCGGCGCTCGTGCGGCAACGATCGGATGAACCGTCGGCCATCGGAGAAGAAGGCCGTGGCGCTACCCCGTTGACGATCGTGCTCGCCGAACACGCGCGCACCCAGGTAGCCGAGAAGTACGCCGTTGACGGCGAGTGACGCTGCGAGGCCGATGACGATCCACCGGCACCTGCCGGTGAACCGGCCACTCCCCCGCGGGCTCTGTTCCGGCTCGCTCATAGTATCTCATCGGAGAAGAAGTCGTACTCGCGATCCAGCGAGCCGAACACGAGTTCAAGGTCCTCCTGGTCAAGAAACGCGGTTTCGACGTTGGCTTCGTACGCGAAGTCGTTGTCCACCCACCGCTCGATCGCGATCCCGAGCAACAGCGAGGCAGCCATCAGCGCGGCGGCTGGCCATGCCATTCGCGAAACCGCAGGCCGGCCCGGTGTCGGAGACCGTCGCCGGAACGGCACGACCTCGGCACCACCCTCCGGTTCGTCCGACCGAGCTCTTTCGAGCAACCGCGACAGTGCATCTTCGCTGGGCGAAGGTGGCGGCGTGGCCTGGCTCAGCAGCCGGTCGAGCGCGGCCTCGTCGGCGAGTTCCTGCTCGAGAGCCGGATCGTCGGACCGGAGGTCCGACAGCCTGCGCCGTTCGGGAGCCGGCCAGCGGGTTCGATCGGCCCCGTACGCTGCCAGCACGGTGCGCAGCCTCCTCCTGCGACCGTCCCTGTTTCCGTCTTGATGTGTCATCTCCCTGATCCTCGCCTCAAGTAACGTCGTCGCCGCGGAACGCCCGCCAGTCGTCGGCAAGCGCATGGCGCAACGCCCGTCGTGCCCGGGACAGCAGCGATTCCAGTGCGTCAACGGTGATGTCCATGATCTCGGCGGCTTCCGTGTTGCGCAGGCCTTCGAAGTGGGTCAGCACCAGCGCCAGCCGCTGGCGCTCGGGCAGCGCCCCGATTGCCGCGTCGACCCGTTCCGAAAGACGCAACCCGTCGGTAATCTCTTCCTGCCCGGGAGCCGGGTCGACGGGTTCGGGGATCTCGTCGAGGCCCACAGGTGCCCGGCGACGAAGACGGTCGATGCACAGGTTGGATGCGACCCTGTAGAGCCAGGTCGACAGTTGCGCCCGACCGTCGGACAGGTCCGGCGGGTTGCGCCACAAGCGCAACAGGACTTCCTGGGCGGCATCCTCGGCGTCGGTGGCGTTTCCGAGCATCCGCCAGGCGAGTGCGTGAACGCGATCGTAGTGCGCCCGGGCAAGAGCTTCGAAAGCCTTGATGTCGCCGGCCGCCAACCGCGCGACCGACATCGCCTCGCCCGTTTGCCGCGGGCGGGATGCGGTCCCGGCGGCAACCGCCGCCGGGACGTCCCCTGTGTCGGTGAGAGCAATCACCGATGGAGGCTCGTCGTCGGGATCACTGATCCTGTCCGCCCTCCTGCCGTCTCTGCTTCCGCTTTTCGCGGCGCTTCTCGCGTCGCTCCGAACGCATCTCCTTGCGGTACTGGCGCATGTCGTCGCGGGTCACGACGCCGTCGCCATCGACATCCATCCTTGCGAACCTGGCCGACGCGGGCGCCTCGAACTCGGCCTGCGAGATCATGCCGTCGCCGTCGGTATCAAGACGCTCCAGCATGCGCTGACGGCGACGTTCCACCCACTTCTGAAGCTGGGCATCGATCTCTTCCGCAGTCACCTTCCCGTCGCCGTCGGCATCGTAGCGCGAGAACTTCTTGCCGACGAGTTCGGTGACTTCCTCGGCCGTGATCTGCTTGTCGCCGTTGGCGTCGAGACGGTTGAACATCCCGCGGTCCCCATGTTTGCCGCCGGCGGCGTAGACGGCGCCACCGAGGCCGATCATCAATGCTCCGACGATTGCCGCGCCCTGGAGGTAGGTCTTCCTCGTCATGCTGTCGCTCCTTCGTTCGTTGATACCGGAGGGGCTCTCCCTGCCCGCTCGATTGATTGAACGAGGAACGGCGCAAATTCCGTCGCGGGATAACTGCACAATGCCCGGCCGCTCCGGCCGCCATGTCGCGGACGGCCGTTTCCTGAGAGACCGATTCAACGACTTCAAGTATCGAATCTGATTCACGAAACGCGTCCAATGACTTGATGCAGAACGTCTTTCACCCGCTCCATCGTCTCGTCGAGGGTGCCTTCGAGACTCGCGAAATCGGGTTCACCTGCAGTCTGTTGAAGTAGCGCCTCAAGTCCGGCAGGGATGTTCACGGGATCGAAGTCTCCTTCCACGCACAACCGCGTCACCTGGGTGAGGGCATGATAGAGGCGGACGGCGCCGATCAGCATCTCGCCGGTGCCGGCGTCGATCACCCCGGCGGTCGTCAGCCGCTGCAATGCGGTTTCGGTATTCTGATCCAGGACCTCGGGATGAGCCGGGGCATGAAGCAGCTGAAGCGTCTGCACGATGAATTCGAGGTCCAGCAGTCCTCCTGGGGCAAGCTTGATGTCCCAACGTCCGCGGGCCGGCCGGTCGCGTGTTAAGCGCTGGCGCATGTCGTGGACATCCGCCAACAACGCCTCTGCATCTCGCCGTGTGGTCAGGTCGCGCCTGATCGCATCCTCCACGCGGGAGGCAAGCTGTGGATCGCCGGCGACCACCCTTGCCCGCGTGAGCGCGAGCTTCTCCCATGTCCAGGCGGATGACCGGTGATAGTCGACGAAGCTGTCGATCCGCGATGCCACCGGACCGGATCGTCCGGACGGTCGCAGACGCATGTCGACTTCGTAGAGGCCGCCTTCGACAGTCGGAGCGGTGAGCGCGCTGATCAGGCGCTGCGTGAGCCGGGAAAAGTAGCGCAGCGGCGACAGTGGGCGGGGGCCGTCCGACGCTCCCGCCTGAAGGTCGTGATCATAGATCAGCAGGAGGTCGAGATCGGACGTCGCCGTCATCTCGCCGCCGCCGAGCTTGCCCATGGCGACAACCGTCACCGCGGCATCGGGCAGCGTACCGTGGACCGCTTCGATCTCAAGCCGGACCGCCTTCAGCAGCCTGACGATCAGCGCCTCGGCAAGCGCGCTGTAGGCCGCTCCGGCAGCTGTCGCATTCGCGGGATCGGCGAGGATGCGCACGCCGATGCGGAATGCCTGTTCGTTGCCGACGATGCGTGCGCGGTCGAGGACATCCTCGTAAGGCAGCCCATCCGGTATCTGGTGACGGACGAGTTCGTCGAGTTCGGCGCGGCTCGGCAATGGCCCGAAGAAACCCGGATCGAGGACCGCGTCGAAGATCTTGGGCCGGCGGCTCAGGAAACGGGCAAGCCTGGGTGCGGTGCCAAGGATCCCTGCCAGGAGATCCAGCAGCTTCGGGTTGGCCCACAGCAGCGAGAACAGCTGGACACCGGCAGGCAACCCGGCAAGGAACCTGTCGAAGGCGACGAAGGCGGCATCGGGTTGGCCTGTTCGAGCCAAGGCATCGAGAAGCACCGGCGTGATCTCGGTCAGCCGTTCGCGTGCCCGGGCACTGCGGGTGGCGGCGAAGCGGCCGAAGTGCCATCCGCGGATGGCCGCAGCCACCTCAGCGGGGCGCTTGTACCCCATCCGTCCCAGCGTCTGCAGGGTCTCGGGATCGTCTTCCCCGCCGGTAAATACCAGACTTCCTTCACGGCCGAGACCGGGTGCGTCCTCGAACAGCGCCGCATAGTGGCGCTGCACCGTTTCCAGATGGCCGAGCAGCACTTCGGAGAACTCCGCCGCCCCGTCATAGCCGGCAAAGCGTGCCAGCCGCTCCAGGTCCTGATCGGCGGCCGGCAGCACGTGGGTCTGTTCGTCGGCAATCATCTGCAGCCGATGTTCCACCGTGCGCAGGAACACGTATGCCGCCGCGAGTTCGTCGGCTGCGGCACGCGTGATCCATCCCGCTTCCGCCAGTGCCACCAGCATGTCCAGGGTCCGGCGACCGCGCAGCTGCGGAGCCCGGCCACCGGCGATGAGCTGCTGCGTCTGGACGAAGAACTCGATTTCGCGGATGCCGCCGCGGCCGAGCTTGATGTTGTGTCCGGCGATGGCGATGCGGCCATGTCCCTTGATGGCGTGGATCTGCCGCTTGAGCGACTGCACATCGGCGATGGCGGCAAAGTCGAGGTACTTGCGCCACACGAAGGGCACCATCCGGTCGAGGAACTCCGATGCGGCTTCCTCGTCGCCGGCGACGAAGCGCGCCTTGATCATAGCGGCGCGTTCCCAATTCTGACCCATGTGCTCGTAGTACTGGGCAGCGGCCTCGAGCGAGATCGCGATCTGTGTTGCCCGGGGATCGGGTCTCAGCCTGAGATCGACCCGGAAGACGTATCCGTCTGCGGTTCGTTCCTGCAGCAGCTTCACCAGCCGCTTGGTCAGCCGGACGAAGAAGGCCGGTGCCTCGACCCCGTCGGCGAGGCTTGCCCGATCCTCGTCGTAGAGCACGATCAGGTCGATGTCGCTCGAGTAGTTGAGCTCGCAGGCTCCGTACTTGCCCATCGCGATGACGGCGTAGCCGCTGCCATGGGCGGGTCGTGCCGGGTCGCGTGCAAGGCAGGTGCCTGCACGGTGGGCATCGGCGAGCAGCCAGTCCACCGCGCTCTGCAGGACGACGTCTGCAAAGCGGCTGAGCGCGTGGGTGGTTTCGACCAGGTCCCACGCTCCGGAAAGATCCGCGAAGCCGACAAGCAGGGCGGCGCGTGCGCGGGCGTGCCGCAGCTCCCGCATCATCCCCACCTCGTCCGTTGCAAGGCGAAGCTGCGCCAAAGGCTCGGTGAGTTCGGACAGAAGCGGCTCGGGCTTGCCGGTCAGGACCCGCAGCGTCCATCCCGGTTCGCGTTCGACGAGGCTGCGGAGAAACGGCGAAACGGCGAACACCCGGGCCATCAGTGCCGCGATAGCCGGCTGTTGTTCGATGGCGGCGATGAGGCGGGCAGCATCGTCGCCGCCCGGTCCGGCGGCAACCTCGCGCAACCGCGTCAGGTCCGGCAGGGATGCGGCAAGGGCGTGCTCGGGAAGCGGCTGGGCCATGATCGCCTCTTAAAGCACATTGTCCAGGAACTCACCCCTGGAACGGTTCTGGCATCGCGGGCAATCGGAAATCAGAAAACTTGATTCTGATGCAAATTGATCCGGATCCGTTAACATGAGCGGCCGTGATGACCCGACACCTCAAAGCCAACCTCGATGCAATATTCTCGCTGCTGCCGGAACGGCAGGCCGAGGAAGCGAAACGCCGATTCCTCGAACAGTCGGTGTCGCGGCCAGAAACCCTGGCCGACGAACTCAAGTGGACCGAGTTCGACCAGCATGGGAGGTTTCTTCGCGGCGGCTGTTCCAACATCTCGGATCTGTCGACGCGCCTCGTGGCCAATAGCCAGGAGGATCCGGACATCCATGAACTGGCGTTGCGCGGCCTGGCCGGCGGAATTCAACCGGGCGCGCTGGAGAGGGTCCCCGGCAAGCAACGCTTTCACTGGTTCCTGCCGTTCACTCCCACACGTCCGGACCGGTTGAGCCGCAGGCTCATACGCGGGCTGTGCGTTACCGAAGCGCTGTTCGCGGAGGTCCTGCATCTGTTCAACCCGTCGGCCGACCTGAGCGCGAGCGAGACACGGGTGATCTTCCAGACACTGTCCGGTGTCGGCTTGCGCGAGGCCGCGGCGACGGACCGGGTCTCCTACGAAACGAAGCGCGCGCACGTGAAGAACGCCTGCCTGAAGCTGGACTGTTCAGGCCAGAAGTACCTTGTCCGCAAGGTTCTCGGACAGATGGTGCATCTGCTTTCGATCAGCGATTCCGAAGCGGTCCATGCCGAGGTTCTGGAAGCGTATGTCAGCCGCTATCTGTCCAACGACGTCCGCCTTGTCGTGCAGCGGCTGCCGAACGGCAGGCTGATGCGGGTGCTTGAGAGCGGCCCCCAGACCGGTACTCCCGTGATAATGATCCACGGGTTGATGTTTCCGATCTCCCTCTACGGGATTGCGGCACACCTCAACTCGGCAAATGTCCGCCTGATCGTACCGGTGCGCGAAGGATACCTGGAATCGCGGTCGGTCTTCAGTCTGTATTCGCGGGACGACCTCCTGACGAGCAGCCTGAACGACATTGCCCTGTACATGAAGCAGAACTTCCGGCGGCCGGCGGTGGTGCTTGGAAATTCCCTCGGAGCGGTCGCCTCGATCCGCTTCGCAACCAGGCATCCCGAACTCGTCTCGCGCCTCATCCTGCTGTCGATCAATCTCACCCGGACGGTCCGCTCGAGCGAGAACTTCGCCGGGCATTTCTATGGCGGGCTGCGAACCCTCACGGATCGTCCCGACCTGTTCCGGCTCGTGAACTGGCAATTCAGGAAGTACTACGCGGACGAGAGCATATGCCGGGAGATCCTGTTGCGGCTGTTCGGCAGTTCGCAGGCCGACATCGATGTCCTGGAAGGCCGCATCTCGGGTGTTCCCGGGCACCGGATGTTCTCCGACCTCTACCAAAGTTCGACGCTGGGCGTGGCCGACGACTTCGGCTTTGTGATGAAGTCCTGGCAGCGCGAAGTCGGTGCTCTGGACATGCCCGTCATCTTCATCCACGGCAGCCGTGATCCATTGACGAAGATCGACGAATTCAGGGACATCGCCAACTCGACGCCGAACAACCACATCGTTGCCGTTGTCGATGGTGGGCATTTCATATCTGTCTCGCATGCCAGCGAGGTCTGGCAGCACATCGCCCGGCTGGCGGCGGCCGGTGGTGGGGATGCCTCGTCATAGGGGTATTCAGGACGCCCTCACGCCGCTTCCTGCAGGGCCGGAATGACGATACTGGCCCTGAGGCCAGGGGCGTTGTCGGCAAGTTCGAGGCGGCCGCCGTGCAGCTTCGCGACACCGGCGACAAGGCTCAGGCCGAGGCCGCTGCCTGGCTTGGTTCGGCTGGTGTCCAGCCGCACGAATCGTTCCGTGACATGCTCGCGGTCGGCTTCGGGGATACCGGGCCCGTTGTCGGCAACCTCGATCGACACCTCGTCGTCGGTTCGCCTCGCTGCAAGCGCGATCTCCAGCGCCCGGTTGGAGCCGGGGTCCGTCTCCGCATACTTCAAAGCGTTGTCGAGGAGGTTCGCCACCGCCCGGGCAAGCAGCTGGCGGTCGCCCTTCACGACGGTTGACGCATCGGTCCCGACATCGAGCCGTCCGCCTGCTTCCTCGATCAAGGGGCCGTAGAGTTCGGCCAGTTCGCGGACCACCTCGCCGGCATCGCAGGGTGCCAGCGCGGAACGCGCCTGGCCGGCTTCGGTGCGTGCGATCTCGAGCAGCGCATTGAAGGTATGAAGCAGGCTATCGCTCTCCTCCAGCGTCTGCTCGAGCGCATCCCGGTAGGTCTCCGTCGATCCGGACCTGAGCGCGTCCTCGACACGGGCGCGCATCCGTGTCAGGGGCGTCTTCAGATCGTGGGCGACGTTGTCGCTTACCTCGCGCATCCCGGTCATCAGCCGTTCGATCTGGTCGAGCATCTCATTGAGCGCCTGGGCGAGGCGATCAAGTTCGTCTCCGGTCCCGCGCACGGGCATGCGTTCGCTGAGGTCACCTCCCATGATGGAGCGGCTGGTCGCAGCGATCTGGTCGACCCGGCTCAGCAGGGTGCGGCTCATGAGAATGCCGCCGCCCAGTCCGAACAGCGCCGTCAGACCAAGCGCCCAGTAAAGTGCCTGGCGGATGAGCTGCGCCAGCTGTCGGTGTTCCTCCACGTCGCGTCCGACGATCAGGATGAAGCCGCCAAGGCGCGTGAAGTAGGCGCGCGCCTGGTGATGGCGCTCGTCGTCGTCGGTGCGGGTGAGATAGGGAAACTCGATCCAGCCGGAGGATCCGGAGATCCCGCCGGGAACGCCACCCATGTTGCCGGCGAGCCGGATGCCGAGAATGTCGGCGAAAAGGTACAGCCCCTCGTCATTGCGACGGCTGCGCTGCTCGATGGAGTCGACGAGCAGCCGGAAGCCGCCGCGGCGATACTGCTCGGCAAGCCCCTGGATCTCCGTCTCTATGGTGGCATCGATCTGCCGCTCGAGCAGGCCGGCCGTGTTCCAGTAGACGTAGGCAAGAATGGCACCGACCGACAGCGAGAACAGGACCAGGTAGATTGCCGCCAGCCTGAAGGTGGAGGTGCGGAGCAGGTTACCGAGCGCCGGCACGGATGGTGTATCCAGCGCCGCGCACCGTGTGCAGCAGCGGCTCGCCGAAGCCCTTGTCGATCTTCGACCTGAGCCGTGAGACGTGAACGTCGATGACGTTGGTCTGGGGATCGAAATGGTAATCCCACACATTCTCAAGCAGCATCGTGCGGGTGACCACCTGGCCGGCGTGCCTGACCAGGTACTCCAGCAGCTTGAATTCGCGCGGTTGCAGCGGGATGAGCGTGCCGGCGCGTTTCACGGTGCGCGACAGGAGGTCCACTTCCAGATCGCCAACACGGTATGACGTCCGCGGCTCCTCGTGACTTGCGCGCCGGGCGAGCCCTTCGACGCGAGCCAGCAGTTCGGCAAACGCATAGGGTTTGGTGAGATAATCGTCGCCGCCGGCACGCAGCCCCTGCACCCGATCGTCGACGTCGCCAAGCGCGCTCAGGATCAGTACCGGGGTGCGGATGCCCTCCGCGCGCAGGATCTCGATCAGCTTCAGCCCGTCGAGCTTCGGCAGCATGCGGTCGACGACGAGCACGTCATGCACGCCCTCGCGGGCAAGCGCCAGCCCTTCCTCGCCGTCGCTGGCAAGGTCGGCAACATGGCCCGCCTCACTCAGGCCCTTGACCAGGTACGAGGCCGTGCCCTGATCGTCTTCGATGACAAGTATGCGCATCTTGGGCGCCCGATCCGATCCGTACAGAGCCGGTGCGTCCAGTGTCATTGGTCTACCTTGCGCAATATATAGGTACGGGCCGCATCCAGTGAAAACGGCAAATACGAATGGCGGTGGAGACCGCGCGGGCCGATTTCCGGTCGGGGGGGAACCGATTGGCACCGTTCCCGCGCGGTCTCCGGCTCCCGTGAGGGGGACCGGGAGCCACTGGCACGACGTTCGTTCGCTCAGCCTTGCTCCACCGGCAGGGCGACGAAGCGCCGGTTGTCGCCGGAGCGTACGAGCATCAACACGCTCTTGCGGCCGTTTTCGCGTGCGGCTTCCACGCCGCTTTCGACATCACCGGGTACGGTCACGGCCTTGCCGGCGACCTCGACGATCTGGTCGCCGGGCTGAAGGCCCTTTTCGGCAGCGGGGCTGTCGGGCTTCACCCGGGTGATGACCACGCCCTGGCCCTCGCCATCCGCAGGTGCCACCGTGAGACCCAGTGCATCGAGGCTGGTACGCTGGTCGCCTGGACGCTGCCGCTTGGCGACCTGCTGGGTATCACCCGGCATGAGACCGATCTCCACCGTCACGGTCTGACGCTCGCCGTCGCGCAATATCTCGAACTCGGCGTTCTGGCCAGGCCTGAGCCGGGCCACCTTGCGGGCGAGATCCCTCGAGTCCTTCACATCCTCGCCATCGAGCCGCAGGACGGTGTCGCCCACCTGCAGACCGGCAGCCGCGGCGGGGGAATCATCCATCACCTCGGCCACGATCGCACCCTGCTCGGCTTCAAGACCAAGGCCCTCGGCAATGTCCTCGGTAACGCTCTGGATCTGCACGCCGAGCCAGCCGCGGGTGACGGCGCCGTCGTCCATCAGGTCCTCGACCACCTCCTTGACGGTTGCGGCGGGGATGGCAAAGCCGATGCCGACGTTGCCGCCGGACGGAGAGAATATCGCGGTGTTGACGCCGATCACCTCGCCGCGGAGGTTGAACGCCGGCCCGCCGGAGTTGCCGCGGTTGATCGGCGCGTCGAGCTGGATGAAGTCATCGTAAGGTCCGGCACCGATATCGCGACCACGGGCCGACACGATGCCGGTGGTGACGCTGCCGCCGAGGCCGAATGGGTTGCCGACCGCTATCACCCAGTCGCCGACACGCGCCGGCTCTTCGGCGAACCGGACATACGCCAGCTTGTCGTCGGTATCGATCTTCAGCAGTGCAAGGTCGGTCTTTGGATCGGTGCCGATGATCTCGGCCGTGTATTCACGACCATCGATGAACGAAACCTGGATCTCCTGACCGTGGTCGACGACGTGGTTGTTGGTCACGATGTAGCCGTCCTCGGAGATCACGAAACCCGACCCCTGCGCCACCTGCTGTCTCTGACGCGGGGCGCGGAACCGGGGACTGTTCGGCTGGTTGCGGAACTGTTCGAAGAAGTCGTGGAAGGGGCTGTCCTCGGGGAACGGATTGTCGAACTGGTCGAAGTTGAACGGCGACCGCTCGTCTGACGACAACTCCGTACCACCGCGCTTCACATGGACGCTCACGACGGCTGGGGTGACCTGCTCGACGAGGTCTGCAAAGCCGGTGGAAGGATCGACCGTCGTTCCCGCCTCCGGGACAGGCTGGGCAAGCACCGGCATGCTGCTGCCCAGCATCGGGACGCCGAGGGCGGTTGCGCCCAGGAGGCCGGCCAGGGCCAGGGCCAGCTGCCCCTTGCGTCGCCCTCCAGTACGAGTGGTGTCAGTCATGTGTTTTCTCCAACATGTGAATGCACCCTGAGAGGCAGGGGCAAAATCCCTTCGTTCGCACGCGAATATGGGTACTGCCGAATTACGGTGACCTTTCGGTCGGGTTAAATGTAGGTAATGTGGAGAAACCCGTCTGCCAGACCTGCCCGTGATTTGTTCGACCGCGAGGACGTCTGCACTTCTTGCGTCACGCGTCCTCGATGATTCGATCGAGACGCCTCGCCTCTTCCGCAGTCAACGGCGCAGGACCGGGCATTGACGACCGGCGGCGGCGTGCGAGGGCGATCAGGACAAGCGCGCCCGCGCCGAGCAGGAGCGGGGGCGCCAGCCACAGTGCCCAGGTGTGCGGCGCGAACGGCGGCCGCAACAGCACGAATTCGCCGTAACGGGCGACGACGAAATCGATCACCTCGCCGTCGGTATCGCCTGCCACGATGCGCTCGCGGATCAGCAGACGAAGATCGCGGGCGAGCGGGGCATCGGAATCGTCGATCGACTGGTTCTGGCAGACGAGGCAGCGCAGCTCTGCCGACAGCGCCCGTGCCCGCGCCTCGAGCGCCGGATCGTCGAGCGCCTCGTCGGGCTGGAAGGCGGCAGCCGGCGTGACCAGCGCAAGGCAGACCAGGATGGTCGTCAGCCACCTCATTCCGCAGCCTCGACCGCCGGCACCCGGGCTGCCCGCGCCCGCCTCGGGGCGCCGATGCGGTAGCGGCGATCGGTGAGTGACACCGCACCGCCGAGGAACATGATCACCGCGCCGATCCAGATGAGTGGGGCCAGCGGGTTGAAGTAGGCGCGCACGATCCAGCCGTCACCGTCGCGCTCGCCCATCACCACATAGAGATCGCCGGTCGCGAACGGCCGGATCGCCGCTTCCGACGTCGTCATCTGGCGCACGCGATAGACACGGCGGGCCGGCTCCAGCCGGGCCACCGTCCTGCCGTTCCGCTCGGCGCGCACGAGGCCCACCTCCTCGTCATGGTCCGGGCCGCGGCGCGGCACCACGGCTTCGAGTGTCAGGTCGTAGCCGGCCACTTCGACCGTCTGGCCCGGCTGCATCAATGCGATCGTCTCCGCCCGCCATGCTGTGACTGCCACGATGCCGAGTACCATGACGCCAAGGCCGCCGTGCGCCAGAGCCGTCCCCCAGGCCGAACGCGGCAGACCGCGGGCGCGGGCGAAGACCGTCGCCAGCGGCTCGCGGAAGGCGCCGATGCGCAATGCCGTTTCGCTGGCGGCGCCGACGATCAGCCAGACGCCGAGCGCCATGCCGAAGGCGGCAAGAACCGGCTCGCCGCGGCTCAGCCAGGCCGAGGCCAGCATGGTCACGAAGGCAAGGAGCGCCGCCGCCCACAGACGCTGCGCCGCGGCCAGTACGTCGGCTCGCTTCCATGACAGCAGCGGACCGAACGGCACCAGCACGAGCAGCGGGATCATCATCGGAACGAACGTCGCGTTGAAGAACGGCGCGCCGACAGAAACCTTGTCGCCGGTCAGCGTCTCCAGCATGAGCGGGTAGAGGGTGCCGATGAGGACAGTGGCGCAGCCCGCGGTAAGCAGGAGATTGTTCACGATCAGGCCGCCCTCGCGGCTGATCGGCGCAAACAGGCCGCCTGCCCTGAGCAGGGGCGCGCGCCACGCGAACAGGGTCAGCGAACCGCCGACGAACAGGCTGAGGATCAGGAGGACGAAAATCCCGCGCGCCGGATCGACGGCAAATGCATGAACCGAGGTGAGCACTCCGGACCGGACGAGAAACGTCCCGAGAAGGCTCAACGAGAAGGTGAGGATTGCCAGCAGGATCGTCCATACCTTCAGGGCGTCGCGCTTCTCCACCACGATGGCCGAGTGCAGGAGGGCGGTGCCGGACAGCCAGGGCATGAACGAGGCGTTCTCCACCGGGTCCCAGAACCACCAGCCGCCCCAGCCCAGCTCGTAGTACGCCCACCACGAACCCATGGCGATGCCGATCGTCAGGAACATCCAGGCTGCAAGAGTCCATGGCCGCACCCAGCGCGCCCAGGCGGCATCGACGCGGCCCTCGATCAGCGCCGCGACGGCAAACGAGAAGGCGATCGAGAAGCCGACGTAGCCGACGTAGAGGAACGGTGGATGGAAGGCGAGCGCCGGGTCCTGCAGGATCGGGTTGAGCCCCTGACCGTCGAACGGCGCCGGATGCAGGCGTTCGAACGGATTGCTGGTGGCGATCGTGAACAGGAGGAAGGCGGCGGCGATCATCGCCTGAACCGACAGCACCCGCGCCTTCAGCATCGGCGGCAGGTTTGCGCCGAAGGCAGCCACGCAGGCGCCGAACAGTGCGAGGATCAGCACCCACAGCACCATCGAGCCTTCGTGGTTTCCCCAGACGCCGGTGATCTTGTAGAGCAGCGGCTTGGTGGAATGCGAGTTTGCCCAGACGTTGGCTATCGAAAAGTCGGAGGTGACATACCCGATCCCGAGCGCCACGAAGGCGGCGAGTACCAGCGCCAGCTGGGTGCCGGCGCACGGCACCGCCACGCGGGCCAGCGCCGCATCGCCACGGTGGGCCCCGAGCAGCGGAACCGTCGCCTGTATCGCCGCCACTGCGAACGCCAGTATCAGCGCGAAGTGACCGATTTCGGCAATCATCTAATCGCCTTCACCGGTCTTCCAGTGACCCTGCTTCTTCAATGCGTCAGCCACTTCCTTCGGCATGTAGGTTTCGTCGTGCTTGGCCAGCACGGTGTCGGCGACGAACACGCCATGAGCGTCCAGCATGCCCTCGGCGACCACGCCCTGTCCTTCGCGGAAGAGGTCGGGCAGGATGCCGCTGAACGTGACCGGCAGTTCACGTCCGGCATCGGTGACGACGAAGCGGATGGTCGTGCCGTCGATCTTCTCGATGCTGCCGTCGGCAACCAGGCCGCCCAGCCGGAAACGCTCGCCTGGCGCAATCGCCTTCGCCTGCGCCTCGGACGGCGTGTAGAAGAAGACGATCGTGTCCTCCAGTGCGTGAAGCACGAGACCGACGGCAACGCCGAGAATCGCAATACCGGCGCCGATCAGGGCCATGCGCCGCTGTTTGCGCGTCATCGCTGCTCCTCGCCGAGACCGAGGGCGTCGCGCACCTCGTCGAGCCGTTTCATTGCCTCCTCGTCTTCGGCAAACCGTTGCGTCGCCTTGGCCAACGAGGCGCGCGCAGCGTCCCCGCGGCCGAGTACCGCCTGCGATCGGACGAGGCGGATCCAGCCTTCGATGTCATTGCCGTCGGCTTCGAGCCGCGCCGCCAGCCGGGACACCATGGACTCGATGTAGCGAAGGCGTTCCTCGGGCGGCAGATCCTGCAACGCTTCCATGTCATCGCTGCTGAGCGTTGGCGCCTGCCCCCTGCCTATGCGTGCCCGACCGAGGTAGGCTTCAACCATCGGCCGCCATGCGGCGTCCGGCGGGGCGTCATCGAGCAGTGCGCGCCACATTTCGACTGCCTGATCGATATTGCCGTCCTGTTGCTGGGCGAGGCCGAGGTAGAATCGTGCCTTCGGATGGGCCCGGTCGAGTTCGTGCGACCGGATGAAGGCGTGCCGGGCCAGCTCCGTCACCAGTCCCTGCTCCGCCAGCACGAGCGCCTCGCCGTAGCGGGCGAGCACGTCGGCATCGCCGGCGCCGAGCTCGATCACCCGCAGATATGCGCGCGCAGCCTGCTGAAAGCGACCGAGGCGCATGTAGCCGGGCGCGATGACCCGCCAGCCGCGCGCGTCGTCGGGATTTTCCCGCAAGTGACTCTCGACGCGCGCCAGCAGCGCGATCAGTTCCTGATTGTCCAATGCTTGAGCCTGCCTCTGGTCGAACGGCTGTCCCGGGAGTCCCGGAGATCCGAGCACGAGATAGAGGCCGAGCACCAGCGTCGGCAACACGACGACGATCCCCGTGGCGGTCCAGCGTCTCGGTCGGGTGTCCTTCGCCGCCCGGTCCGACGGTTCGGATTCGCTGGCGAGTGCCAGCAATCTGCGCGAAATCTCGAGCTTCGCGGCTTCCGCTTCCGACGGGTCGATCAGCCCCTCGGCGCGTTCGCGTTCGACCTGGTCCAGCTGATCCTTGTAGACGGCCACATCGTAGGCCCGCCGCCGCTGCGGCCCGCCATCATCGCCCGTGGCAAGCGGCCTCAGCACCGCGATGAGTACCGCGGCGGTCATTACCGCAAATACGATCCACAGAAGCATCCGGTCTTCTACCGATCAGCCAGCGTCATTGGCAACGCGCGCACGGGTGGCGGCGCGCGGCCGCATGTCGCAGCGAATTTCGAACATGTCGCAAAACCGTGGTGCGGTACAAGTGGCGGTGTTAAGGTCCGCCGCGCGGAACACGGTTGATCTTCTTGTGCAATCCGACACGGTATGCAGCGGTACTCCATCTTTTCCTTGGCGCGCAACGCGGTCAATTACCACAAGGACTGGTCGCTCGCCTGGCGAAGCCCGGAGCCGCGGCCCGAATATGACGCGATTGTGATCGGCGGCGGCGGCCATGGCCTGGCCACTGCCTACTACCTGGCCAAGGAGCACAAGCCCGGGCGTATTGCGGTGCTCGAGAAGGGCTGGCTCGGCGGCGGCAACACCGGCCGCAACACGACCATCATCCGCTCCAATTACCTGCAGGACGAGTCGATCGCGATCTACGAGCTCGCCCGGTCGTTGTACGAGGACCTGTCGCAGGAGCTCAACTTCAACGTCATGTTCTCGCCGCGCGGCCTGCTGATGCTGTGCCAGACCGAGCATGAACTGCGCGCGCTGACGCGCACCTTCCATGCCAACCGGCTCGCCGGCATAGAATCGCGGATGATCGACCGTGCCGAGGTCAAGCGGCTGTGCCCGATCATAAATGACCGCCCGGACAGCCGCTATCCGATACTCGGCGCCTACTACCAGCCGCGCGGCGGCACCGCTCGCCACGACGCGGTTGCATGGGGTTATGCGCGGGGGGCTGATGCGCGGGGCGTCGACATCATCCAGAACTGCGAAGTGACGGCAATCACCCGCGCCGGCGACCGCGTCACCGGTGTCGAAACCAGCCGTGGGTCGATCCGGGCGAAGAAGATCGCCATCGTCGCCTCCGGCCATTCCTCGCTGCTGGCCGAAACCGCGGGGGTGCGGCTGCCGATCGAAAGCGTGGCGCTGCAGGCCCTGGTGTCCGAGCCCGTCAAGCCATGCATGGACGTGGTGGTGATGGCCAACACGGTGCACGGTTAC
>CAZSNL010000017.1:0-16663 GCA_964608275.1 uncultured Hyphomicrobiales bacterium | reverse complement strand
ACATGAGCCAGTCGGACAAGGGCGAACTGGTCATTGGCGGTGGTGCCGACCCCTACACCAACTAGTCCCAGCGCGGCAGCTTTCCGGCGATCGAGAGCACCGTGACGGCACTGGTCGAAACGTTCCCGATCATCTCGCGCCTCAGGATGATGCGGCAGTGGGCGGGGATCGTCGACATGACCGGCGACCGCAGTCCGATCATCTCGCTGACCGACGTCAGGGGCCTGTACGTCAATTGCGGCTGGGGAACCGGTGGCTTCAAGTCGATACCGGGCTCCGGGTTCGTCTTCGCCGACACCATAGCCAACGACCGGCCGCATCCGATCGCGGCGCCGTTCGGGCTCGACCGCTTCGTCACCGGGCGGCTGATCGACGAAAGCGTCGCCGCGGCCGTTGCACACTGAGGTCCGGCAATGCTTCTGATCACCTGTCCGGTCTGCGGCCAGCAAGGCGACGAGACCGAGTTCCATTACGGCGGCGAGGCCCATGTCGTGCGGCCGGCGAGCGTGCGTCCGGAGTCGGTCACCGACGCGGAGCAGCACGCGTACCTGTTTCTCCGCAAGAACCCGAGGGGCCTCCACTTCGAGCGCTGGCAATGCGCGCGCGGCTGCGGCAAGTGGTTCCACGCCGCGCGCGACACTGTCACCATGGCCTTTCATGCCTTCTACGGCATCACCGAACCGCCGCCGCAGATCGAGGGGGGCGCGCCGAAGCCGGCCGGGCGCACGCGGCGGTCATCGCGTTCGGGCAAGACGTCATGACCGGACGACCCTACAGATTGCCGCCCGACGCGGCCGGCGGCACGGTCGGACGCGTGATCGACCGGGCCAGCCGGCTCGGCTTCACCTTCGACGGCCGGCAGTACACCGCCCACGCCGGCGACACCCTGGCTTCGGCCCTTCTCGCCAACGGCGTGCGGCTGGTCGGCCGCAGCTTCAAGTACCATCGCCCGCGCGGCGTGTTCGGCCACGGCCCGGAGGAACCGAACGCGCTCGTCGGGGTCGGGGAAGGCAGCCGGCTCGAACCCAACCTGCGCGCCACCCAGGTCGAGGTGTACGACGGGCTGGTCGCCCGCAGCCAGAACAACTGGCCGAACCTCAGGTTCGACATCGGCGCGATCAACGGCTGGCTGTCGCGCCTGATCCCCGCGGGGTTCTACTACAAGACCTTCATGTGGCCGCGCGCGGCGTGGGTCTCGCTCTACGAACCGCTGATCCGCCGCGCCGCCGGGCTTGGCATCGCGCCACGCGAGCCGGATCCGGATACCTATGAGCACATGCACGCGTTCTGCGACGTACTTGTCGTCGGCGGCGGTGTCGCGGGGCTGGTCGCCGCCCACGCCGCGGCAAAGGCAGGCGCGCGCGTCATTCTGGCCGACGAGAATCCGCGTCTGGGCGGACTGGCCGACGCCGCGGGCGGAACCCTGGACGGCAAGCCGCAACTGGAATGGGTTCGCCGGACGGTGGCGGACCTCGCCGGCTTGGAGAACGTTCACCTGCTCACCCGGACCACGGTAGCCGGGCACTACCATCACAACTGGCTGATCATGGTCGAGCGCGTGGCCGACCACGACCCCGTGCGTTCGACCGTCGGTGCACCGCGCCAGCGCCTGTGGCGGGTACGCGCGCGACAGGTGATCCTCGCCACCGGCGCCATCGAGCGGCCGCTGGCGTTCGCCCACAACGACCGGCCGGGCGTCATGCTGGCGTCGTCCACGCGCGTCTACGTTCGCCGCTACGGGGTCGCGCCCGGTCGCCGCGGCGTCGTGTTCACCAACAACGACGACGCCTATCGGACCGCGCTCACGCTGGTCGAGGCAGGCGTGCCGGTGGCCCGCATCGTCGATACCCGCCCCGAGAACGGCAGTGCACTCGCCGAGGCGGCACGCAATGCGGGAATCGAGATCGCTAATGCCAGCGGCATCGTGAACGTCGAAACCTCCGGTCCCGGCTTCATCGAGGCGGTCAAGGTCGCGCGCTATTCCGGGCTCGGCCGCGTCGGCGGCCGCGAGGAGCGCATACCGTGCGACTTCGTCTGCGTATCCGGCGGCTGGAACCCGACGCTCCATCTCTACAGCCATACCAGTGGCAAGCTCATATTTGACGAGACCATCCAGGCGTTCCGGCCCGGCCACACCGACGACCCGATCGTCTGTGTCGGCGCCGCCAATGGCACCTTCGCGCTCGGCAACATTCTCGAAGAGGCGCATGTGGCCGGCGAAGCCGCCGCACAAGCGGCGCTCGGCGGCAAGACAAAGCGCGCCCGCAAGCAGCTTCCGAGGGCGTTCGGCGAGTCCGAGGCGCCACTCGAGCCGGCGTGGTTCGTGCCGGCGACCGGCACCCTCAACGAGGGCAACAAGCACTTCATCGATCTGCAGAACGACGTGACCGCGGCCGACCTTGAGCTGGCGGCGCGAGAGGGCTACCGGTCGGTGGAGCACGTCAAGCGCTACACCACGCTCGGCATGGGGACCGACCAGGGACGCACCGGCAACATCAATGCGCTCGGCGTGCTTACCGGCACGCTCGAACGCGACATCCCTGCGATCGGCACCACAACGTTCCGCCCGCCCTACACGCCCGTCGCCTTCGGGGCCATCGCCGGCAACAGGTCCGGAAACCTGTTCCTGCCGGTCAGGCGGACGCCCCCCTGGGCCTGGCACGTGCGCAACGACGCCGACTTCGAGCCGGTCGGCCACTGGCGCCGCCCGTACTGCTATCGGCGCGGCGAGGAGGACCGGCGGGCCGCCGTCAACCGCGAGATCCTCGCGGTGCGCAACAAGGTCGGGCTGCTGGATGCCTCGACGCTCGGCAAGATCGAGGTTGCCGGTCCCGATGCCGGAACGTTCCTCGACCGCATCTACACCAACGTGATGTCGAGCCTGAAGGTCGGCCGCTGCCGCTACGGCCTGATGCTGAACGAGAACGGCTTCCTGTTCGACGACGGGGTGGTGGTGAGGCTCGACGATGAACGTTTTCTGCTGCACACCACGAGCGGCGGTGCCGATCACGTCGTCACATGGCTCGAGGAGTGGCTGCAGACCGAGTGGCCGGAACTCAGGGTGTTCGTGACCCCGGTAACCGAGCAGTGGGCACAGTTCGCCATTGCCGGGCCGAGGGCACGTGACCTGTTGCAGTCGCTCGATGGCGACATCGACTTCTCCCGCGAGGGCTTTCCCTTCCTCACCATGAAAACGGGTACCCTTGCCGGTGCGCCGGTGCGCGTCTTCCGCATCAGCTTCTCCGGCGAGCTTTCGTACGAGATTGCCACGCCGGCGAACCATGGCGCCGGGCTGTGGGACGCGCTGCTGGCGGCGGGAGCCGCCTTCGGCATCGAGCCCTACGGCACCGAGGCACTGCACGTGCTGCGCGCCGAGAAGGGCTTCATCGCCGTCGGCGACGAGACCGACGGTACGGTGACGCCGTTCGATCTCGGGCTGTCATGGGCGGTGTCGAAGACGAAACCCGATTTCATCGGCAAGCGCTCGCTCGAACGCTCGTACCTCTCGGGGCCCGACCGCAAGGAGCTGGTCGGCCTGCTCACGGAAGACCCCCAGGAGGTGCTGCCCGACGGTGCCCATGCCGTGGCGGAGGTCAGGGATGCTCCGCCGATGGACATGATCGGCCACGTGACATCGAGCTACTGGAGCCCGACGCTCGGACGGTCGATTGCGATGGCCCTGATCCGCAACGGCCGATCCCGCATGGGCGAGACGCTGTCGTTCCCGTTGCCCGACAAGGTGGTCCGGGCGCGGATCGTCGAGCCCGTGTTCTACGACAAGGAAGGTGCCCGCCAGGATGTTTGAGAGCAGACGGTCACGTGGCGCCGCCGCCGCAGTCACAGTTTCCGGGAGCAGGCACCGATGACGCCCCGGATCAGCCCGCTTGCCCATCGTGCCGCGCCGGCGCCGTCGGGGCTCGCCATCGGGCTGAGCGAGGTCACCGGACGCGGAATGATCGACCTGCGCGGCCGGCCCGACGACGCGGCATTCCTCGCTGCGGCAGGCTCGATAATCGGCCTCGACCTGCCGCGCGAGCCGCGCACCTCGGTATCGCGGGACGACGTCACGATCCTGTGGCTGTCGATTGATCAGTGGCTGGTGACGCTGCCGCACGGCGAGGTTGCGTCCACCAGGGACCGGCTCGACGGAGCGCTCGCCGGCATCTTCTCGCATCACGTGGACATGAGCGACGCGCGCGCAATCATCCGCCTCGAGGGTGATGGTGCGCGCGAGGTGATCATGAAGGGGGCTGCGGTCGACCTGACCGATCCGGTGTGGGGACCGGGACGCGTCCGGCGCATGCTGTTCGCAGGCATCTCGGCCATGTTCCACATCGTGCAGGTGGAGCCGGACACGATCGACCTTTACGTGTTCCGATCGTATGCCGACTATGCTTGGGACTGGCTTCTCGCCACCGCAGGCGAACGGGCTCGCGTGCGCCTGTATGGGCGCCAGCGGCCACCGGCCGTGTGAGACAGTGTCCCGCGCCCCTTGCGACACGCCGGCATCTTCATCTTCTCCGTGTAGTGGCCATATACCATTGCGTTCATTGGCGTTAGCAGGCATGCTCGCGTTGAGTGCAGTCAAGGTTGCGAGGAAGGCACCGGGAACGTCGGCGGGTTGAGGTGGGTTGAATGTTCGGTGATCCACCGCGGCAATGGCCGCAGGAGTTTGCGTTGATCCTGCTGCCCGAGTTCTCGATGATGCCGGTCACCTCGGTCATCGAACCGCCGCGCATTGCCAACAGACTTGCGGAATTCACCTACTACCGCTGGCGCATGTACAGCCTCGACGGCGGTCCCGTCGCGGCGTCGAACGGACTGCTGATCAACGCCGACGGCCGGCTCGAGGACATTCCCGAGCATGCAACGGTCATGGTCTGCGGCGGGCTCAACATCCAGAAGCACACGACACGGCCTCTCATCAACTGGTTGCGCAAGGCGGCGCGCAAGGGCGCCGACATCGGAGCGCTGTGCACCGCCACCCATGTGCTGGCCGAGGCGGGTCTCCTCGACGGCTATTGCTGCACCATCCACTGGGAGAACATGCCCGCCTTCATCGAGGCTTTTCCCGACATCGACATCTCGGGCGGCCTGTTCGAAGTCGATCGCGACCGCTTCACCTGCGCCGGCGGCACGGCGCCGATCGACATGATGCTGGGGCTGATCGCCTCGCAGCACGGAACCGAGCTTGCCGCCAATGTCGCCGAGCAGGTGCTTCACTCGCCGATCCGCCACCACAGCGAGCACCAGCGGATGTCGCTGCCTGCGCGCATCGGTGCGCGCCACCCGAAGCTGATCGGGATCGTCGAGCAGATGGAGGCCAATCTCGAGGAACCGCTGAGCCCGAGCCTGCTGGCGCGGGAGGCGGGACTGTCGACGCGCCAGCTCGAACGGCTGTTCAAGCGCTACCTCGATCGGTCGCCGAAGCGTTACTACCTGGAGCTTCGCCTCAAGAAGGCGCGCCTCCTGCTGCTGCAGACCAACCTGTCGGTAATCAATGTGGCGCTGGCGTGCGGTTTCTCGTCGCCGTCACACTTCTCCAAGTGCTACCGCGCCTATTACGGCCGCACGCCCTATCGCGAACGCGGAATTCCCAACGATCAGCGCAACCTCGCCGCAACCGCCGATCTGTCCTGACCAGACCGCGGTGTCACGACCCTGCATTATCGAGCCCGGGCAGGCGTCTACCGGTACGTGCAAGGGATTGTCCGCGGAAATGCCCGTCACCACCTGGTGCCGGCTGCAAAAAAGAAGGTGGGCCCTTTCGGGCCCACCCCGATAAGATGCACGCCCGCGACCGGGGGCAAAAAGGCAGACGGCACCTTATCATCCGATTAGCCCGGCCACCCCGCCCCTGCCATGTTATTCCGGCTCACCCTCATGAAGCGGTATCGTCGAGCACTTGAAGACTTACCTAGAGTAATGTTCCCGCGGCCCAAAAACAAGAGGTTCCATTCGACTGTCATTACAAGAAATAGTTGAATCCTTAGGCTTTGGTTAAAATCTGCAACTAATGGCCCCGGCTTCGACATCCCGTCACCTGAATTCAAGGCGCCGGCGACGGCAGACGCAGCGTTGCCTTCAGGCCGCCACGCGCAGAGTCGCCAAGCATGACGCTGCCGCCATACATCGCTGCCGTTTCCGCGACTATCGCGAGGCCCAGGCCGGACCCCGGCTTTGTCTCGTCCAGCCGCCGGCCGCGCTGGAGCGCCTCATCACGGCGGCCTTCGGGCAGGCCCGGACCGTCATCCTCGACGGTGAGTTCGATCCAGGTCTTGCCGAGCACCGCGGTGTCCTCGACAGGGGCCACCCGCACGCCCACCCAGCCGGCTGACCACTTGAACGCGTTGTCGAGGAGGTTGCCGATCATCTCCTCGAGGTCCTGCTTCTCGCCGAGGAACTTCAGCCCGGGCGGGCAATCCGTCTCGACCGCGATGCTGCGATCGGCGTTGATGCGCTGTAGCGTGCGGACGAGGCTGTCGATCACCAGGCCGACCTCGGTGAGCGAGCCAAGCGCATGGACGCGCGCCGCCCGGCGGGCCCGGTCGAGATAGAGGTTGATCTGGTCGCGCATCACCTCGACCTGCTGCGACACCTTCTGCGACAGCTGGCCGCGTGAGGCCTGTGCCTCGTTGGCGATGACGCTCAACGGCGTCTTTAGCGCGTGGGCAAGGTTGCCGACCTGGGTGCGGGCGCGCTCGACCACCTCCTCGTTCGCCTGCAATAGTGCGTTGAGTTCGTCGGCGACCGGCTGGATCTCGCTGGGGAAGTTTCCGCGCAGCCGCCGGTCGATCCCGGAACGGACCTCGACCAGGCCCCGGCGCAGCTGCCGCAACGGACGCAGCCCGTAGCGGACCTGGATGAACGATGCCGTGACGAGGCCGATGGCGAGCACGGTGAGCGCGATAATGAGCGTCTGGTTGAACGCCGTCACCTCGTCCTCGATCTCGTCGAAGTTGCCGGTGACGATGAACGAGAAGTCCTGGTCGGAGCCGGCCAGCCTGAACTTCTGCTCGAGGACCCGGAGCCGGTTGCCGTCCGGGTCGGTGAGATAGAAGCGCGTGGTGCCGTCCTCGCCGACCTGGCGGGCGACATCGTCGGGGACCACGATCTGCTGCTCCAGCAGCGACAGCGACCGCAGCTGCATGTCGGAGCCGGGCTCGGTCGAGGTCACCTGCCAGTACCAGCCGGACAGCGGCAGGTCGAACCGGCTGTCGGCGATGCTCGCGCTTTCGAACAGCCTCCCGCGCCGGTCGAGTTCGACCACCGCGAGCAGTCCGTCGAGGGTGGAGCGCAGCCGGGCGTCGAAGTTGCGCTCGACGGCGGCGCGGAACAGCGACGACAGGAGAACCCCGGTGATGGCCAGTATGACAATGCTCCAGCCCGCCGACGAGACGATCAGCCGGAAGGCGAGCGAGTCACGCCGCATTGTCGGGTTCAGCCACGCAGTACCCCAATCCGCGCACGGTCTGGATGGCGTTGGTGCCGAGCTTCTTGCGCAGCCGGCCGACGAACACCTCCACCGTGTTGGAGTCGCGGTCGAAGTCCTGGTCGTACAGGTGTTCGACAAGCTCCGTGCGCGAGATCACCCGCCCCTTGTGGTGCATCAGGTAGGCGAGCAGCCGATATTCGAGCGATGTCAGCTTGACGGCGTTGCCGTCAACGGTGACGCGGGCGCTCTTTGTGTCGAGCCGCAGGTTGCCGCACTGGATCTCCGATGACGCATGGCCGGCCGAGCGCCGCAGCAGGGCTCGGATGCGTGCCAACACCTCCTCCATGTGGAACGGCTTCGCCACGTAGTCGTCGGCACCGGCATCGAACCCCGCCACCTTGTCGCTCCACCGGTCGCGTGCGGTGAGGATAAGGACTGGCATCTTGCGGTCGTTGCGCCGCCACGCCTCGAGCACGCTGACGCCGTCCATGACCGGCAGGCCGAGGTCGAGCACCACCGCGTCATACGGCTCGGTATCGCCGAGGAAGTGACCTTCCTCGCCGTCCATGGCGGAGTCGACGACGTAGCCCGCCTCGGTCAGCGCATCGACCAGTTGGCGGTTGAGATCGGGATCGTCTTCGACCACCAGCAAACGCATCGTTGTTCCCCTCCTCGGCTGTTCCGCGGCGGGTCGGACAGGCTCAGTATCCCAGCACCCGCCCCGTGCGCGCGTCAACCGTGACGACGCTGACCCGGCTGCCATCGCGGATCTTGACCTGGTAGGTATCGCCATTGCGGCTGACGCCCAGGAGCTTGCCGCGCACCGCCCGGCGGGCATTGCGGGCAGCGGTCGACGGCGGCACGAACTGGCCGCTGGCGGCGGGGCCGCGCTGATACTGGCGCGCGCCTTCGCGCCGCCGCTGCTGGCGCCGTGCCTGTTCCGGCCGGCGGCTGCGTTGCGCCCGTTCGATGCCCCGACTGCGGGACGGGCGTGCGGACCGGCGCATCTGCTGCTGACGCTGGATGCGGCGTTCGCGCTGCTGCAGCTGGCGCATCCGCGGCGCCCGCTGCATGTCGCGCCGCCTCGGCGCGCGCTGGAACCCGCGTGGCGACCGGCGCATCGGCCCGGCGCGCCGCTGGCCGCGCCGCGACTGGACGAGCTCCACGTCCTGGATGTTCGCCGCGGCATCAAGCGCCACGCGCGGCACCGCCGCCGAATGCGCCGGCCCGTGGCCCGGTGCCATCACCCAGGCGCACGCAATCGCCGCCAGGGCGACGGCTATCTTCTTCCACGCTGTCATCGCGGAGGCACCCTAGAGACGGCTACATGAACGATGGCTGAACCGCTTGTTCCGGCCGGTCTTCGGAACCATGGCCGCCGTCGCGTCAGTCGGCATGAAAGGTCACGAACTCCTCGAGCGGGGCACGTCGCGTGCGCAGCCGGTTGACCGGGGCGTCTTCGTCCATGTAGCCGAGCGCCATGCCACAGAACAGCATCTGGTTGTCCGGCAGCCGAAGCACCTCGCCCACCGTCTTCGGCCACAGCGCCCAGGCCTCCTGGGGGCAGGTGTGCAGGCCGTACTCGCGGGCGAGCAGCATCACGCTTTGCAGGAAGATGCCGAGATCTGCCCACTGCGGCGGGCCCATCTGGCGGTCGAGGCAGAAGAACAGGCCCACAGGCGCGCCGAACAGCGTGTAGTTGCGGCTGAACTGCCGTCGCCGCGCGGCCTTGTCCTCGCGGGGGATGCCAAGGGTCGCATAAAGGTCCTCGCCGCACTGGAAGCGGCGCTCGCGATAGACCTCGTCCAGGTGCTCGGGATAGACGCGAAACTCCGCGCCCTCGCCGCGAGGATACTCGGCCAGCCTGTCTTGGACCCGCTCGATGAGGCGCTTCAGCGTCCTGCCGGTCACGACATGCACGAACCACGGCTGCAGGTTGCCGCCCGAGGGCGCTCGCCGGCAGGCGTCGAGTATCGCCCGCACCGTCGCCTCGGGAACCGGGGTATCGAGAAAGGCACGACAGCTGATCCGCGTGGCAAGCGCTTCGGAAACCTTCAATTCGGCAACCTCTCGGGAGACCGCTCAAGCCCCGGACGGGGCGGCCCGGCACGCTATTCGAGGTCGCGGGCGACTTCAACCCGGGGAGACCGTCGCACGCCTTCACCGGGCATAGAAGAAGTGGCTGCCGATGAGTGCCGTTGGCGAGCGGTCGCGTGCCCAGTCCGGCAGCCGGTCGTGGCGATGAAACCGCCACGCTCCGTCGGTCGGATCGGGTGCCGCGTCCGCCCACGCGAGCGCGACCTGTGCTAGGCTGCGGCAGAACCCGTCGTCGCAGCGGCGATCGAGAAGCGCGGCGGGCGAGCAGCGACACCGGGCGTCCGCCGGAAGGTCGCGGCACAGCCCGCCGACCACCGCCGCCACCGGCTGAGACGAGCCATGAACGCGGTTGCGGATCGTCCACGCCACCGCCAGGCGGCCGGCATCGGAATCGGCGCCGGCAACCGCATCGACAACCCCGGCAATGGCGAGGACCTCGCGTATCGACAGCAATCCGGCATCCGTCCCGTGCATGAATATATTCCTACACACTGTTGCGGGTGGCTGTCAATGCGCGAACGGCGGCGATGACCATGACCGCATTCGGAACCGCAGTGAACGGATGGACGTTTCCGCACGTCGTCCGTGGCGGGACGAGGATACCGGTCGCGGATCCGGCGGCAGCCGCCGCCCATGGGGCGACCAGGTCGGGGGATTCCGGCATGACCGAGAAGCGGCGGAAGGTGGCGACGGCGGAGAACGACGCGACGGACACTCCGCCGCCGCGGGCCGTCTCGAACTGGGCTGCGACCGGCGTGTTCGTGATCGCCGTCTTCGCGGCACTGTCCTATGCCCAGGCGTTCGTGCTGCCGGTTCTTCTCGCCTTTCTGCTGTCGCTCATCCTCGGTCCGCTCGTGCGGTTCCTGGCGCGCCGGCGGGTGCCGGAGTTCGTCGCCTCGCTGGCACTTGTCCTGGTGGTTGTTGGGGGATTCGGCGCAGCCGCATGGTACCTGAGCGGCCCGCTCGGCGGCCTCGTCACCGATCTTCCGCGCATGGCGTCGGAGATCGAGCGCAAGCTGAGCGGCTTCCGCGCGCCGGTCGAGCAGCTTCGCGAGGCCGGCGAACGGGTCGACGAGCTGACCAGGGCCGCACCGGATGATCCCCGCGCCCCGCAGGAAGTGGTGGTCAAGGAGCCCGGCCTGCTGTCGGCAGCCGCCGCCAACGCGCCCGACGTCATCGCGCGCACCCTGTTCGCGGTGATCCTGCTGTTGTTCCTGCTGTCCTCTGGCGACCTGTTCTATGCCAAGGTGGTGCGGGCGCTGCCGACGCTCACCGACAAGAAGAGGGCGCTGCGGATCGCCTACGACATCGAGCGCGAACTGTCGCGCTATCTCGGCACCATAACGCTCATCAACCTCGGACTGGGCATCTGCGTCGGGCTTGCCATGTGGGCGCTCGGCATGCCCGACCCGGCACTGTGGGGCGGGCTTGCCGCGGCGCTGAACTTCATTCCCTATGTCGGTTCGATCGTCGGGATCGTGCTGGTCGGCGTGGTCGCGCTCGGCACCATCCCCAACCTCGTGCAGGCGGCCATGGCGCCGGCGGTCTACTTCCTGCTGACATCGCTGGAAGGCCAGTTCGTCACCCCGACGCTGGTCGGCCGGCGGCTCGCCATGAACCCGGTTGCCGTGTTCGTCGCCATCGCCTTCTGGGGATGGCTGTGGGGGATCGTCGGCATGTTGATCGCGGTCCCGCTCATGGCTGCGGTGAAGATCTTCTGCGGCCACATCGGATCGCTGCAGACCGTTGCCGACTTCCTGTCCGCGGAGAACGGAGGCGATGCCGTCGACGATTCAGAGAAAACGTCATGAAAAATTGAGTAAACTGGTGGTCAACTTATTGATTTGCATGCATATATTGCAGACAAGTGCCGCTACTTGTTTCAGTTGCCGAACTGGTGGTGATCGCCTAACGTACTCACGATCAGGTCAACTCAACAGGGGGCGTTGACTGCTGGGTCGGGTACTTCCGGCATGTCGCGATATCTGCGACTTCAGCAGGCTCGTCAGGTATCCGTGTCCACGCTGCGGAGACTGCGAACCACAGTATTCGTGTCGATCGCGCTCGGTCTCCTCATCATCGCGGTCGTCACCGGCTCCGTGTTGTGGAACTCCTACCGGTCCAACAGGCACGCCCTCGAAGAGCGGATCGCACAGCTCACCCAGGTGCTCGAGGAGCATACGCTCCGCAACATCCAGGCGGTCGACCTCCTGCTCCAGATCATCGCCGACAGCAACGCCTGGCAACTGGAAGACCACCGGCCGGAATACGAGGACTGGCTGCGCAGCCGCCTCGCCGGCCTTCCCTACGTGCGGGCCATCTATCTCGTCGGAGCCGACGGGTTCATCACCCAGGATACCGACCACCCGAATACGCCGCGCGTGTCGCTTGGCGACCGCGCCTACTTCATGGTTCACCAGAAGAACCCCGATGTCGGGCTGCACATCGGGGCGCCGTTGCAGTCGCGCTCGGTGGAGAGCCTGTTCCTGCCACTCAGCCGCCGCCTGTCGAGACCCGACGGAAGCTTCGCCGGCATCGTTGCCGCGGCGCTCGAACCGCGGTTCTACCAACGGTTCTATGCCGGCCTGCTGCTCGATCCGGGCGACTCGCTGACGCTGTGGTACCATGACGGAACCCTCATCGCCCGGGTGCCCGATGACCACGGCCTTGCCGGCAAGCAGCCGCCGGATCTCACCCTGTTCCCGCTCGGCCCGGGCGTGCCGTCTGCCGGCACCTTCATCGGCAACGGTCTCATCGGCCCCGGACGGGACGTGATGGTGGGCTACCGTGTTCTCACCGGGCTCCCCCTCGTCGTCTCCTCGTCCACTCCCGTCACCCGTCACATGACCCAGTGGTGGTATACCGCCTACGCCGCCGCCTTCGGATTCCTGTTGCTGTGCATCCTGTCGGTCGTGACGCCGGTCCTGATCTTCCGCCAGGTGCGTGAGCGTGACGAGATGCATCGCAGGAGCCTGTTCCTGCAGAAATTCGAGTCGCTCGGTCGCATGACCGGCGGCATCGCCCACGACTTCAACAACCTGCTTGCCGCCATCGAGGCCGGCCGCACCCTGATCGCCAAGCACGCCGACGATCCGGGGCGGGTCAGGGAGTACGCCCGCGCCGTGGCCGATACCGTCGAACACGGCCGCAAGCTGACCGCGCAGCTCCTCGGCTTCGCCCGCGGCCGCCAGATCAGCCCAGCGACGGCGAGCGTCAACGACCTCATCACCGAGCTTGCCCCCATCCTGCGCCAGGCGGCGGGGGCCGGCGTCCGCGTCGAAATGAAGCTTGCTCCCGACATCGAACCCTGCACCATCGACCGCACCCAGTTCGGCGCGGCGGTGGTGAACCTCGTCATCAATGCCCGCGATGCGATGCCCGACGGCGGCGTGGTGACGATCCGGACGCGGATGAGCCGGTGGTCACAGGAAGCCGATTCGACGCTCGATCCGGGCGACTATGCGCTGGTGCGGGTCAGCGACACCGGAACCGGGATCCCCGATGATGTGATCGACCACGTCTTCGAGCCGTTCTTCACCACCAAGGGCGATCAGGGTACCGGCCTCGGGCTCGCCCAGGTGTTCGGGTTCATGCGCCAGATCGGCGGCGACGCGCGTATCGTGCGCAACCGCAAGCGGGGAACCGCGGTGGAGCTCTACTTCCCCTGCAACCGCACCGTCGAGGCGCCGGCCGAGGAGCGGCTGGCCGGCTGACCGTGCGGCTCAGCGTACGCGGTGCCAGTCGGCGAGATGCCAGACCTTGCCGGTCCGGTAGAAGATCGCGACCGCCGGCCCACGATAGGACGTCATGCCGATGCGGGCGCTCCTGGCGACAAAATCGAGATCGAGGCGGCAGACGTGCGCCCTTCCGGACGGAAAGGCGGCCGGAAACTCGGTGCAGGCTGCCGGCGCGAGCGTGAGCGCGATCACCTTGCTGCCGCCATGGGCGCCGCGGCTGCCCTTGCCGAGGTGGCGCCGGTAGGCGTCGGCCATCTCGTCGGGCGACGGCCCCCGCGAGGCGAGCGTCTCACTGTACCGCCAGCCGTCGCCGTCGCGGTAGAACACGCCGGAATGATCGTCGTCCACGATCTGCCGGCCGTCGCGCTCGAGGGCGATCGAGAACCGGCGGTGAAACTGGCACTGGTAGGTTCCCCGTTCCACCGGTTCGCACGACTGCTTGGCGACCGCGAAGCGGTCCATCCGCCCGGCCGTCGTTCCCGTAACGTCGGCCACGTGGCGCTGGTAGGCGGCCCGCATGTCGGCCACCGACGGCTCCGCTGCCGCGGCGACGCCCGAGCCGGCGAGGACGACGGCGGCGCAGGCAATGACAATGCTCAGGGTGCGGACGGAATACGGACGGCTCGGGATCATGACTCCCTCGTGAGGATTGCCGGAACGGATTGGCGGCGCGGAACGCGCCGGTGAACGGCCGTGTGGCCGTGGCCGGCACCATGCCTCAACGGCCCTGAGATCCGGTTTCCGGCACGGACCCGGTTTTAATCAAATTGCATCCGTTCCTCTGATCAGTACACAAACCATCGGCGCAGCCTCTGCAGCAATCCGTCGCCGCCGCGACCGGGCAGCATCGGCAGGATGCCGAGATGGGCGCCGAGGTAGGCATAGTTCCATTCGAGCAGGGTGTCGGGCGTCGCCAGGATCGGGAACCCGCCCGGCGCCAGCGCATGGCCGAGCGGCTGGATGAACAGGAACCACATCTGCACGAACAGCGAACTGGCGAAGCTTACCGCCCACATGCGGCGGACGAACGGGTCGCCGCTGTCGAGGCCGGCGCGTACCGTCTTCTGGCCTTCCTCGTAGGCCGCCGTCGCCGCATCGATCAGCGCCTTCTCGACCTCGGCACGCATTTCCGCCTCGCCGATCCGTCCCTTCTGCCAGGCGGCCGCGAGGTCGATGATGCTGCCGATCAGCCCCGGCAGCGACAGGGCATTCAACAATCCGATCATGGCTGTGTCCCGGGTGACTCAAGGCGCCTCAGATGCCGTGCTCGCCGGCCTTGGCGCGACGTTCGCGGATGATCCACGCCGCCGCCAGCGCAACGAACACGGCGGCGGCGATCATCGGTCCGTACGGCGCGCCGAGGGCGGCGCCGAGGTCCTTGACCGTCGTGACCGCCGGCGCCAGCGCCGCCGACACCGCGGCGAGGATCGCCGCCCAGCTGGTCGTCGACCGCGTCATCGGCTTGCCGCACGGCGGGTCGACCGTCGCACCCGCCGCCTCGTCGGCCTCGCGCCGGGCACCGTCCGCCGTGGCCGGCGTCATGAACAGCCGCGCCTCGGCCGCCCGTCGCCTGACGAGGCCCTTGAGCACCCGCCCGCCGGCGCGGTTCCACAGCTGCAGGCGAGCCGGCACATCCTCGAACCGGCCTTCGTTCACCGCCTTCAGCACCGACGACCGGGCAAGGTTGCCCGGCCCGACGTTGAAGCAGAACGAGACCAGGGCGGCATGCTGGTTGTCGTTCAAGCCGACCTTCACCAGCCGTCGCACCTCGCGGCCGGCCGCGTCGAGGTCGTGCTTGAGGATGGTCTCGCCCTCGGCCCGGTCGATGGTCATGCCGGGGAGGACCGTCGGCGGCCCTGCCCGCGACGTGTGGCCGTAGCCGATGGTGAGCGCGCCCGACGGGCACCGGTAGGCCCGGCTGCGCCAGCCTTCGAACTCCTTGACGAGCGCGATGCCCGCCGCGTTCAGCGTCATGGTCTCCTCCATCAGGGAAATCCGCTGCCTGGCGCCACCGCCCGCGGTCACTGCCGCCCGCGGTGGCCGCTGCGGCTGTCGATCTTGGCCTCGATGCGCGCCAGTGCCGCCTCCAGCCGGTCGAGCTTGCGCAGCCGCTCCTCGACCCGGGCCAGCCGCTCGCCGCGGTTCTCCGCGCTTTCCACCGAATGCTCCAGCGCCAGCACCCGCTGCGTGGTCTGGCCCACCCAGTAGGCGAACATGCCGGTCTGCAGCACGATGGCGGCGATGAACGTGATCGGCACCCGCCGGTCGAGGTGCCAGCCGCGCGACTTCTCGCTCGCATCGGTCATCATCGTCCTCCACGCTGCTGCCGACGGGTGCTTGTGCGGGCGGCGCCGCGTGCTAGGCTTGCCGCTCTTGAACGGAACATCCGCACATGTTGAACCTGCCCCGGCGCCGCCCTGCAGTGGGCGTGATCGAAGGTTCCGCTGCCGCCCCATGAGCCGGCGCGTCTGCCATCTGCACGTCGGCACCGGCAAGACCGGTTCCTCGGCCCTGCAATCGGCGTTCGCGGCAGAGCGGGACCGATTGCGTTCGCACCGGCTGGCCTACCCGGACCTGAGCGGCACGATGGCCATGGCGCTCGCCGGCATGCCCACCGCCGGCAACGCCCGCGACGTCGTCGTCGCGCTGCGCCGGGGCGATGTGGGCGCGGCCGTCGATCTGGTCGCCCGCCACGCGGATGCCGAGCACGACATCGTGCTGTCGGCCGAGGGGCTGTCCGGCTTCGGCGAGGCGACGCTGGCCGCGTTTGCCGCCGGTCTGCACGGGCTCGGTTACGACACGCGGGCGCTGATGTTCGCCCGGCCGCACACCGAATGGGTGGTCTCGGCATGGCTGCAGCAGGTCAAGACCGGACGGACGACGAGCGACCTCGTTGCGTTCACCCGCAACTGGATGTCGCCGGAACGCCTCGCATCCGAAAGATCACATTCGGGCCGCGCACGCACGCTGGAGCGCGCGATCGGCGACCTCACCGTCCACTGGTATCCCGCCATCCGCCGCCAGGGCCCGCGCGGCGTCATCGAAGCGGGCTTCCGCTGGCTTGGCGTCGAGCCGCCGGCTAGCCTGCCCACGCCGGTCGTCAATCCGACCCCCGGACGGGAGGCGCTGCACGTCCTCGAAAGGATCGACATTCCCGGCAACCGGCTTCGCCGGCGCCGGTTCATCGAGACGTTCCTCGATGCCGCCCGCCGCGAGGGCCTGCTCGGCAGCCGGGTCACGCTGCCGCCGGACCTTGCAGCCGAAGTCCATGCCGCGACCTTCGACGACTGCGCCAGCCTGATCCGCCGCTACTGCCCGGAGCTTTCGGTCGACGAGGAACTCGCGCCGCCGGCGGCGATGCCCGCCGCGCCGCTCGACCGCGCAATCGTCGACC
>CAZSNL010000016.1:38493-43010 GCA_964608275.1 uncultured Hyphomicrobiales bacterium | reverse complement strand
ACGCCAGGCAGGAGCCCGGCTTCGGTGAGGATCTGGAAGCCGTTGCCGACGCCCATCACCGTCACGCCGTCCGCGGCCTTCCTTGCGACGTCGCGCATCACCGGCGAGCGTGCGGCGATCGCACCCGGACGCAGGTAATCGCCGTAGGAATAGCCGCCGGGGAGGATGACGAGGTCGACCGGCGGGATCTCCGTCTCGGTATGCCACACCATCACCGGATCCCGGCCGGAAACAGTGCGAATCGCCGTCGCCATGTCGCGCTCCCGGTTGATGCCCGGAAACACGATGATCGCGGTCTTCATGTCCGTGTCAGCTCGATCTCGTAATTCTCGATGACGGTGTTGGCGAGGAGGCGGCGGCACATCTCGTCCAGTCGGGCGCGTGCGCGGTCCTCATCCGATTCCGCAATGTCCAGCTCTATCACCTTGCCCTGGCGCACATTGCCGGCTTCTTCGAAGCCCAGCGTGTGAAGCGACTTCTCGATGGCCTGGCCTTGCGGATCGAGCACGCCGTCCTTGAGGGTGATCCTGATGCGCGCCCTCATTCCAGCACCGCCTCCGGCACCGGCGTCACCCGTCATGACTTCACGAGCACCGGGCCCTTGCGCTCGGGCTGCTCGTTCTCGAACAGGATCCCGAGCCGTCGGGCAACCTCCTGATAGGCGTCAATGAGTCCGCCCATGTCACGCCGGAAGCGGTCCTTGTCGAGCTTCTCGTTGGTCTGTGCATCCCACAGGCGGCACGAGTCGGGGCTGATCTCGTCGGCGAGCACGATCCGCTCGTGGTCGTTCTCGTAGAGGCGGCCGAACTCGATCTTGAAGTCGACCAGCTTGATGCCGATGCCGAGGAACAGTCCGGTGAGGAAGTCGTTCACCCTCAGCGCCAGGGCCATCATGTCGTCGATCTCGGCCGGCGTCGCCCAGCCGAAGGCGGTGATGTGTTCCTCGCACACCATCGGATCGCCCAGCTTGTCGTCCTTGTAGTAGAATTCCACGATCGAGCGGGGCAGGGGCGTGCCTTCCTCGAGGCCGAGGCGTTTCGCAATCGATCCTGCGGCGATATTGCGCACCACCACTTCGAGCGGGATGATCTCGACTTCGCGAATGAGCTGTTCGCGCATGTTGAGCCGCCTGATGAAATGGGTGGGAACGCCGATCTCGTTCAGGCGGGTGAAAACATACTCGGAAATGCGGTTGTTCAGGACACCCTTGCCGTCGATCACCGCGCGCTTCTCGGCATTGAAGGCGGTCGCGTCATCCTTGAAATGCTGGACCAAAGTTCCCGGCTCAGGCCCTTCGTACAGGACTTTGGCCTTGCCTTCATAGATGCGGCGACGACGGCTCATGACGTAAGGTCTCCAAGACGTGGGCATCCCACGCTGCATCGCTTTGCGATAGACACCGCAGGAGTGACGGAAACATTGCTGATTCTATGATGTTCGCCTCTGCGCAAGCTATCGTAAGGCGCATCCCGTTACAATCGGGACATAGTTGCTGCGGACGGCAGTGTCCAGAGTGCCGGGCGGTGGACCGGGACCGCCGTCACCGGTTGCCTGCAAGCCTCGCAGCGGTTATTCGAGGCGGGACAGATTGACCGCGTAGCCAGGGAGCCACGGTTCATGAACTCATTCGACAAGCGTCAGGAAGGATTCGAGCGGAAGTTCGCCCGCGACCAGGAGCTCAAGTTCAAGGCCACCGCGCGCCGCAACAAGCTGCTCGGCCTGTGGGCGGCGGAGAAAATGGGAATGACCGGCGACGATGCCGAGGCCTACGCCCGCGAGGTCGTGCGCGCCGATTTCGAGGAACCCGGCGACGAGGATGTGTTCCGGAAGATCCGCAGCGACTTCGACGCGAGGGGGGTGGATCAGTCCGACCATCAGATCCGCCGGACGATGGAAGAACTGATGGCAACTGCGGTCGAGCAGATCGAAAGCGAAGCCTGAGCGCCGACAACTCGAATAGGGGGGCGGATATGGAACCGGGTCCACTGCACAGCAGACTCCAGGCCGGCGCAACGGTGTATTCGGGATGGTGTACCATGCCTTCCGCCATCGGCGCGGAAGCGCTGGCCCGCGACGGCTGGGATGCTGTGGTGGTCGATACCCAGCACGGCCTGATCGGCTACGGCGATGCGGTGCCCATGGTCCAGGCGGTGCAGGGCGCCGGTGCGCTCGCGCTTCTGCGGGTTCCGCTGGGCGATGTCGGGTTCATTGCCAAGGCGCTGGATCTCGGCGTCGACGGGCTGATCTGCCCCATGATCAACTCCGTCGAGGATGCGCAATGGCTTGCCCGGGCGACGCGCTTTCCGCCTCACGGCGAGCGCAGTTGGGGACCGCATCGCGCAATGCTGCACAGCGGCCTCGCCGGGCCTGACTACCTTGCCAACGGAGGACGCTGCTTCGTCTGGGCGATGATCGAGACCGCCGCCGCGCTCGACCGGCTTGACGACATCCTCGCGCTCAATGCCTTCGACGGCGTGTTCGTCGGCCCCAACGACCTGTGCGTTTCGCTGACCGGAGGGGCCCACGTGGAGCCGGGACGCCCGGAGGTCGAGGCAGCCGTCGACCGGATTGCCGAGAAGGCGAACGCGCACGGGCTGGTCGCCGGCATCTACGCCAACACACCGGAACTCGGCCAGGGTTACGCGCGGCGGGGATACCGGTTCATCGCCGGCGGCAGCGACCTTTCCTTCCTGCGTTCTGCCTCGCGCGCCTTCCGCAACAGCCTTGCGGGTGCCTGACAGCCGAAGCCGTCTCGCCAGGCGGCGGGGCAGCTTGCCGGTCTGACGGTATTCTGCTGACATGGGCGCTTGCGCACTCTGATCCGGGGCACGAAGCCGATGACGATCGACCGTGCAGCGACGATCGACAAGATGGTTGACCTGATGCTCGCGGCCGGGCCGGTCGAGCACATCACCGACAAGTACTTCAGTCATACCCGCCGTGTTGCCGAGGCAAACGGCGACCCGGAAGTCGTCTACGCCATCTTCCTGCGCCGCCGCGTCATCGCTGCGCTGGAGCCTGCGGTAAGGCTCATCAAGCGCCTGGTTCCCGATGCGACCGTGGAGAGATTCTTCGACGAGGGCGAAGTCGTACCCTCGGAAAAGAAGCTGATGCACGTCCGGGGGCCGTTCTCGCGCCTGTCGGAGGTCGAGACGCTCATGCTGCAGAAGATCGGCATCCCGTGCGTGTGCGCGAACAATGCCTACGAAATGTGCCGGTCGGTTCCATACGCCGCGTTCATCGACATGCACGCGCGCCACGCCAGCGGCCCGGAAATGAACCTGCTGTGCGCCTACGGTGCGGCGGTCGGCAGCGAGGCGGCGAAGCAGCGGAACAATGCGGTCAAGGGGTTCATCGGCTCCTCGCAGGACCTGACCGCGCCTCTGTTCGGCATGACGCGCGGTCTCGGGACCATGCCGCACGCGCTGATCGGGTTGACCAACGGCGATGCACTCGAGGCGCTCAAGCGGTTCGTGGCCGCGGTCCCCGACAGCGACACGGTGACCGCCCTGATCGATTACTCGGGCCGTGAACTCACCGATTCCGTCCGCTGCGCCCGCTGGTTCTACGAGGAGGCGAAGCTCGATCGCGAAGGAAAGGTGTTCGGCATTCGCCTCGACACGCATGGCGGGCGGTTTGCGGAGGGCCTGACGTATGAACTCTCGGTCGAAACGGTAGGCGAGTGGCTGGGCGTGGAGGGCGAATACAATATCGTCGAGCGCGTCATCGGCAGCACCTTCCAGCTCGATCCCCGCAACATCATCGTTGACCGGGTGCGCCGGATCCTGTTCGGCGCCGGGGTATCGGTGGCCTCGATCATCCGGACCCGCAAGGCGCTCGATGCGGCGGGGTATCCGCAGGCGCGCATCGTCGCCTCGTCCGGTTTCGATCCGCAGAAGTGCTTCGTCACCGGCGCGGCAAAGGCGCCGGTCGACACCATCGGCACCGGGAGCTTCCTTCCCGAAACCCTGTCCGATACCTATGCCACCGCGGATGTGATCTCGTATGACGGTGTCAAGCGGGTCAAGCTCGGCCGCGAGTTCCTGCTCGAGGACGATCCGCTGCAGTCTTCCGAGAAGGTGACGACTGCCGCCTCCTGAACCGTTCGTCGCTAGTCGGCAAAGACGCGCGAGAAGATCGTGTCGACGTGCTTCAGGTGGTAGTCGAGGTCGAACAGCGCATCAAGCTGGCCTTCGTCGAGCGCGGCACGGACCTGGGTATCCTGTCCGATCAGTTCACGGAAACCGCCTTCGCCGCGCCAGGCGCGCATGGCGCTCGCCTGGACGATACGGTAGGCCTCCTCGCGACCGAGGCCGGCCTGCGTCAGCGCAAGCAACACGCGCTGCGAATGCACGAGGCCGCCGTGAAGGTCGAGGTTGCGGCGCATGTTGTCGGGATAGACGATCAGCCTGTCGACGACGTCGGTCAGCCGGGCCAGCATGAAGTCGAGCGTTACCGTGGCATCGGGGCCGATGTTGCGTTCGACCGACGAGTGCGAGATGTCGCGCTCGTGCCAC
>CAZSNL010000016.1:0-38483 GCA_964608275.1 uncultured Hyphomicrobiales bacterium | reverse complement strand
CACAGCACGATGTTCTCCATCGCCGGCATCTCCCTCGACCGCACCAGCCGCGCCAGGCCCGTCAGGTTCTCCGTCAACACCGGGTTGCGCTTGTGCGGCATTGCCGAGGAGCCCTTCTGCCCCTCCGAGAAATACTCCTCGGCTTCCAGTACCTCGGTGCGCTGAAGGTGGCGGATCTCGGTCGCCAGCCGCTCAACCGACGTGGCGATGATCGCCAGGGTCGCGAAGTATACCGCGTGGCGGTCGCGGGGGATGACCTGGGTCGATATCGGCTCCGGTTCCAGGCCGAGCTTCTCGGCGACCCGGGCTTCCACCCGCGGGTCGACGTTGGCGAACGTGCCCACCGCCCCGGAGATGGCACACGTCGCGACTTCACGCCGGGCCAGCGCCAGCCGTTCGCGACCGCGCGCAAACTCGGCATAGGCCTGGGCGAGCTTCAGGCCGAAGGTCGTCGGCTCGGCGTGGATGCCGTGGCTTCGCCCGATGCAGACCGTGTCCTTGAACTCGTACGCCCGCCTCTTCAGCACTGCCAGCAGTGACTCGAGGTCGGCATCGAGCAGGTCGGCGGCGCGGACGAGCTGCAGGTTGAAACAGGTGTCGAGCACGTCCGAGGACGTCATGCCCTGGTGCAGGAACCGCGCTTCCGGCCCGACGTGCTCTGCGACGTTGGTCAGAAACGCGATGACGTCGTGTCGTACCTCGCGCTCGATCTCGTCGATCCGATCCACTTCGAAGCGCCCGCGCTCCCACACCGCGCGCGCGGCCTCCTCGGGGATCGTGCCGAGCTCGGCCATCGCATCCGCTGC
This sequence comes from uncultured Hyphomicrobiales bacterium, assembly GCA_964608275.1. Taxonomy (GTDB): domain Bacteria; phylum Pseudomonadota; class Alphaproteobacteria; order Rhizobiales; family CAZSNL01; genus CAZSNL01. Next base: position 37,677 of record CAZSNL010000016.1, on the reverse strand, counting down.
ATGCGCCTCGATCTCGAACCAGATTTGGAACCGGGTCTCCGGCGCCCAGATCCGGGCCATTTCGGGTCGCGTGTAGCGGGGTATCATCGGCAGTTCCTTCTGCGGCAGAATCGTACGGCGGCAAATTATCAGTTGTCGCCCGTTGAGGCACACCCTATGTAGGAGTCGACGTTCTCAACGGGGTGCCCGGTCCGGGCTGAGAGGCAGAAGCCAACCCGTCGAACCTGATCCAGGTCATGCTGGCGGAGGGATTGAGGCAAATTTCGGACGCCCACGGATTTCCCACCCCACCGGTGTTCGAGACCTTCCCCGACCAAGATGTCCGCCGGCGCGACGAGAGGAGCGCCAATTGAGCGGTCTCGCAGCGCAGACAGCAGCCATGCTCGAACGGGTCCGGGCACGGCGTCCGCGTGTCCACTGCATCACCAACGATGCCGCGCACTATTTCACCGCCGACGTGCTGCTCGCGCTTGGCGCCGAGCCGTCACTTACTCTGGCACCTGACGAAATCGCCGCGTTCGTCGCCAGTGCCGACGCGCTGCTGGTCAACCTCGGTACGCTCGATCAGAGCCGCCTCAAGGCCATTGATATCGCCCTTGATACCGCGCAGGCCTACGGCATTCCCTTCGTGTTCGATCCTGTCTTCATCGATCGCTCGGAACCGCGATCCCGGCTGGCCCGCGACATCGCCTCGCGCTCGCCTGCCGTTGTCCGCGCCAATGCGGCCGAAGCCCGGCTGCTGGCCGGAGCGGACGGCGAAGACGCATGGCGGCAACTCGCGCGGAACCTCGGCACGGTGGTGGCGGTCACCGGCGAGGAAGATGTCGTCACCGACGGTAGCGGCGTGATCCGGCTGGCCAACGGCGACCGCCTGATGCAGCGCCTCACCGCAATGGGCTGCGGCGGTTCAGCCATTGTCGCCGCGTTCGTCGGGATCGAAACCGACATCCTTGCCGCCGCAGCGGCAGCTCTGCTGGTGACCGGCGTGGCCGGGGAAATCGCCGCCTTGCACGCGCGTGGGCCCGGAAGCTTCCGGCCGGCGTTTCTCGATGCGCTGTACGAACTGGACGGCCCGACCATTTCGGCGCGCGCGCGAATCGAGGAGGTCCGGGCGTGAGACAGAAGGGCAGGGTGGATGTCTCGGTGTACGGCGTTGCCGGGCCGCCGGACACTCTCGGTCGTCCACTCGAAGAGGTCGTGGAAGCCGCGCTTGCCGGCGGCATGACCATCTTCCAGCTGCGCGACAAGCACAGCGACACGCGACCGATGGTCGACCAGGCCCGCCGGCTGGCCGCGATCTGCCGGCAGCGGCGTGCAACGTTCGTCGTCAACGACCGTGTCGACGTGGCGATGGCTGCCGGCGCGGACGGCGTCCATCTCGGCCAGCAGGACATGGCGGTCGAGGATGCGCGCCGTCTGTTGGGCGACGATGCGATCGTCGGTCTCACCATCCATTCCGAGGCGGAGGCGCAGTCCGCCCCGGTCGAGCTCGTCGACTACTTCGGCGTCGGCGGCGTCTACCCGACCCGCAGCAAGGACAATCCCGATCCTCCGATCGGGCCGCACGGTCTCGCCCGCATCGTGCGCATCCTCAACGGTCGTGCGCCGTCGGCTCCGGTAGTTGCGATCGCCGGCATCACGGCAGACACGGTACCCGAGGTCATTGCCGCCGGTGCCGACGGGGTTGCCGTCGTGTCGGCAATCTTCGGCGCGACCGACGTCGAGGCGGCGGCGCGGACGCTTGCGGAACGGGTTTCCGGTTCAAGGAGGTCGCGATCATGACCACACCGATTGCTCTCACCATTGCGGGGTCTGATTCGGGCGGTGGCGCCGGCATTCAGGCCGACCTCAAGACCTTCTCCGCACTTGGCGTCTACGGTGCATCGGTCATCACCGCACTGACCGCCCAGAATACGCAGGGCGTCACCGGTGTTCTCGACGTCCCGGTAGACTTCGTGCGCGCACAGATGGATGCCGTGTTCGGTGACCTCGACATCGGGGCGGTCAAGATCGGGATGCTGAGCCAGCCGGAAACGATCCGCGCCGTTGCCGAAGGGCTCGCGGCCTACCGGCCGCCGGTCGTGGTGCTCGACCCCGTGATGGTCGCAAAGAGCGGCGACGCGCTGCTGCAGCCGGAGGCGGTCGAGACGCTCGTTCGCTCGCTGCTGCCGTTGGCGACTCTGATCACGCCCAACCTGCCCGAGGCCGCACGGATCCTCGACCGCGCACCGGTGGCCGATGCCTCGGAGATGACCGAGACTGCCCGCGCGCTGCTGCAACTTGGGCCCGAAGCCGTCCTGCTCAAGGGCGGTCACCTCGAGGCTCCGGTCTCGCCCGATGTGCTGGTGCACGCGGGCGGTGTTGAGCAGTTTGACGCACGCCGGGTGACGACAAAGAATACCCATGGCACCGGCTGCACGCTGTCCTCCGCCATCGCCGCATTCATGGCCCGCGGCCTGCCGCTCGTCGAGGCGGTCGCGGAAGCCAAGGCGTACCTGACTGCCGCCATCGAGGCGGCGGACGACCTCTCCATCGGCCATGGCCAGGGCCCCGTGCATCACTTTCATGCACTGTGGCCGCAGAAGGGACGTACACGATGACTTCGCATTCAAGACGCCGGCTTCTCGCCGCGGGGGCAGCGGCAACCGCCAGTGTGCTGGCTGCCCCCCACGTCGCCAGATCGGAGCCGCTGCGCTGGCGCATGGTCACGTCGTGGCAGCGCAACCTGCCAGGCCCGGGTGTGTCTGCCCAGCGCGTGGCCGACAACATCGAACGCATGAGCAACGGCCGGCTCAAGATCGACCTGCACGCGGCAGGTGAAATCGTGTCAGGCCTTGAGGTGCTCGATGCCGTCGGAGGGGGCGTGGCGCACATGGGCCACACCGCCTCGTTCTTCTGGACCGGCAAGATGCGGGCGGCCGCCTTCTTCACCACCGTTCCGTTCGGGCTGACGCCCATGGAGCATACGGCGTGGATCGAACATGGTGGCGGACAGGCGCTGTGGGACGAACTCTACGCCCCATTCAATGTCAAGCCGTTCATGGCCGGCAATTCGGGCATGCAGATGGGCGGCTGGTTGAGACGGGAGATCACGAGTCTCGACGACATGAAGGGGCTGATCTTCCGTATTCCGGGCCTCGGCGGTGAAATGATGAAGCGGCTCGGCGTCGTCCCGACGATGACCTCGCCGACGGAAATCCTGCCTGCGCTGCAGAGCGGAGCGATCGACGGAACGGAGTTCCTGGGGCCGTGGAGCGACCGGGCGGCCGGCTTCTACAAGGTGGCGCCGTACTATTACTGGCCCGGGTTCCACGAACCGAACGGGACCGGTGAATGCATCGTCAACCTGGAGGCGTGGCAGAACCTGCCCGACGATCTGAAGGCGATCATCGAGATGGTCTGCCGCGGGGAAGCCGTGCTGGCACTGGCGGAGACGGAATGGATGAACGCTACGGCCCTGGAGGAACTGAAGGCGGAAGGCGTTCAGCTAAGGCCTTGGCCCGACGACGTGATCGCCGCTGCCCGCGAGGCAGCCGACGAGGTGCTGGCGATCTTCGACCAGGGCAGCGATATCGAAAAGCGCATCTACGCCTCGTTCAGGACGATGAAGCAGCATTCCGTCGCCTGGTCGGAAATTTCCCACCGCGCCTATCTCGCGGCCAGGAACGGCTGATGCCGAGCGGCGCCGGCGGACACTGGCCGGGCGATTACCTGCGCATCTCCCGCGAGCGGCCGCGGAACAGCGCCACCATCTCACCGCGATCATTGCGGACCTCGACATCGTAGATGCCGTTGCGGCCCTCCCGGTGGCTTTCGCGGGCATGCGCCGTCAGCCGGTCGCCCAGCCTGGCGGGGCGAAGATAGGAAATGTCGCAGTGGACGCCGACGGTGACGTGATCGTAACCGTTGCAGGCGACGCCGAAGGTGCTGTCGGCAAGCGAGAAGATCATCCCGCCATGGCACATGCCGTGCGCGTTCAACATGTCCGGCCCCACCGTCATCGTGACCACCGCTTTGCCGGGGGACGAATGCTCCAGCATCATCCCGAGCGCCGCGGCAACCCGGTCACGCTCCCAGAATGGGCCGTCCGGCGCCTGGTGCGGCACCGGTATGGCGAGGTCCTGCGATGCAGGGGCGGGAGGCATTGGTTGGTCGTCGTCAGGCAACATCGCCTGATCCGATACAAGAGTAACCGGGACGTGACAAGCCGCGGTGGTGGCGGTTGCGGACCAATGTTGTCACGGTGGGCAAGGCGGGACATCCGTTCATGATGTCTGCGTGGATTCAGATGCTTGGATCGTGATCGGACAATCCGATTCAATCCCCGTCGCTTCCCCGTAGTGTGTGGTGCAGGCTGCCGGCCGCCGCCGGCGTGTGCTAGGAAGAAACAGTGCGACAGGATTTCCCGGGGGTGCCCGATCGATGACCGAAGCCTTCATCTGCGACGCGGTACGGACGCCTATCGGCCGCTATGGCGGTAGTCTCTCGCGGGTGCGGACCGACGACCTGGCTGCCATACCGCTCAAGGCACTGCAGCAACGCAACGGCAGCGCCGACTGGGAGGCGCTGGATGACGTGGTCATGGGATGCGCCAACCAGGCCGGCGAGGACAACCGCAACGTGGCCCGGATGGCAACGCTGCTCGGCGGTCTTCCGGTCAGCGTACCGGGGACGACGATCAACAGGCTGTGCGGATCCGGCATGGACGCGGTGGCCTACGCAGCGCGAGGCATCAAGGCCGGCGAACTCTCGTTTGCGATTGCCGGCGGCGTCGAGAGCATGTCGCGGGCGCCGTTCGTCGTCGGCAAGGCGGAAACCGCCTTTTCGCGAACTTCTGAGATGTATGACACCACCATTGGCTGGCGGTTCGTCAATCCGCTGATCAAGAGCCAGTACGGCATCGATTCCATGCCGGAGACGGCAGAGAACGTGGCCGAGGAATTCCAGATCACGCGTGAGGACCAGGATCGGTTTGCGCTCGCCTCGCAACGGAAGGCGGCACGGGCACAGGCAAGCGGGCGGCTGGCACGGGAGATCGCCCCGGTCGAGATTCCGCAGCGCAGGGGAGAGCCGATAATCGTCGATCGTGACGAGCACCCCCGGGAAACCTCCCTCGACAGGCTGGCCGCTCTGCCGACGCCGTTCCGCGAGGGCGGCACGGTGACCGCCGGCAACGCTTCCGGTGTCAACGACGGGGCATGCGCCCTGATCCTTGCGAGCGAGGCGGCGGCCAAGGCGAACGGGCTGGAACCGAAGGCGAGAGTGATAGCGACCGCTGTCGCGGGGCTGGAGCCGCGCATAATGGGGTATGGACCCGTACCGGCGGTCCGGCGGTTGCTGGATCGTACCGGACTGGGGCTCGACGACATGGACGTGATCGAGCTGAACGAAGCTTTCGCCAGCCAGAGTCTGGCGGTGCTCCGGGGTCTCGGAATTGGCGATGATGATGCCCGGGTGAACCCCAACGGCGGGGCCATTGCGCTTGGCCATCCGCTCGGCATGAGTGGCGCGCGGCTGGTGGCGACAGCCGTCTATGAGCTAGAGGAAACCGGTGGCCGGCATGCCCTCTGCACCATGTGCATCGGTGTGGGGCAGGGCATCGCGATGATCATCGAGCGGGTCTAGCCCGCCCGGTCGATATCAGCCGCGTGTAGACCGGCTTGAGGATGGCCGGCATCAGATATATCGGGAACTGAGCCACCGCGAAGAAGATCCACGTCTCGAGCGGCACCTGTCCGCCGAGGGCGCCGACGATCAGCGCGAGATTGCGGTTGCCGGAGGAAAACCCGATCGTTGTCGCGGTGCGCGGCCCGGCGCGCCAGAAGATCAGCGTACCGGCGAGGTTGAGGCCGAGGTTGAGCGCGAAAGCCAGCGCGGTCAGGCCCAGAACCAGGGCGGGGCGCTCGAGGAACGTCATCGATACCCCGTCCATCAGCGCGACTGCAAAGACGACAAGCGTGAGAACGTTCACGCCATCGATCGCACCGGCCAGCCGTTCGCGCCGGGCTTCGCCGAGGACCTTGCGGATCAGGGCGGCGGCGAGTGCCGCTCCGACCAGCAGGCCGGCGAGCCGCAACGCAAGCGCGAATCCGGAAATCTGCAATGCTTCTCCCGCCACCAGCTCGGCAAACACCGGTGCGATGAAGGGCGTCAACACCATTGCGGCTATCAGGAGACCGAGACTGAGCGGGCCGTCGAGGCCTACGAGGTATGAGATCGCGGGCGATGACACGATTGGCGCCGTGGAGGCTGCAAACATGATCGCCAGCGCGACCGCGGGCGGCGGTCGCCACAGTTCGAAGGCCAATGCGACGGCCAGCGGCGTTGCGATCATGATCACGACGACGGCCAGCGCCGGGACGAGCGGCGCCGTGATCAGGCGACGCATGGCGCCGAGCTCGACCCTCACCATCGCAATGGCGAGCAGCAGGAAGACGGCGGCGGTCAGCGTTGGCCGCAGGAACGCCGCAAGCGGCGGCACCAGCAGCCCGATGAATATGCTGGCCGCAAGAATCTGGGTGCCGCGGGCACCGATGTGTTCGAGCCATGCGCGCACGGATGCGTTCACATGCGCGACGGCAGGAAGGTGGCGATCTCGGGAAACAGCGACAGCAGCCCGATTGCGATCAGCATGATGAGAAACATCGGGAGTGCCGCCTTGGCGATGAAGTCGATGTCGCGGTCCGTCATACCCTGGAGCACGAAAAGGTTGAAGCCGATCGGCGGCGTTATCTGCGCGATCTCGACGGCGATCATCAGGAATATGCCGAACCAGATCATGTCGAACCCGGCCTGGCGCACGAGCGGCTCGATCACCGCCATGGTGAGCACGATCGACGATATGCCGTCGAGAAAGCAACCCAGCACGACATAGAAGACGGTGAGCGCCGCAATCAACATCCACGGTTCGAGCTCGAGACTGACGATCCACGTCGCGAGCGCACGGGGTAGCCCGGTGAAGCCCATGGCGAGAGACAGGAAGGCGGAGCCGGCCAGGATGAATGCGATCATGCACGAGGTGCGGGTCGCTCCCATCAGGGATTCGCGGAACGACGTCCAGTCGAGCGATCCCTGCAGCGCCGAAAGCAGCAACGACCCCCCAACGCCGAGCACCGCTGCCTCGGTAGCCGTGGCAATGCCGGTGTAGATGGAGCCCATGACGGCCAGGATCAGTGCCACCACCGGGATGAACTGGGCGAGGGCGCGCAGCTTCTGGCGTCGGGTGTAGGTTTCCTCGGCTTTCGGCACGTTGCCGGTAATCAGGGCCCAGCCCGCCACGTAAAACATGAACATTGCGGCTAGCATGATGCCAGGCAGGATCCCGGCGATGAACAGCCTCGCGATTGATTCGTTCACAGCCACGCCATAGATGATGAGCGTGATCGATGGCGGGATCAGCAGGCCAAGCGTCCCGGCGCCTGCGAGGGTGCCGACGATCATGTGCTCGGGATACTTGCGACGGTTGAGCTCGGGGATCGACATCCTGCCTACCGTCGCAACCGTGGCCGCCGACGATCCGGAGATCGCCGCAAAGATGGCCGAGCCGGCGATGTTGACGTGCAGAAGGCCGCCCGGCAGGCGCTGCATCCACGGCTGAAGGCCCTTGAACAGGTCTTCGGACAGGCGGGTACGGAAAAGTATCTCTCCCATCCAGATGAACAGCGGCAGCGCCGCGAGCGTCCAGCTCGAACTCATGCTCCAGATGGTGGTGGCCATCGCGTCGCCGAGCGGGCGCGACGTGAACAGGAACATCCCCACCATGGCAACGCCGATGAGGCTCAGCGCCACCCAGATGCCGGAGCCGAGAAACAGGAACAGCACGCCGAGGAAGACGAGGGTGAAGCCGAGTTCATCCACGGGTGCCGCCTCAATCCGCTAGCAACTGTTCGTCGCCGCCGGTGGCCGACTGGATTTCGCCGGTCGCTACCGTCCTGACAAGCGCATGCACCATGCACACGGCCATGACCACCGAGCCGATCGCGACCCCGGTCTGCGGCAACCACAGCGGGGTTGCGTCCGCACCCTCGCTCCTGTCCTTGAACAGCCACGACACCCACGTCATCCGAACGAGGTAGTAGGCGAGGAAACAGGTGAGGAAGGCACCCACGGAGAGGCACCACAGCTCCAGCCAGAACAGCGGCCGGCCGGAGAGCCGGCTGCGCAGCAGCGCCACCCGGATATGGGCACCGGCACGGAACGTGTAGGCGAGGGCGAGAAAGCTCGCCGACGCCATTGCGTAGCCCGAATAGGCGGTCAACCCCGCGACGTAGATGCCGAACATCCTGGTCAGGATGCTGGCCAGCACGAAGGCTCCGAGTAGCACCATGAAGAATGCGGCGATCGCGCCGCAGATATCGTACAGGCGCTCGAGTGCGCGATCGACGCGACCGAAGAAGGCGCTCATGGATCGTTGCATGGATACGCGATCCCTCCGTCGCGGCGACGGCAGCCGCTCCGCTGCTCCGCAACTTGTCCGGCGGTGCCGGTCGATCCGCCGGTGTGCCTCTCGGTCGCGATGTACAGCGGGCGGTGGCGGGCGTCACATGGCCGAGGCCCGGTATGCTTCGATGGCCGTCTTGCCTTCCTCACCCGCGCGTTGGAGCCACTCCTCCACCATCGTTTCGCCGATGGCTGCCAGTTCCTCTGCGAGCTCGGGGCTTGGATCCTCCACGGTCATTCCGTTTGCCCGCAGCTGTTCCTTGTACCAGTCGGCAAGCTCCTGCGCCTTCGCCCAGCCACGTTCCTCGGCAGCCGCAGCGGCCTTGGTGATCGCCTCCTTGTGGGCCTCGTCCAGGCCGTTCCATACGTCGAGGTTGACGAACACGATATTCTTCGGAAGCCAGGCCTGCACGTCGTACCAGTAGTCGACCTGTTCCCAGATCTTGCGGTCGTAGCCGGTAGCGCCGGAAGAAATCATGCTGTCGGCAACACCCGTGGCGAAGGCCTGGGTCAGTTCAGCCTCCTCGATCTTGGTCGGAATTGCACCGAGTAGCTCGGCCAGTCGCGCCGTTGCCGGATTGTATGCGCGAAACTTGACGCCCTGCATGTCGGCGGCGCGGGTGAGCGGCTTGTTCACGTACAGGCCCTGCGGCGGCCACGGGACGGCGTACAGCAGCTTCAGCCCCCGCTCTTCAAGGACTTTCTCCGTCACGGCTTTCGACGCCTCGTAGAGCTTCCGGGACTGCTCGAAGCTGGTGGCAACGAACGGCAGCGCATCGATCTCGAAGATCGGGTGCTCGTTTCCGAGCGCGGAGACGAGACGTTCGCCGATGGGGGCCTGTCCGGTGCGCACGGCGCGGAAGATCTCGTCGCCTTTGTAGAGCGAGCCTCCCGGATGGGTGACGATCTCGATCTCGCCACCGGTTGCCTCGGTGACGTCCTTGGCGAACTGGGCCGCGTTCTCGGAATGATAGTTGCTCGCGGAGTAGGCGAGCGGCATGTCCCAGCGTTCGGCAGCCGCCGGTCCGGCGGCAAGGGTGGCGGCGACGGCTACCGCGGCGAAGGTCCGCTTGAAGTCGAGCATGATTTCCTCCCGGCAGTTTCTGGTTGTAGCGGCGCCATACTAGCCAGCATCCTCTTGTGGCGCGACCGCAAAGTTGGCGCCGGTGAGCCAGTCATGAAGCTCTGGCCACGGCGTATCGTCGCCCGCCAGGAAGTGAGCGTACCAGAGGATCGGGTCGCGGATGTCGTACACTGGGCAGTTCACGACGGCAGCGATATCGTCCCGATAGGGCGCAAGATTGGTGCACTCGAGCACCACCGCCGTCGGTGCCGTCATGCGTCGTGCCAGACGTTCGGCTGCGTCGCGAACGTCCGCACGGGCCGCGGCCTCGTCGAGTGTCCTCCGGTCGTCGCGGATCACGGGGTGCAATTCCTTTCCGCTCTCGATTCCCTCGATGACGAGGGGAACGTCGACCGCGAATTCCTCCGGCTTCAGCATGCGGGCGTCATAGGTGATGACGCCGATGCTGGCGTGGTCCCGAGACGCGAGCCACGGTAGCAGGCACAGTGAAGACGCCACGACCGGCACCCCCACGGAGGTGGCCAGGTCATCCTGGTGGCGGATCAGGAACCCGCAACCGGTCGTGATCAGGTCGGCGCCGTCGCGTTCCAGGCGCTCGGCCTCGGTGAGGAATCGGTCCAGGAGATCCGGAGCCAGCCCGTCGTCGGTCATGACGGTGCTCACCATAGCACGGGGAACGGTGCGGTAGATCACCTCGAACGGAAACGTACGTGGATTGCCGATGTCACCGACGGGTCGCGGAAAACGCGTATCAAGCATCAATACACCGAGGCGGAAGTCGGCGACATCCGAGGCGGTACTGAGTGGCGGCATGGCCCTACGAAGTCGTGTCAGAACGCGCGGAAGGTGATGATCGTATAGGTGTCCTTGACACCGTCAAAGCGGTGCACCCGCTCGTTGACGAAGTGGCCGATATCGGTGCCCTCGTCTGCGTAGAACTTGACCAGCAGATCGTAGTTGCCCGCGGTCGAATAGATTTCCGAGGCGATCTCCGCGTCCGCGATCTGGGTCGCCACATCGTATGCCTTGCCCAGCTCGCACTTGATCTGGACGAAGAAGGGTTTCATGGCACAACCGAAAGGAACTCACGATCCGTGGCACTGTTTGCGTCAACAACCGTGCCCGGGTCAAGTCGCTTGATCCCCCGTCTCGCTTTACTTTGCCGGCGCATGGGGACAATCTCGGTCCGTTCGTGGCCATGGGGGCCAAAGGTAGGGTTCACTGCAACGAGGGAGGTTGTCAAAAATGTTGCGCAGGAATTGCCTGATTGCCGCAGCAGCGGCCACTGTAAGCCTGGCCGCCACATCCGCTGCGCTGGGCGATGTCAAGGTGGGCTTTCTCGGGGGTTTCACCGGACCGATCGAAAGCCTGACGCCGCCGATCTTCGAAGCGGCCAAGCTGGCGGCCAGCCATGTGAACGAGCAGGGCGGGTTGCTCGACGGGCAGAAGATCGAAGTTCCTTCGGCCGATACCGGATGCAGCGACGCGACGATGTCGGTCAACGGCGCCGACCGCCTCGTCAACTCCGAGCAGGTCGTGGCGATCGTGGGCGCGCTGTGCTCCGGCGCCACGATCGCAGCCGCGAACAACGTGACGATCCCGGCCGGCGTGGTCACGGTGTCGCCGGCATCGACATCGCCAGCCATTACCGAGCTCGACGACAACGACGTCGTCTTCCGCACCACCTCGTCGGATGCCTATCAGGGCGAGGTGCTGGCGCGGGCGCTGCGTCGCAACGGGATCGATGAAATCGCCATCACCTACGTCAACAACGACTACGGCAAGGGCCTGGCGGATGCCGTCGGCAACGCGTTCGAGGCAGAGGGCGGCACTGTCGCCGCCAAGGAGGCACACGAGGACGGCAAGGCCGACTACAGGCCCGAGATCGGTTCGCTTGCGGCCACGGGTGCCGAAACCCTCGTGGTGCTGGCTTACGTCGACGGTTCGGGCCAGACGATCCTCCGCCAGGCCATTGAAGCCGGGGCTTTCAAGCGTTTCGCGGGCGCCGACGGAATGGTCGGTGACGCGCTGATCGCCGCGGGTGGCGAAGGCAATCTCGAGGGCATGATCCTCACCCGTCCGGGCACGCCGGAGATCCCGGGCTCCGAGATCTACCGCAAGCTCGCCACGGACGCGGGCCTCGATCCGGACGCGACCTTCGCGGCGCAGAGCTACGATGCCGCGTTCCTGCTGGCGCTGGCCATCGAGAAGAACGGCTCGGCCGACAGGGAGGGGCTGGCTGCCGCCCTGCGCGAGGTTGCCACCGCTCCCGGCGAGGTGATCCTGCCCGGCGAGTGGGAGAAGGCAAAGAAGCTGATCGCCGAGGGCCAGGACATCAACTACGAGGGTGCCACGGGCAGCCTGGAGTTCGACGACAAGGGCGACGTGCCGGGTTCGATCGAGGAACTGCTGATCGAAGGCAGCGAGTTCAAGGTGCTCGGGCTCGCCGAGTAACAGCCGACCCGCGATCACGCGTTCGGGGCCCGGGTGCAGTTCCCCGGGCCCTTTCGTTTTGCTTCGCGACCGGCACCTGGCGCAGCCAGGTCGGCCGCTCACTCGTCCCTGACGACCTTTTCGGGGATCAGCCCGCGCGGGGCGAAGCGCAACACTAGCGAGATGGTGAGCCCGATCACGAATACCCGCATCTGCAGCGCCCGCGACTGGAGATCGCTAGGTTCCCAGCCGAAGACCTCCTGGCCCCAGTTGCCGGCGGCGTCGAACAGGAACAGGGCCGCCGGCTCCGACATGACCCAGATGCAGTAGACGAACAGGGCGCCGAAAATGGCGCCGAGGTTGTTGCCGGCGCCGCCGAGGATCACCATCACCCAGATCAGGAACGTATGGTTGAGGGGGGTGAAGCTCTGGGGGTCGAAGATGCCGGCGAACGACACCAGCGCCGCGCCGCCGAGGCCGATGATGGTATTGCCGAGCACGAAGATCTCGAGGCGGCGGGCATTCACGTCCTTGCCCATGGCCTCGGCGGCAGTGGCGTTGTCGCGGATGGCCCTCATCATGCGCCCCCACGGGGCATGCCACGCCCGTTCGAGGAGAACGTAGATCAGCACGATGATGATCGCGGTGAGCGAGAGATAGGCGGCGCGGCTGAGAACGAATCCGAGCTCGTGCGGGCCAGGTACCGGCCACGGCAGGGGCGAGACGGTGAGCACGCCCCGGGTCAGCCATTCCTCGTTCTTCAGGACCGCCTTCACGATCTCGGCGATGCCGAGGGTGGCGATGGCGAGATAGTCGCTCTGAAGACCGAGGCAGATGCGCCCGATCACCCATGCGAGGCACCCCGCCACGAACGCCCCGGCAAGCCATCCAAGGACGACCGGCAGGCCGAGACCGCCAACGAAGCCGCTGGCCGCCACGATGTGGGCGGCGGCCGGCTCGACGGCGTTGGTCACGGCGATGTAGGTGATGATTGCCGCAACGACGGCCGCCGGCGTGGCGAGCAGGCCGGGCACGCCCCAGCGGCGGCTTCGGGCAAGAAGCACGGTGGCCGCCGCGCCGACCAGAAGGTAGCCGAGAGCGCGGGCCAGCAACGCCGGTCCGTCGGAGTGCCAGAACGCGACGTTGACCGGGAAGGTGAGGAACATGGTGACGAAGGCGGCGGCAGCGATGAAGCCCATCACCCCGGCATTGAACAGGCCGGCATAGCCCCACTGGATGGTCAGGCCGAGCGCGAGAATCGCGTAGCAGCTCGCCTCGACCAGCATCCGGACGCCATAGGCGGTGCCCAGCAGGCGGAAGATGATCAGGACGAATGCCGCCAGGCAGACGAAGAGGAAGACGTTGCGCCAGACGCCGGACTGCATCTAGAGGATCCTTCCCCTGAACACGCCGGTCGGACGCCAGACCAGCACCGCCACCAGGATGAAGAACGGCACGACGATCTTGTACTCGGTCGACACGACCGCGAGCTGTCTCGGGATCTCGATCCATTCCGGCAGCAGCGGGGTGATCGGCCGCAACAGGATCGACCAGTTGAAGACGGCGAGGCTCTCGGCAAAGCCGACCAGGAAGCCGCCGACCAGTGCGCCGTAGGGCTTGCCGACCCCGCCGACGATGGCGGCGGCGAATATGGGCAGCAGCAGGTTGAAGCTGAGGTCGGGCTTGAGCGCGACATCGAGCGACAGCAGTGTCCCGGCCGCCGCCGCCAGCGCACCGCCGATGATCCAAGTGGCCCAGACGACATGCTCGGAGTTGATCCCCGAGATGCGGGCGAGGTCCGGGTTGTCGGACATGGCCCGCATCGCCTTGCCGATCCGGGTCCTGGTGAGGAACAGGTGCAGCGCGATGACGGCGACGGTGATCGTGGCGACCAGCATGATCTGCGGTTCGGTGATGACGATGTCGCGGGCGCCCTCGAACGGCACCGGGATACGATAGACGTCCTTGCGCGACGCGACATAGAGCGGGCGCGCGTGGATGCCGGCGAACAGCCGGATGGCGCCCTGCAGCATCAGGGTGACGCCTATCGAGGCCATGACGAGCACGACCGAGCGCACGCCGGCCAGCCGCAGCGGGCGGTAGAAGGCCCGATCGAGGCCGATGGCCAGCACCGCCGTGAGCGCCATGGCGACCGGCAGCAGCACGAACGCGGCCGGCAGACCGGTCGCGGCGTCAATGCCGGGGAAGGTCACCGCCAGAACGAGCGAGAACATGGCGCCTGCCGTCATCAGGTCGGCATGGGCGAAGTGGGCGAACCGGAGGATGGCGAAGACGAGCGTGACGCCGATCGCGCCCATCGCGTAGACGGAGCTGATGACGACCCCGCCGATGACCACGTAGTTGATGAAAAAGACGAGCTCGCTCATGCCATCGCTCACCCGCCGAGGAAGGCCTTGGCCACTTCCGGGTTGGCCAGGAGGGCTTCGCCGGTGTCGGTGAAGAGGTTGCGGCCGTTTGCCAGCACGAACCCCTTGTGGGCGATCGCAAGGGCCTGCCTCGCGTTCTGCTCCACCATCAGGATGCCGACCCCGGCCTTATTGATGGCGACGATGCGCTCGAAGATCTCCGACAGGAAGCGCGGCGAGAGGCCGGCGGTGGGTTCGTCGAGCAGGAGAAGCCGCGGCTCGGTCATCAGCGCACGGCCGATCGCCACCATCTGGCGCTGGCCGCCGGACAGCTCGCCTGCCGGCTGGTGGCGCTTGCCGGCCAGCGGCGGGAACATCGCGTAAACCGACTGCAGGGCAGGGCGCAAGTCGTCGCGCCGGATATAGGCGCCCATCTCGAGGTTCTCCTCGACCGTGAGCGTCGGGAACACGTTGAATTCCTGCGGCACGAACGACAGGCCCATGCGTACCAGACTTTCGGGCGCCGCATTGGTCACGTCACGACCGTCGAACTCGATCGATCCCTCGCTTACGTGGAGCAGGCCGAAGACCGCCTTGAGCGCGGTGGACTTGCCGGCGCCGTTGGGGCCGACGATGACGCCGATCCCTTCGGCATCGATCGAGATGTCCACGCCCTTCAGTATGGCGGCTCCGCCATACCCGGCGACGACACCCTTCATCTCCAGCAGGCTCATGCCTGCGCCTCGGCCACCGCCGCGCCGCCGAAATAGGCTTCGATGACGTCCGGATTCTGGCGGATCTCTTCCATGGTCCCCTGCATCATCACCGAGCCGGCTGCCATCACGATCACCGGGTCGCAAAGCCGCGCGATGAGATCCATGTCATGCTCGATGACAAAGAAGGTCACACCTTCCTCGCCGTTGAGCCGCTGGATGTTGGATGCGATCCGGTTGAGCAGCGTCCGGTTCACGCCGGCGGCGATCTCGTCGAGCAGGACGACCCGCGGGTCGGCCATCATGACGCGGCCGAGCTCGAGCAGCTTCTTCTGGCCGCCGGAGAGGTTGCCGGCAAGCTCGTTCCTGACGTCGGTCAGGCCGAGAAACCCGATCACGTCCCGCGCCTTCGCCCGCACCTCGGCAGACTCGCGCGCCACCAGCCGCGGGCGCAGCCAGGCCGACAGCAGGTTCTCGCCCGACTGTCCGGCAGGCACGATCATCAGGTTCTCGAGCGCCGTCAGGTTGGAGAATTCGTGCGCGATCTGGAAGGTGCGCAGAAGCCCGCGGGCAAACAGCTCATGCGGTTGCAGGCCGGTCACGTCCTCGCCGTCGAGGAAGACGCTTCCGGAGGTCGGCGGAAACAGACCGGCAACGATGTTGAACAGGGTCGACTTGCCTGCTCCGTTGGGGCCGATCAGGCCGGTGATCGAGCCGCGTTCGATGACAAGCGAGCAGTCGTCTACGGCGACCATGTTGCCGAAGCGTTTGGTAAGGTTCCGGATCTCTATGATCGCCGTCATTCGAGCTGGCCGCCGCGCGCAACCGCGAGCATTCGTAGCGCCGCCGTCCGGTCGATCGGCCAGACTTCAAGGCGACGTCGTCCCACCGTGCCCCCGCACCAGCCGGAGCGTCCGGCATCACAATGCAGCCACATTTAGACGGCCCGTGCGCCAAAGACAAGAAACAGAATCAAACAGTCGTGCACCGGGCTCTTTCGAACGGAGAAAGGCCCGCGCGAGTGCCCCCGCGCGGGCCGGAAAGGCGTAACCGGACGGCCGATTACATCTGCTTGTACTTGCCGTTCTCCCATACGTACCAGACGTAGTTCTCGCCCTCGACGTCGCCGGTCTCGTTGAAGTCGATCTCGCCGAGAACCGTGTCGAAGGTGTTCTCCCACAGTACCTTTACGAGAGCGTCGGTGTCGGTCGTACCGGCCTTCTCGACTGCCTGGGCCCACACCTGGATGGTCGCATACGTGTACAGGGTGTAGCCTTCCGGCTCATAGTTCTGGGCGCGGAACTTCTCGACTACCGGAGCGGCCGCCGGGTTGTTGCGCGGATCGGGGCTGAACGTCATCAGCGTGCCTTCGCCTGCCTCGCCGGTAATCTTCCAGTATTCGTCGGTGACCAGGGCGTCGCCGGAGACGAGCTGCGGCTGATAGCCCTGCTGATGCGCCTGGCGGATGATCAGGCCCGCCTCGGTGTGATACCCACCGACGTAGACCACGTCGATGCCGTCGGCCTTCATCTTGGAAACGAGGGCCGAATAGTCCTTTTCGCCTGCCGTATAGGCCTCGTACATGGCTTCCTGGACGCCGGCGGCATTGAGCGACTGCTTGGTCAGGTCGGCGAGACCCTTGCCATAGGCCGTCTTGTCATGAAGGATCGCGATCTTCTTGTCCTTGAAGTTCTCCGACAGGTACTTGCCGGCGATCTGGCCCTGCTGGTCGTCGCGGCCGCACATCCGGAATACGTTGTCGCCGCCTTCTTCGGTCAGAGCCGGGTTGGTCGAGCCGGGCGAGATCATGAGGATGTTCTCCTCCTCATAGACCTTCGATGCGGGAATCGATGACCCCGAGCACCAGTGGCCGGCAACGAAGATCACCCCTTCGGAGGCGAACTTGTTGGCGACCGCGACCGCCTGCTTGGGATCGCAGGCGTCGTCGCCGACCGACAGCACGACCTGTTCGCCCGCCACGCCACCGGCCTCGTTGAGATCCTTCACCGCCTGCTCGGCGCCGCGCCTCATCTGCTCGCCGAAAGACGCGTACTGACCGGTCATCGGCCCTGCGGTCGCAATGCTGTGATCCGCCTGTGCCGAGCCGGCGCCGAGTGCCAGCGCGAATGCCAGGGCGGCAGCCGATACCGTGTACTTCATGTCCTTGATCCTCCCTGAGGCTTTGGTTGAGGGCTTCCGTTGAACTGCGGAACTATGCTGCCTCGTTGAGTCCTCCCCGACGGGCAGTGACTACGCGCATTTGTAGCATGGCGGCCAATGGCAGGAAACCAGAGTTGTCGTCGCGTCGCGCGCGTTCGATCATGCTTCTTGCTTCTCGCGTACCGAGAACGGGCCGGTACGTTCATAGAGCCAGGGGTACTGGGACGACAGCATCCGGACCTGCCAGATCCGGTAGGCGATGAGACCAGTCGCGATGAGGATCGCCGTGTCGACCACGAAGCCGGCGACCGAAAGCAGCTCTCCGCCGAACAGCGCATAGATCAGGAACCGGTTGGCGAGGCCGAGGAGCACGCAATAGAAGACGACCTCGACGCGGCCGTGCCAGGTCTTGGCCATCGCCGTGCCGGTGGCGTAGGCGGCAAACAGCGCAAGGGCGATGTAGATGACGAAAAAGACGGACAGGGCCTCGCGCGGCCAGTCTCCAAGGATCGCTTCGTACATCGGCGTCCGCTCCCCTAGTGCCCGCCCTCGAGGTAGGCGGCGCGGATCTCCTTGTTGGCGAGCAGTTCGCTTCCGGTTCCCGACATCACTATGCGTCCGTTTGCCATGACGTAGCCGCGGTGGGCGATCCGCAGCGCGTGGTAGGCATTCTGCTCCACCAGGAACACGGTCATGCCCTCCGAATTGATCTCGCGGATCACCCGGAACACCTCCTTGACGATCATCGGCGCAAGGCCGAGCGATGGTTCGTCCAGGAGCAGCAGCCTCGGCCGGCTCATCAGCGCCCGTCCGATCGCCAGCATCTGCTGCTCGCCGCCCGAAAGCGTGCCGCCGCGCTGATGGCTGCGCTGCCTGAGGCTCGGAAACAGCGTGAACACGCGCTCCACGTCCTCTTCGTACTTCTCCGCCGGAGCGGTGGTCGCGCCCAGCTGCAGGTTCTCCAGCACGGTGAGACGCGGAAAGATGCGCCGGCCCTCGGGTGACTGCGCTATGCCCAGCCGCACGATGTCGTAGGTCACCATGCGGGTGATGTCGCGACCTTCGAAGACGATGGATCCGTAGGATGCCCGGGGGCTGCCGCAGATGGTCATCAGCAGCGTCGACTTGCCCGCCCCGTTGGCGCCGATCAGGGTGACGATCTCGCCCGCGTTGACCTCGACGTCGACGCCCCGCAGCGCCTCGATGTTGCCGTAGAAGGTATGAACGCCGGAGACCCGCAGCATCACTCGTCGCCCTTGCGCCTGCCGCCCCGCCCGCCGCCGGTGGGCTTGCGACCGGTATGGCGTCTGGTGGATTCCGCCGCTTCCATTTCCGTTTTCGTGCGGGTCGTCGGTTCGGCGGCCAGCCGCTTTGTCCGCCCGGTCCGTTTCACGGTCCTCTTGCCGGTCTTCTTCGGTGCGGACGCCTCCTGTTCTTCTGCCAACTCCGCAATCTTCTGCCGGGCGGTCCTGCCCCGGGCGGGGGCGTCCTTCTCGGCGGCGAGGTCGCGGGCGACGACCACCGGCAATTCGGCGTCCTCTTCCTCGCCCAGATAGGCGCGGATGACCGCGGGATCGTTGCGGACGCTTTCGGGCGTGCCATCGGAGATCTTCTTGCCGTAATCGATGACGACCACGTGGTCGGAGATCTCCATGACCACGCTCATGTCGTGCTCGATCAGGAGGATGCCGGTCCCCATCTCGTCCCGGATGAAGCGGAGGAGCCGGTTGAGGTCCGCCGATTCGCGGGGATTCAGTCCCGCCGCCGGCTCGTCCAGGCACAGCAGCACGGGATCGGCGCACATGGCGCGGACGATCTCGAGCCGGCGTTGGTCGCCATAGGCCAGGTTGCCCGCCTCGACGTCGGCGCGGTCGGTCAGGTCGATCTTGTCCAGCCAGAACTTCGCCTTCTCGACCGCCTCCGCCTCCGCATCGCGATAGACCTTGAGCCCGAACAGGCCGAACACCGTGTATCCGGAGGCCCTCATGAGCCGGTTGTGCTGGGCGAGGATCAGGTTCTCCAGAACCGTCATGCGGGGGAACAGGCGGATGTTCTGGAACGTGCGCGCCACACCGGCATGCTGGGCGATGTGGTGGCCTTCCATGCGTTCCAGGAAGTACGTCTGCCCCGAGGGATGGTGCAGCGACAGCCGCCCCACCGTCGGCCTGTAGAAGCCGGTGAGCGTATTGAAGATCGTCGTCTTGCCGGCGCCGTTGGGGCCGATGATGGCGGTGATTTCCCGGTCCCCGGCCTCGAACGAGACGTCGTCGATGGCGGTCAGGCCGCCGAAGCGCATGGTCAGATGTTCCACGCGCAGGAGAACGTTGGACCCGACGCTCATTTCGCGGCTTCCCCGGCCGCCTTTGCCGCTACCTGCGCCGAAGCGGGCCGATGGCCGCGGCCGAACAGGCGCAGCGTCGGCTCGCGGTGGGCCAGCAGGCCCTGCGGGCGCCACAGCATGATCAGCACCATCGCGGCGCCGAAGAACAGCATCCGGTACTGCTGCAGCTCGCGGAAGAACTCCGGCAGGCCGATCAGCAGGATGGCCGCGACGACGACGCCGATCTGGCTGCCGAAGCCGCCGAGCACGACGATCGCAAGGATCACTGCGGACTCTATGAAGGTGAAGCTTTCGGGGCTGACGAAGGTCTGCCGGGTGGCGAAGAACGAGCCGGCGAAGCCGGCGAACATGGCGCCGATACCGAAGGCGGTGAGCTTGGTGTTGCGCGCGTTGATGCCGAGCGACCGGCAGGCGATCTCGTCCTCGCGCAACGCCTCCCAGGCGCGTCCGACCGGAAGCTTGCGGATGCGCATGGTGAACAGGTTGGTGATGAGGGCGAGGACCAGGATGATGTAGTAGAGGAAGATGAAGCGGTCGAGCGTCGAGTAGGGCAGGTTGAAGAACTGGTGGAAGGTCATCTCGCCTTCGGCGGCATTGCGCGCGAACTGCAGGCCGAAGAAGGTCGGCCGCTCGATCCCCGAAATGCCGTCGGGACCGTTGGTGAACTCGTACCAGTTGAGCAGGATGATGCGGACGATCTCGCCGAAGCCGAGGGTGACGATGGCGAGGTAATCGCCCCGCAGCCTCAGTACCGGAAAGCCGAGAAGGATGCCGGCAAACGCGGCCATGATGCCGGCGAACGGCAGGCATATCCAGAAGCTCAACCCGTAGTGGGTGGCAAGCAGGGCATAGCTGTAGGCGCCGACCGCATAGAACGCGACATAGCCGAGGTCGAGCAGACCGGCGAGACCGACGACGATGTTCAGACCCCAGCCGAGCATGACGTAGGTCAGGATCAGGATGGCAATGTCGAGCAGGCGGCGGTCGACGAACCACAGGAAGGGAAACACGATGGCGAACACCAGGATCGCCGGCCCGAGATAGATCGCCACCCGTTGCACCCAGATCGCGATCTGCTCCTTGCGTGCCTCGCGTTGTTCGGCCGAGAGATCCTCGGCATCCGACCGGATCTGGTTGGCGGCGCGGATCGTCATTCCGAGCGTCGCCAGTGCCAGCAGCCAGTCCACCACCACGTCGCCGAACGGCCGGTATGCGGCGAGGTCGGGGAACAGGCTCACCGGGATCAGGTAGGCCGTCATCACCCCGAAGCCGATGGCGGCGGGAATGGGGAGGCCTTCACGCAGCATGACCAGCAGGAAACGGAAGACGAAGGCGACGGCGGTGGCGACGATGACCGCGCCGAACCTCGGCTGGATGGAGAGCCCGCCCGGAATATCGACGGTTCGAAGGCCGACGATGATCGCCGTCAGCGCGAAGATCACGAAAGCGGTGAGCGCCGACTCCTTGATGGCGGTGGCGAAGTCGAAAGTGCGGCGCGACGCCACGGAACCCTCGATGACCGCCATCCGCCTAGACCTTCTCGATGTCGGGTCTTCCGAGCAACCCGGTCGGCCGGAAGATCAGGACGAGCACGAGCACCGAGAATGCCGCGACATCCTTGTACTCGACGGTAAAGTACCCCGACCAGAACGCCTCGATGAGGCCGATCAGGAGGCCGCCGAGCATGGCGCCGGGTATCGAGCCGATGCCGCCGAGAACGGCGGCGGTGAACGCCTTGATGCCGGCAAGAAAGCCGACATAGAAGTCGATTACCCCGTACTGGAGCAGGAAGATCAGGCCGGCAACGGCGGCCAGTGCTGCGCCGATGACGAAGGTCAGGGAGATCGTGCGGTCGACATTGATGCCGAGGAGGGCGGCCATGCCGCGGTCCTGCTCGCAGGCGCGCTGCTGGCGCCCGAGTGCCGTGCGGGTGATGACGAGCGTGAAGATCGTCATCAGCACGATCGTCAACACCAGGATGAAGATCTGCAGATAGCTCAAGTGGACGGAGTACGTGCCGCCGCCGGGCATGGTCGCGCTCATCAGCGTGAAGCTGCCCTCGAAGATCGGCTGCAGCGGCTTGGTGCGGGCGCCCTGGAGCAGCTGGACGTAGTTCTGCAGGAAGATCGACATGCCGATGGCGGTGATCAGTGCCGCAAGGCGGGGCGAGCCGCGCAGCGGGCGGTAGGCGACGCGCTCCAGCGTCCAGCCGTAGACGGCGGACACGACCATCGCCAGCAACAGCACGATGAAGAGTGCCAACGGAATCCAGGTGATATTCAGGATGCCAAGTACAAGGAACATGATGATGCAGACGAACGAACCGATCATGAAGATTTCGCCGTGGGCGAAATTGATCATCCCGATGATCCCGTAGACCATCGTGTAACCAATGGCGATCAGTCCGTAGATTGCCCCCAGCGTGATGCCGTTTATCAGCTGATCGAGAAAGTACTCGAACGTGGCCTGCATGAGCCTCCCCTTGGGCTTCCGGGTTTGTCGTCGCCCGGTATTCGCCCGCCGCCTGCACAACCCCCGAAGCGCGGGCAGCCCTCCGCGGATGGTGAATTTCATATCAACGTCATTTCGATTGCACAAGCGGCTTTCGTCACCCCAAACGTGCTTTTGGCCCGACCGGTCCGGTACAAGGGAGTGCATCGGAGGTCGCCAAGGCCATCCACCGCGCGACGTGGTCGGATGTTCCACTGCCGTGAAAATCCCTAGTGGCGGCGGAGACGAAGGGCGGCCCGGCAGGCCTCGTAGATGGCGTCGGTGTCGATGCGGTAGACGCGGTAGAGGTCCTGAATCGTGCCGGTCTGGCCGAAGTGCTCGACGCCGAGTGCCTGGATGCGGTGGCCGCACACTCCGCCGAGCCATGAGAGCGTTGTCGGGTGGCCGTCGATCACCGTGACGATTGCGGCGTCGCGGGCCAGCGGTTGAAGCAAACGCTCGATGTGCGAGCGCGCGTCCATGTCGCCGTGCTGCTGGCGGGTCTGGGCTGCCTTCCATCCGGCGTTCAGCCGGTCTGCCGAGGTCACCGCGAGCAGTCCTGCGCCGGGGGCGATCTCCAGGATGTGCCCAAGCGCGGATGCTGCCTCCTCGACGACGGCCCCCGTGTACGCGACGGCGAGGTGGGCTCCCTCGGCCGGCGGACGCACCCAGTAGCCGCCTTGGATGATTCCTTCGCGCACCTCCGGCGAAAGCTCCCGCACCGGTTGCTCGAGCGAGCGCGTGGACAGCCTCAGGTAAACCGACCCGCCATCGCGCTCGTGCTGCCAGGCATCGCCGACCTCCGTCTTCGGTTCGCGCTGCACGTACTCGAACGCCCACTCAAGGATGACGGCGAGCTCGTCGACGTAGGACGGCTCGAACGCCGCGATGCCGTCCTGGGCCATGCCGATCAGCGGCGTTCCGATCGACTGGTGTGCGCCGCCCTCCGGCGCAAGCGTGATTCCCGACGGCGTGGCCACCAGGATGAACCGCGCGTCCTGATAGCAGGCGTAGTTGAGCGCATCGAGGCCGCGCTGGATGAACGGATCGTACAGGGTGCCGATCGGGATCAGGCGTTCGCCGAAAAGTGAGTGCGAAAGCCCGGCGGCGGCAAGCAGGATGAACAGGTTGTTCTCGGCGATGCCGAGTTCGATGTGCTGGCCCGAGCGCCCGGCGTGCCAGCGTTGCGCCGACATCAGCTTGCGCGTCTGGAAGACGTCTTCCTGCTCATCCTTGGAGAAGACGCCACGGCGGTTCACCCACGGGCCGAGGTTGGTCGAAACGGTGACGTCGGGCGATGTCGTCACGATGCGCTCGGCAAGCGGCGTGTCGGTTCGCGCGATTTCCGCAAGGATCCTGCCGAATCCCTCCTGCGTCGACATGGAGCCGCGAATCGCCGGCAGGGGAAGGCTGCCGACCGGTACGGGCGGCGCCTTGAGCCGGCGCGTGCCGCGGGCGACAAACGGCACCTGCGAAATCAGCCGTTCCCATTTCTCGGGCGGGCCGTCGAGACCGGCGAACCGGCTCCACTCCTCGCCCTCCGGCACGCGGCATTCGCGCTGGAACTGCTTCATCTGGTCGGGGGTCATCAGGCCGGCATGATTGTCCTTGTGGCCGGCGAACGGCAGCCCGCGACCCTTGATCGTGTAGGCGATGAAGCAGACCGGCCGGTCGTGCCGGATCGCCCGGAAGGCTTCCAGCACGGTTTCCATGCAGTGGCCGCCGAGGTCGGTCATGAGGCGGCCGAGCTCGTCGTCGGTCAGGCCGTCGACGAGCGCGAGCGTGTCCGGTCGGTCAGCGAGATCGGCCCTGAGCTGGTTGCGCCAGCCGGCTCCGCCTTGGAAGGTGAGCGCGGAGTAGAGCGAATTGGGGCAGTCGTCGATCCACTGCCGGAGCGCGTCGCCGCCGGGCTTCCTGAACGCGGCATACAGGCGTTTTCCGTATTTCAGGGTGACGACGTCCCAGCCCATGTTCTGGAACGTCACCTCCAGCTTGGGGAACATGCGGTCGGAGATGACCGCGTCGAGGCTCTGGCGGTTGTAGTCGATGACCCACCAGGTGTTGCGCAGGCCGTGCTTCCAGCCCTCCAGCAGCGCCTCGTAGATGTTGCCTTCGTCGAGTTCGGCGTCGCCGACGAGCGCGATCATGCGCCCCTCGGGCCAGTCCCGGCCCCAGTACTTGGCGCGAATGTAGTCCTGGACCAGGCTCGCGAACGACGTCATGGCGACACCGAGCCCCACCGAGCCGGTGGAAAAGTCGACGTCGTCGGTATCCTTGGTCCGCGACGGATAGGACTGGGCGCCGCCATAGGCGCGGAACCGCTTCAGCTTGTCGAGCGTCTGGTTGCCGAACAGATACTGGATGGCATGGAAGACCGGGCTGGCGTGCGGCTTCACGGCTACCCTGTCCTGCGGACGCAGGATCGCGAAATACAGCGCGGTCATCACGGTGACCAGCGACGCGCTGGACGCCTGATGGCCGCCGACCTTGAGCCCGTCCTCGTTGATGCGGATGTGGTTGGCGTGGTGAATGATCTGGGTCGACAGCCACAGGACCTTGCGCTCGATCTCCGTCAGGGTATCGATGTCGAGGCTGGCGTGCCGGTCATCCGCCTGCTTCGCGGTCGCTGTCATGCCCGCTTCCCTGTGCCACGAACGTCCCCTGCAAGTAGGCCCCAGGGGTTGGTCCAGTCAATGCCGCATATGCATCTGCGGTGGATGAGCGATGGAGTAGCACATGGCACGAACGATCATAACCGGCGCCAATCGCGGCATCGGGCTGGAACTGGTCCGGCAGATGACCGGGCGAGGGGACGAGGTGATCGCGGTCTGCCGCACCGCGTCGCCGGAGCTCCGGGAAACCGGTGCCGTCATTCACGAGGGCGTCGACGTGACGGATGCCGCTGCCGTGACGTCGTTCGCCGAATCGCTTGCGGAAGGGTCGATCGACGTTCTCCTCAACAACGCTGGCATCCTGCGGAGCGACCGGCTCGGAGCGCTCGACTATGACGCGCTCAGGCTGCAGTTCGAGGTGAACGCGCTGGGGCCGCTGCGATTCACCGAAACCCTGCTGCCGACGCTCCGGGACGGCGGCAAGATCGGTATCGTGACCAGCGCCATGGGCTCCATCGGCGACAATGCGAGCGGCGGCTCCTATGGCTACCGGATGTCGAAGGCAGCCGCCAACATGGCCGGTGTCTCGCTCGCGCGCGACCTCAGGCACCGCGGCATTTCGGTGATCCTGCTGCATCCGGGATACGTGAAGACGGACATGACGGGCGGTTCCGGCAACGTGACGCCGGCGGAAGCCGCGCGCGGGCTCATCGAGCGGCTGGACGCCCTGACGCCGGAGCTTTCCGGCACGTTCTGGCACGCCGAAGGCCGCCAGCTGCCGTGGTAACGCAGCGCCGGGGCGACTGCGCGCGCGGCAGCCGGCTTTGCGGACTTTGCGGAAATGTCCCGCAGGAGCAAGTGAACGAAATCCGATTTCCGTCGGAAGTGATACGCTCGGCGGTGAGAAACCGGGGCCGGCGGTGTAGCGTTTTCAGGGCGCGACCGCCGACGGCGCCGCGAACCCGAGGACGTATCTCCATGCTGAGACAGGCCGATCCTTCCACAGGTGCCGGGCCGGTTGACGATGCAATGCCGGCCGCGCACCCGATGTCGATCTTCGACAACCCCGAATTCGACGATCACGAAGTCGTCCACGCGTTCTGTGACCCGGCGGCGGGATTGAAGGGGTTCATCGCGATCCACTCCACGGTCCTCGGGCCGGCGTTCGGCGGCTGCCGCATGTGGAACTATCCGGGAGAGGGCGAGGCGGTCCGCGACGCGCTCCGGCTGTCGCAGGGGATGAGCTACAAGAATGCGCTCGCCGGACTCGCCTACGGCGGCGGCAAGGCGGTGATCATCGCCGACCCGCGGCGGGACAAGACGCCCGATCTCCTCACGGCGTTCGGCCGCGTGGTGGAGTCGTTCGGCGGCCGCTACATCACCGCCGAGGACGTCGGCACCGGGATCGACGACATGCTGGTCGTCGCCGGCGTCACCCGGCACGTAAGCGGCATCGCCCGCGAAGGCGGGTTCGCCGGCGGCGACCCGTCGCCGAAGACCGCCCTCGGCCTGTTCCACGCCATGCGCGCGGCGGTGCGGTTCGCACTGGGGCGGGAGGATTTCGCCGGCCTCACGGTGGCCGTGCAGGGGCTCGGCAACGTCGGTTACAAGCTGTGCCAGCTCCTCCATGACGCGGGCGCCCGGCTGACGGTCGCCGACGTGGTCGAGGCGAACGTCGCCCGCGCCGCCGCCGACCTCGGAGCGACCGCGGTCGCCGCCGACCGGATCCTCGCCGCTGAGGCGGACGTCCTCAGCCCGTGTGCGCTCGGCGGCGTGCTGAACGCCGGGTCCATCCCGCACATCCGCGCGCCGATCGTCTGCGGATCGGCCAACAACCAGCTCGCCACGCCCGAGGACGGCGAGCGGCTGCGGCAGCGCGGCATCCTCTACGCGCCGGACTACGTGGTGAACGCCGGCGGCATCATCTCGGCGGTGGCGGAGTACGAGGGCAACGTTCCCGAACTAGTCGTCGACGAGCGGATTGCGGCGATCCACGACCGCACGCTGCAGATCTTGGAGCGCGCCCGGGCGGAGGACAGCGCCACCAGCGCGGTCGCCGACCAGATGGCCCGCGAGATCATTGCCCGCGCGAGACAGGCCTGAGGCAGCGAGCTGCCCTGTCGGCGCCCGCGGGTGCCGGCGGGGGCTGTGCGCGTTTGGCGATCCGCGCTAGCCTTGCCCTGGCCGCAGTCAGGGAGGGCGTGGGATGCAGACACCGTATCTCGACGAGGAGCATGCGCTGCTGCGCGAGCAGGTGCGCCGGTTCCTGCGCGAGGAAGTGGAGCCGAACGGCGAGGCGTGGGAGCGGGCCGGCGAGGTGCCGCGCGACGTCCTGCGGCGGATGGGCGAGCTCGGCTTCCTCGGCCTGCGCTACCCGGAGGCCTACGGCGGATCGGACATGGATGCGCGCGGCACCGCGGTCCTCGCCGAGGAGCTCGGCCGGTCGACCTACGGCGGCTTCGCCATCACCGTCCTCGTCCACACCGACATGGCCTCGCCCTATCTCGCCCGCGCCGGGTCCCCCGAACAGCGGGACCGGTGGATGCCCGGCATCGTCTCCGGCGAGACGATCACCGCGGTCGGCGTCACCGAACCCGGCGCCGGCTCCGACGTGGCGTCGATCCGCACCCGCGCCCGGATGGACGGCAACGAATGGGTGCTGAACGGCACCAAGCTCTACATCACCAACGGCGTCCTCGCCGACCTCTACATCGTCGCCGCCCGCACCGATCCCGAGGCCAGGGGCTCGCGCGGGATCTCGCTGTTCCTGGTCGAGAAGGGCACCGCCGGATTCTCGGTGGCCAGCCGGCTCGACAAGATGGGCTGGCGGTCGTCGGACACCGCCGAACTGTTGTTCGAGGATTGCCGCATCCCGGCCGCCAACCTGCTGGGCGAGGAGAACCGCGGCTTCTACACCATCATGCAGGGGTTCCAGAACGAGCGGCTGGCGCTTGCCGCGCAGGCGGTCGGCGAGGCGTCGCGGGCGATCGAGCTCACCCTCGACTACGTGCGCGACCGGCCGGCGTTCGGCCAGCCGCTGTGGCGGCAGCCGGTGATCCGCAACCGGCTGGCGATG
Source organism: uncultured Hyphomicrobiales bacterium (assembly GCA_964608275.1). Lineage (GTDB taxonomy): Bacteria > Pseudomonadota > Alphaproteobacteria > Rhizobiales > CAZSNL01 > CAZSNL01. The sequence continues at coordinate 9,963 of CAZSNL010000016.1, read as the reverse complement.
CTTGCCGCCCAGGTCAGCGCGGCACGCGCCTTCGTCTACGAGACCGCGTGGCGGGCCGGGCGCGGCGAAGAGGTGGTCCGCGAGGTGTCGATGCTGAAGGCGCTGTGCGGCGAGCTCGTCAACCGGGTGATGTACGACTGCCAGCAGTTCCACGGCGGCTTCGGCTACATGCGCGGCACCGCGATCGAGCGGATGGTGCGCGACGCGCGGGTGCAGGCGATCGGCGGCGGGGCGACCGAGGTCATGCTCGAGGAAGTGGCCAAGCGGCTGGACGACTGGTCGCCGTAAAACTGGCTATGCAAACAATTGGTAAGGTTAATGCTTTACTACCCCGGATGAATTCACTGGCATCCGGACCGCGGCCCGCCGATAGTGCAATCGCCACAGCCAACGCCCTCGCAGTCGGGCGTCAGGCAGCTTTCGCGAACAGGGGCGAAACGGGATCGGGACGATGACTGCGCGCCGCCGGACAGCAGGCGGCGGCGCCCGAAGGCCGATCCGGTCACGCCCCGCACGCAAGCCCTACGGTTTGCCCAGGTCCGCCGCATCTCCTGGGTCCGTAGGGTGGGCCGGTCCGGAGCCGGTTGGAGTGGCCTCCTCGTGAATGCCGTATCCGGGCCGGCCGTCCCCGCAAAGGGGCGGCCGACATGTCAATGGTCTCGGGGAAACGTCAGGGAAGGCAAGGGCCGGCAGGGTTTCCCCGCCGGCCCGTGTCGTGTCAGCCCGCCGGTCCGGTTCAGCTCAGCTGGATGAAGGTCGTCTTGAGCTGCGTGTACTTGTCGTAGGCGTGGAGCGACTTGTCGCGGCCGATGCCCGACTGCTTGTAGCCGCCGAACGGCACCGTGATGTCGCCGCCGCCGGTCGAATTGATGTTGACCGTGCCGGCGCGCAGGGCGCGGGCGATCTTGTGCGCCTTGTTGATGTCGCGCGTCCACAGGCTTGCCTGCAGGCCGTACACCGTGTCGTTGGCGATCTTCACCGCCTCGTCCTCGTCCTTGAAGGTGATGGTGGCGAGGACCGGCCCGAAGATCTCCTCCTGCGCGATCTTCATCCTGTTGTCGACGCGCTCGAACACCGTAGGCTCGAAGTAGACGCCGCCGGTCTCGACCCGCGTCCGGTTGCCGCCGTAGGCAAGCCTCGCGCCTTCCTCGCGGCCGGCCTCCACGTAGCTCTGGACCCGGTTGAGCTGGTCGACGTCGACCAGCGAGCCCATGCGCGTCTTCGGGTCGAGCGGGTCGCCCGGCTGCATGCGCTCGCCGAACTCCTTGATCTTCTGGACGAATTCGTCGTGCAGGCTTTCCTCGACCAGCAACCGGGTGGCCGCCGTGCACACCTGGCCGGAGTTGTAGAACACGCCGATCGCCGCGCTCTTGGCCGCGGCATCGATGTCCGCGGCGTCGGCAAACACGATGTTGGGCGACTTGCCGCCACACTCCAGGCTGACGTGCTTCATGTTGGATTCGCCCGAGTAGCGCAGGAAGAACTTGCCGACCTCGGTCGAACCGGTGAATGCCACCATGTCGACGTCCATGTGGCGGCCAAGCGCCTGGCCGGCGGTCTCGCCGAAGCCCGGGATCACCTGGAACACGCCGTCGGGAATGCCTGCCTCCGCCGCAAGTTCGGCCACGCGCAGAGCCGTCAGCGGCGATTGCTCGGCCGGCTTGACGATCACCGAGTTGCCGGCAGCCAGCGCCGGGGCGAACTTCCAGGCCGCCATCAGCAGCGGGAAGTTCCACGGCACGACGGCAGCGACGACGCCGATCGGCTCGCGGGTGATCAGCGACAGCGAATCCTTCCGCGCCGGCGCGATCTCGTCGTAGATCTTGTCCACCGCCTCGGCATACCACTGGACGGTGTTGACCACGCCCGGCATGTCGGCGCGCAGCGACTCGCTGATCGGCTTGCCCATGTCGAGGGTCTCGAGCAGCGCCAGTTCGTCCTTGTGGTCGTCGATCAGGGCGGCGAACCTGAGCAGGACCGACTTGCGCTTGCGCGGCGGCAGGTCGGCCCAGCGGGCATCCTCGAAGGCGGCCCGCGCCGCCTTCACGGCACGGTCGACATCCTCGCTGTCGCAGGAGGCGACGTCGGTCAGCTTCTTGCCGTCGATCGGGCTGATGCATTCATAGGTCTTGCCTGAGGCTGCGTCGACGTACTGGCCGTTGATGAATGCCTTGCCGCGATAGCTCAGTTGGGTGATCTGGTTGCGATAGTCTTCTGCTGCCGACATGACGACCTCTCCTTCGTGCTGTGCCTGCTGGCGGTCGACGCCGGGCATCGACCGCGGGCAATTCCTCAACGTACGATCGCATCGGCCGACTGCCGCCTGCGGTCCGAGGCGGCCACCCCGCGGGATCGCGGGGGGTGTGGGCGCGGCCGGGGCGGAACAGCGCGTTCGCGGGCCGTCACCCGGTTACCGGTGCGGTCCGGCTACTTGATCTTCGCTTCCTTGAACTCGACGTGCTTGCGCGCCACCGGGTCGTACTTCCTGATCGAGAACTTCTCGGTCATCGTACGCGTGTTCTTCTTGGTCACGTAGAAGTATCCGGTGCCGGCGGTGCTCTGCAGCCTGATCTTCAGTGTCGTCGGTTTTGCCATGGATCTGAATCCCGAAAGGCGGCCCTGAGCGGCGGCAGGTACCGCATCTGATCATTTCCAGTCAACATACTTTCGCCGCCCCGACTGTCAAGGAGCCGGGGCCGTCCGGCGCTACAGTTCGAGCCGGATCCACCGCCCCCGGCGGGTGAACCAGAACGGGACCGGGTAATGCCCGGCGAGGCCGCCCGGCTGGGCGAGTATGCGTTCGAGATGGCCGATGACCTCACGCGTCACCCGCGGCAGGTCCGCCGCGCGCGCCTCGTCGAAGGCGAACCAGCGCAGGTCGAGCAGCTCGTCGGTGCCGGGTGAAATCTCGTCATCGAGCCCGTGTGCCACATGCTCCTCCTCGACGACGAAGAACCGCGCGTCGAAGCGCCGCGGGCGTCCCGGCGGGGTTATGGCGCGGGCGATGTAGTGAAGCGGGGAAAGGGCGGGGCGGACCCCGGTGCGGTAGAATGCCTGCCATGCTGCCGAGCGGCTGGTGCGCGGCGTTCCGTCGGCGGTCCCGATCGCCAGCCCGGTTTCCTCGAACGTCTCGCGCACGGCGGCGAGCGCCAGCGCCCGTACCCGGTTCGGCGTCGGCCGGCCGCGCATCTCCAGCATCAGGCGCTGCATCTCCGACTCGCGGAGGTCGCTGGCCGGGGTGATGCGCGAGTCCGCGGCATCGACGCGTCCGCCGGGAAACACGAACTTGCCCGGCATGAAGGCCTGACCGGAGTGCCGCCGGCCCATGAGGACGCGGTAGCCGTCGCGCATCCGGCGCAGCACGATCAGCGTTGCCGCATCTTTCGGCCGCAGGGTGCGCGTCTGGGTGTCGGAGGCGTTGTGCGAGGAAGTCACCGTTCGGGATGAACTCGGAAGATACTGGGTGTCGGACTGCGGGCAACATGCCAGCCCGGCACCGGTCTGTCCACCGATCGGGCAACCGGCCGGACCGCCGCGGGCCGGAAGTCGGCTAGCGCCGCTCGGTCCGGGCCATGAGGTGGTCGCCGGCAGAGGTTGCCGCGGTCGCGAACCCGTGCATGTAGAGCGCCCACTGAAGGCCGAGGATGGCGCCCTTGACGCTCGGCAGGAGGGCAAGCGTGAGTATGGCTCCGGCCGGCAGCCAGACTGCGGCGTGGGTGGCGACTTCCAGCTGCCAGATCGCCTCGGCAAACAGGATCAGCGGCACCAGCAGGTGGCCGACGATGAAGATGGTGAGGTAGACGGACATTTCGCGGGCGCGATGGTGGTGAAGCTCCTCGCCGCACACGCTGCACCTGGGCTGTACCGTGCAATACCCGTTGAACAGCCGGCCGCTGCCGCAGCGCGGACAGCAGTGCGTGAGGCCTCGCCATACCGCCGGCCACAGCGGTCTGTGCGGAATGTGAATGTCGTGCAGCATGAAGAGAACTTCTGTCATGCGCGCACCCTGTCCGCACATTATCCGCGGTGCCACAGTGGCAGAATGACGCAAAAAAAGCCGTGCCGGGAACACCCGCCAGGATCAGGCGCCCTTGCGCCCGCGCGGACGCTTCGGCGCCGGTCGCGGCGATCTGCGGCTGTTCCTGTGCCGGTTGGCGGACGCGCGCGTACCGGAGCGGGTCGCCGTGGCCTTGCGCTTCACGCCGGTGCTCAGGACCTCGAGCAGGATGGCGCCGGCGAGCGGCGAGACCTCCAGCAGCCTCACCTCGACCCGGTCGCCGATGCGGAAGCTCTCGCCGGTGCGCTCGCCGGTCAGGCTGTGATGGGAGGGATCGTACACGAAGTAGTCGTCGCCGAGCGTCGCGACGGGGACGAAGCCATCGGCTCCGGTATCGGCCAGTTCGACGAACAGTCCTGCACCGGCGACACCCGCGACGCGGCCGGTGAAGCTCGCGCCGACCCGGTCCCGCAGGTAGGCGGCGACGAGACGGTCGACCGTGTCGCGCTCTGCCGCCATGGCCCGCCGTTCGGCAGCGGAGATGAGCTCCGCCGTCTCGTGCAGCAGGCTGATGTCGCGGTCCGAAAGTTCGCCCTCGCCGAGCCCGAGCGCGCCGATCAGTGCCCGATGCACGATGAGGTCCGCGTAACGGCGGATCGGCGACGTGAAGTGGGCGTAGCGCCGGAGGTTGAGACCGAAGTGCCCGAGGTTCTCGGGGCTGTAGAACGCCTGCGCCTGCGCCCGTAGCACGACCTCGTTGATGAGGTGTTCGTTCTCGCTGCCCTTGGCGCGGGCAAGCACCCGGTTGAAGAGTTCCGGCTTCAGGACCTCGCCGAGGTTGAGTTTCAGGCCGAGGGTGGCGAGGAACTCGGCGAGCGCCCGCACCCGCTCCTTCGACGGCGGTTCATGGACACGATAGAGGAGGGGAGAGCGCTTCTCCTCGAGGGTTTCGGCGGCGGCCACGTTGGCCTGGATCATGAACTCCTCGATCAGCCGGTGCGAACCGAGGCGTTCCGGGGTCACGACGCCGGCGACGTGGCCGTTGTCGTCGAACACGATGCGCCGTTCCGGCAGGTCGAGGTCGAGCGGGGCGCGGCGGTCGCGCGCCCGGGCAACGGCCTCGTAGGCCTGCCACAGCGGCTTCAGGACGGGCTCCAGCAGCGGGCCGGTCGTATCGTCCGTCCGGCCGTCGATGGCCGCCTGCATCTGCTGGTAGGACAGCCGCGCCGCCGATCGCATGCAGCCGCGCATGAACTCGTGCTTGCGCTTGCGGCCATGCCGGTCGAACGTCATGAGCACGGCGAGCGTCGGGCGGTCCTCGCCCGGGCGCAGCGAGCACAGGTCGGTCGAGATGCGCTCCGGCAGCATCGGAATGACGCGGTCGGGGAAGTACACCGAGTTGCCGCGCTCGCGTGCCTCGTGGTCGAGTGCCGTTCCCGGCCGCACGTACCATGCGACGTCGGCGATCGCGACCATCACCCGGAAGCCGCCGGCATTGTCGGGGTCGTCGTCGGCCTCCGCCCATACCGCGTCGTCGTGATCGCGCGCGTCCGCCGGGTCGATGGTGATCAGCGGCACGTCACGCAGGTCGGTGCGGTCCTGCAGGCCCGCTTCACCGAGACGATCCGCTTCCGCCAGCGCCTCGTCGGAGAACCGGTAGGGGAGGCCGTGCTCGTGCATGGCGATGAGGCTGTAGGACGTCTCGTCGCCGACCGGCCCGAGCCGTTCGCGCACCCTTGCCTGGGCCAGTCCGCGACCACGGTCGCGCACCAGCTCCGCCTCGACGAGCTCGCCCGGCACGGCATCCAGGTCGTCGCCTTCCAGCACGTGCATCTCGCCACGGTCGCGCCGGTTGATCGGTTCGATCCGCATGCCGGCGTCTCGCGACTTCCGGAACACGCCGAGAACCGTCCGCCCCGGCGAGCTGAGGACGCGTATGATCCGCGCCTCGTAGGCGGCATCGGCGCCATTGCCGCGGACCCTGGTCAGCTTGGCCAGGATGCGGTCGCCGGCCGCCGGCTGGCGGTCGCGCGTACCGCGCAGCGTCTTCGCAAGTACGACGATGTCGAATGCCGCATCCTGCGAATCGGGCTCCCGGTTGACCGGTCTTGCCTTCAGTTCTCCGTCCTCGTCCGTGCCGGTGATCTCCAGCACCGCCACCGGCGGCAGCGAAGCCGCATCTCGCAGCCGTCTGCCGTCCTTTGCGATCAGTCCCTTGTCCCGCATCTCGCGGAGCATCCGCTTGAGTTCGATGCGGTCGCCGCCGGTCACGTCGAAGGCACGCGCGATCTCGCGTTTGCCGATGCGGCCGGACGCCGACTGGATGTACCGGAGGATTTCGCTTTCGGAGGGCAGACGGGCGCTCTCGGTGGTCGTTTGGTGTGTGCGCCTCTTAGCCAATGTCTTGGAGCCTCATCGCGCCGCGGCAGCTTTCCTCGCTCCGCCGCGCTTCTTGCCTTTGGTCGGACTTGCCGCCTTTGCGGCAATCAGTTCGACCGCCTGTTCAATGGTAACCGCTTCCGGTTCGCTGTCTCGCGGCAGGGTCGCGTTGACCTTGCCATGCTTTACGTACGGACCGTACCGGCCGGACAGTACCTGCACCGGCCCGCCGAGTTCCGGATGTTCGCCCAGGTCCTTGATCACCGACGGGCCCGACCGTCCGCGGCTCTGCTGCTTTTCCGCCAGCAGGCTGACGGCGCGATTGAGACCCACCGTGAAAACCTCGTCGGCGGTGATGTTCGCGTAGACGCCGTCATGGTGGACATAGGGACCGAAACGGCCGATTGCGGCCGTGATCGGTTTGCCTGTCTCGGGATGGATGCCGACCTCGCGCGGCAGCGACAGGAGGTCCAGCGCCTTTTCGAGGTCGACGGTCTGCGGGTCCATTCCCTTCGGCAGGCTGGCCCGCTTCGGCTTCTCGTCCTCGCTCTCCGCCGCGCGTTGCACGTACGGGCCGAAGCGGCCCTGGAGCAGGGAAACCTCCAGTCCCGTCTCCGGGTCGATTCCCAGCACCACCGCCCCGTCGGCACCCGTCGTCGCCGCCTGTCCCTGTTCGCTGCCGTTGCCGATCGGTCTCGTGTAGCGGCATTCGGGATAGTTCGAGCAGCCGATGAAGGCGCCGTAGCGGCTGATCTTCAGGCTGAGCCGGCCGTCGTCGCAGGCCGGGCACTTGCGCGGATCGGAGCCGTCGCCCGGGTCTGGGAATATGTGCGGACCGAGCAGCTCGTTCAAGGCTTCGAGAACTTCGGAAATGCGGAGATCGGAAATCTCCGCAACGGCCGCGGAGAAGTCCTCCCAGAAGTCGCGCAGCACGTCCTTCCAGTTGATCTCGCCGTTGGAGATGCGGTCGAGCTGGTCTTCGAGGTTGGCGGTGAAGTCGTATTCCACGTAGCGCCGGAAGAAGGCTTCCAGGAACGCGGTGACTAGGCGGCCCTTGTCCTCCGGGTGGAGGCGCTTCTTCTCCATGCGTACGTAGCCGCGTTCCTGCAGCACCGACAGGATGGCCGTATACGTCGAGGGGCGGCCGATGCCGAGTTCCTCCATCCGCTTGATCAGCGTCGCCTCGGTGAAGCGCGGCGGCGGCTCGGTGAAGTGCTGCGCCGTCTCTATGCGGTCGACGCCGACACGGTCCGCCCGCGCCAGCGGCGGCAGGCGCCGTGCCTCTTCGTCCTCCTCGTCGTCGCGGCCTTCCTGGTAGAGCTTCAGAAAGCCGTCGAATCGCACGACCGAACCGGTTGCGCGGAATGAATAGTTTCTTCCATCGGTGCCGGCGGTGGAGAGATCGGCGGTGGTCCGCTCGATCTCGGCACTCTCCATCTGGCTGGCGATCGCGCGCTGCCACACGAGGCTGTAGAGCCTGAACTGGTCGTCGTCCAGGTAGGCGCGGACGGCTTCGGGGGCGCGGGCTAGATCAGTCGGGCGGATCGCCTCGTGGGCCTCCTGTGCGTTCTTGGCCCGGGTGCGGTAGTTGCGCGGGGCTCCGGGCACGTAGGCTGCACCGAACCTTTCGGCGATCACGTTGCGGCAGGCGGCAACGGCCTCCGGCGTGATCTGCACGCCGTCGGTGCGCATATAGGTGATGAGACCGACGGTCTCGCCGCCGATGTCGACGCCCTCGTAGAGACGCTGCGCGATCCGCATCGTCTTCGCCGAGCCGAAGCCGAGCTTGCGCGAGGCTTCCTGCTGCAGGGTCGATGTGGTGAACGGCGGTTGCGGATGGCGCTTCTGCGGCTTGCTCTCGATGTTGTCGACGGTGAGCGGGCCGGCGCCGATCCCGGCCCGGATGCGGCCCGCCTCCTCGGCATTGGCGATGTCAAACTTGTCGAGCCGCTTGCCGTCGATGGACGCCAGCCGTGCCTTGAACGGCTCGCCCGACGGTGCCTTGAGATCCGCCTCGACCGTCCAGTACTCCTGCGGCCGGAACTTCTCGATCTCCAGTTCGCGATCGCAGATGAGCCTGAGCGCCACCGACTGCACGCGGCCGGCCGAGCGGGCGCCGGGCAGCTTGCGCCACAGCACCGGCGACAGCGTGAAGCCGACGAGATAGTCGAGCGCGCGCCGCGCCATGTAAGCATCGATGAGTTCCTGGTTCAGCCGGCGCGGATGCTTGAAGGCTTCGAGCACCGCCTTCTTGGTGATCTCGTTGAACACCACGCGCTCGACGTCAACTCCGTTCAGCGCGTTGCGCCGCTTCAGCTCGTCGACGATGTGCCAGGAAATCGCCTCGCCCTCGCGGTCGGGGTCGGTCGCGAGATAAAGATGCTTGCTCTTCTTCACCGCGGCCGCGATCTCGCGCAGGCGCTTTTCGCCGCGCTCGTCCACCTGCCAGCTCATGGAGAAGTCCTCGTCGGGACGCACCGAACCGTCCTTGGGCGGCAGATCACGCACATGGCCGTAGCTGGCCAGCACGTTGAAGTCCTTGCCCAGGTACTTGTTGATGGTTTTCGCCTTGGCAGGCGACTCAACGACGACGACGTTCATGGGGGGCGGATAGTTCGCTCTAGTTGCTTACCAAGTTGCTAACGGCCACAACATCCCGGCGCAGGCGCGGGTTCTGGCATCGATAGGTGGTGGCTCCGCCTGTCCGGGAACAGGGTCCGTCGCTATAAAGGGTTCGCAGGGCTCTTGTAAAGCCGCGCAAAGCGGTTGGTCAGTTGATCAGCCAGCGCCAGCTCCAGCAATACGCCGTTCACCACTGCGCTCGAAAGGCGCTCTGCCGCACCACGTTGTGGACGAGAATCGGTTCGGCGCCAAGGGGTTCCTCGATGAACCGGCGCCCGGCGTCGCCCGATTCTGGCGCCGGCGGGGCGAGCCGGAGCGGCGGCGGAGCAGCCGCCGGGCGGGCGTTCTCGCCAGCACCGCGTGGACGTCGGCGGCGCTTTCGACGAGCGTGGCGCCCTCGCGCAGGCGCTGGTTGCAGCCACCGGCGCACGGGTCGAGCGGCGAGCCGGGGACGGCGAAGACCTCGCTGCCCTGGTCGCTGGCACAGCGCGGTGATGAGCGAGCCGGAGCGGTGCGCTGCCTCCACCACCGCGATGCCGTGCAAAAGGCCGGCGATCCGGCGGTTGCGGCGGGGAAAATGGCGTACCTGCGGGCACCGTGCCGAGCGGCATCTCGGCGACCAGTGCGCCCGTGTCGCGAACGCCCCCTCTGGGCAGGGTCGCTAGGGCTAGCGCCGGGGTGTCGTAGCGCCCCAGGCGCTGGCGGAACACCACCGGCCCGACATTCTCCGAGCCGATGAGCCAGTCCAGCCGCTCGGCATCGCTCAGAGGTTTAGCATCGGCTCCGGCGATCGCCCATAGCTCGTCATGCGGGGCGGTGGAGGTCAAGAGCTTTGGCGGCGGGCCCTTGCGGATGCCACCATACCGGCGGCCCGTGCTTGGACTTGCCCCAAGCATCCACGACGACTGTCCGCTCGCCTCCGCCTGGACCCTCGAGACCAGCCCGAGGGTGAATGTATTTACTGT
>CAZSNL010000015.1:0-43309 GCA_964608275.1 uncultured Hyphomicrobiales bacterium | reverse complement strand
CGGGCTGGCTGAGCAGCAGCCGGCACAGCGCCACCCGGCGCCGCTCGCCGCCGGACAGCCTGGTCATGTCGGCCGAACCGTCAGGGCACCGCAGCGCGTCCATCGCCTGCTCGACCTGGGCGTCGAGGTCCCACAGGTTCTGCGAGTCGATCTCGTCCTGGAGCCTCGCCGTCTCCTCCGCCGTCTCGTCGGAGTAGTTCATCATCAGTTCGTTGTAGCGGTCGAGGATGGCCTGGCGCGGCGCCACCCCCTCCATGACGTTGCCAAGCACGTCCTTGGTGGGGTCGAGCTCAGGCTCCTGGGCGAGGTAGCCGCAGGTCGCGCCCTTGGCGAGCCACGCCTCGCCGGTGAACTCGGTGTCGAGGCCGGCCATGATCCGGAGCAGCGTCGACTTGCCCGAGCCGTTGGGGCCGAGGACGCCGATCTTGGCGTCGGGGTAGAAGGACAGCGAGATGTTCTCCAGCACCTTCCGCCCGCCGTAGGCCTTGGTGAGGCCCTGCATATGATAGATGAACTGCCGCGCCATGGGCCGACCCGAGCTCCGTGTTCCGAATTCAGGGGGATGCCGGCCTATCTAGGCCAACCGGCGGCGGCTTTCAACGGCGACCTGCGGGCGGCGGCGCGCCAGCCGCGCAAACCATCTGCCAACGCGGCCGAACCTGTGCCAAGATCGCCGGGCGCCGGTCGGGTCGGCGCGCGTCGTCGTGTAGCGGGAAGTCCCATGCGCCAGCTCTGTTTCCTCCTCGTCGTCTGCTGCGCCGCCGCGATCGGTCCGGCGCTCGCCCCGGCAGCCGCCCAGCAACGCGTCATCCTCACCCCCGATGCCGACTATCCCGAGCATGACATCGGCACCGTCGACGGGGTCGACCTCGACGGCTGCCAGCAGGCGTGCCTCGCCGAGCCCCGGTGCCTCGCCTTCACCCACGACGCCAGCGCCCGCCGCTGCTACCTCAAGAACGACCACGGGGAGCTCCGCAGCATGCCCGGCGCCACCGCCGGGCGGCTGGTCGAGGGCGCGGCGCTGACGCCGAGCCTGGAGCGCCAGCGGCTGTCGGAGCTCGGCTTCCTCGACGACGGCCTCAAGGTCGAGGCGCGCCGCTTCGCCGAGGCGCTGCCGGCCCGCTTCGCCGCCGGCGAGATGAGCTTCGGCGCGCTTGCCGCCGCAGCCGAGGCGGCTTGGCGCGCCGGCAACCGGGCGGAAGCGGTGAGCCTCTACGGCCGCGCCCTGTCGCGGGCGCCGGAGGACTACGGCGTCTGGGTCCGCTTCGCCGGCGCCCTGATCGCCTACGAACCCGACGACTGGCAGCAGCGCCAGCAGAACGAGCGCGACGCGGTGTCGGCTGCCATCCAGTCGTACCTCCTCGCCACCGACGATGCGCAGCGGGCCAATTCTCTCGCCCTTCTCGGCTCGGCGCTGGCCCAGGCCCAGCGCTGGCGGATGGCGATCCAGGCCTCGCGCCAGAGCCTCGCCCTGGTCGAGGAACCGGTGGTGCGCGAGGCCTACGACCGGCTGGTGGCGGAGCACGGCTTTCGCATCGTCAGCCACCAGGTCGACGCCGACGCGCCGTCGCCGCGCATCTGCCTGGTGTTTTCCGAGGAGCTGCCCCGCGACCGCGGCGACATCGCCCGCTTCGTCCAGGTGCGCGGCGTCGCCGGCGCCGCCGTCGAGGCTGCCGACAACCAGGTCTGCGTCGACGGGGTGCGGCATGGGGAGCGCTATCATCTCACCGTCCGCCCAGGCCTGCCGTCGGCGGCGGGCGAGACGATCGAGCGCCAGGTCGACCTCGACATCTACGTGCGCGACCGCGCCCCCTCGGTCCGCTTCACCGGCCGCGCCTACGTGCTGCCGCGCGGCGGCGACGCGTCGATCCCGGTGGTCACCGTCAACACCGACCTGGTCGAGGCCGAAGTCTACCGCGTCGGCGACCGCGGCATCACCGGCGAGGTGACCGACGGGCGGTTCCTGCGCCAGCTCGACGGCTGGTCGGCGGAACAGCTCGCCGAGCGCTCGGGCGAGCGGGTGTGGGCGGGCACCATCGAGGTCCGCTCCGAGCTCAACCGCGACATCACCACCGCGATCCCGATCGGCGAGGTGGTCCGCGACATCGCACCCGGCGCCTACGTCATGACGGCAAAGGCGGCCAATGCGCGCGACGAGTACTGGAGCGAGCGGGCCACCCAGTGGTTCATCGTCACCGACCTCGGCCTCGTCTCGATGAAGGGCGCCGACGGCGTTCACGCGTTCGTCCGTTCGCTGTCCACCGCGGCGCCGGTCGCCGGCGCGGAAGTCCGCTTGGTCGCCCGTAACAACGAGGTGCTGGCGACGGCGACCACCGACGACAACGGCCATGCCGGCTTCGCACCCGGGCTGTCGCGCGGGACCGGCGGCATGGCGCCGGCACTGCTGGTTGCCGAAGGCGCAGACGGCGACTACGCCTTCCTCGACCTGACCACCGCCGCCTTCGACCTCACCGACCGCGGCGTCGACGGCCGGCCGGCGCCGCAGGCGCTTGACGTGTTCGCCTACACCGAGCGCGGCGTCTACCGGGCCGGCGAGACCGTGCACACCGCCGCCATTGTCCGCGACACCGCGGCGCGGGCGGTCACCGGCGTGCCGCTCACCATCGTCTACCTGCGTCCCGACGGCGTCGAGCATGCCCGGGCGACGCTCACCGGCGACCGGCTGGGCGGCCACGCCCACGACCTCGCGCTCAGGGCCGACGCGATGCGCGGCACCTGGACCATCAGGCTGCATGCCGACCCCGAGGCGCCGCCGCTCGCCGAGAAGGTGTTCCTGGTCGAGGACTTCGAACCCGAGCGCCTCGCCTTCGAGCTTGCGTCGGAGCAGGACCACGTCGCGGCCGGCGGCACCGTCCCGGTCTCGCTTGCGGCCCGCTACCTGTACGGCGCTCCGGCCGCCGACCTTGCCGTCGAGGCCGAGGTGACGGTGGCGGCCGTCGAGGCAAGTCCGGAGGCGTTCCCCGGCTACCGCTTCGGCCTTGCCGACGAGACCTTCCGCCCGGTCCGCGAGCCGGTCGACACCGGCGTGCGGACAGGCGCCGAAGGCGAAGCCGCGTTTCCGGTGAGCCTGCCGGAGACGCCCGCGACGACCCGGCTGCTCGCCGCCACGGTGACGGCTCGGGTGCGCGAGGCAGGCGGGCGTGCGGTCGAACGGTCGCTGACGCTGCCGGTGCGGACGGGCGAGCCGCGCATAGGCATCCGGCCGCTGTTCGCCGCAAACCGGGTCGAGGAGGGCGCCCAGGCCGGCTTCGAGGTGATCGTCGCCTCGCCCGACGGCAGCCGCCTCGCCGCCGACGGTCTCGCATGGACGCTGTACCGGCTTGAGACGAATTTCCAGTGGTTTCGCCAGGACGGCCGCTGGAGCTACGAATCCGTCACCCGCACGGTCCGGGTCACAGACGGGCGGATCGACGTCGCCGCCGGGATGCCGGCCCGCGTCGACCTGCCGGTCGGGTGGGGCCGCTACCGGTTCGAGGTCGAGGCCGGCTCCGCGTCGGCCGCCGTGCCGGCGAGCGTCGAGTTCGATGCCGGGTGGTTTGCCGCGGCCGGCACCGCCGAGACGCCCGACGTCCTCCGCATCGCCGCCGACAGGCCGGCCTATCGTCCGGGCGAGATCGCGCGCATTCACATCGAGCCGCGGTTTGCCGGCGCCGCCACGATCGCCGTCGTCAACGAGCGGCTGATCGAGACGCGCACCATCGACCTGCCGGCCGAGGGAACCACGGTGGAGCTGCAGGTGACCGACGACTGGGGCGTCGGCGCCTACGTCACCGCGATTGCGTTCCGGCCGATGGATCTGGAGCAACGGCGCATGCCGTCGCGGGCGCTCGGCCTGGTGTGGGTGGGCATCGATCCTGCCGACCGCAGGCTTGCGCTCGCCATCGACGCGCCCGACGAGATCGTGCCCGGGGAGACACTGGCCACCGCCGTCACCGTCGACGGTCTCGCGGCCGGCGAGCAGGCCTACGTCACCATCGCCGCCGTCGATCTCGGCATCCTCAACCTGACCCGCTTCGAGCCGCCGGCGCCGGATGCCTGGTACCTCGGGCAGCGCGCGCTCGGCGCCGAGATCCGCGACCTCTATGGCCAGCTGATTGATCGCATGCAGGGCGTGCGCGGCCGCGTCCGTTCCGGCGGCGACGAGGGCGGCATGCAGATCGAGGGGCCGCCGCCGACCGACGACCTGGTCGCCTTCTTCTCCGGCATCCTCGAAGCCGACGATGCCGGCCGCGCCGAGGCGTCGTTCGACCTGCCGCGGTTCTCCGGCACCGTCCGGCTGATGGCGGTGGCGTGGACGGCGAACGGCGTCGGCCATGCCGCCCGCGACGTTCTGGTGCGCGACGACGTCGTCCTGACGGCGAGCCTGCCGCGGTTCCTCGCCCCCGGCGACCGGTCGCGGATCCTGATCGAGGTCGCCAACGTGGACGGCCCGGCCGGCACCTACCAGCTCGATGTCGCGGCCACCGGCGGGGTCGAGGTCGATGCCGGCGATGCGCACCGGCTGGTCGAGCTCGGCAGCCGCGGCCGCAGCGTGGTCGCGGTGCCGATCAGCGCCGTCAGGCCCGAACCGGCGGAGATCGTCGTCACCGCGTCGAGCCTTGCCGGCCGCGTGTTCGAGGAGCGCTACACGCTGCCGGTGCGCTCGACCGAGCCGCCGGTCACCCGCCGCGACATCGTTACCCTCGATCCCGGGACCGGGCGCCTCGCCCTCGACGACGGCGCGCTCGCCGGCTTCATCGAGGGGACGGGGTCCCTCACCGTCTCGGCCAGCGCCGCCGGCCGGCTCGACGTGCCGGGGCTGCTGTCGGCGCTCGACCGTTTCCCCTACGGCTGTGCCGAACAGCTCGCCAGCCGCGCGCTGCCGCTGGTCTACCTCGACGAGGTGGCGCTGGCCGCCGGGCTCGAAGGCGATGCCGATGCCTCGCGGCGCCTGCGCGACGCGATCGCCGGCGTGCTGGCCAAGCAGTCGGCGTCCGGCAGCTTCGGCCTGTGGGCGCCCGGTGGCGGCGACTTCTGGCTCGACGCCTACGTCACCGATTTCCTGACCCGGGCGCGCGAGCGCGGCTACGAGGTTCCGGCCGTTTCCTTCGATCTCGCGGTTGCCAATCTCCTGAACCGGCTCGCCTACGCCGGCGACTTCGACCGTGGCGGCGAGGATGTCGCCTATGCACTGTACGTGCTCGCCCGCAACGGCCGCGCCTCGATCGGCGACCTGCGCTACTACGGCGAGGTGAAGCTCGGCTCGTTCGCGACACCGCTCGCCAAGGCGCAGGTCGCCGCCGCGCTGGCACTGTATGGCGACCGCGAGCGCGCGGCAGGCGCCTTCCAGCAGGCGGTCGCCGCGATTGGCGAACCGGCGCCGTCCGGCTTCCGGGCCGACTACGGATCGGCCCTGCGCGACGGCGCGGCGGTCCTGGCGCTGGCCGCGGAGACCGATGCTCCCGGCGTCAATCTTGCGCAACTGGGCGCCCGGCTAGCGGTCGAGCGCGGCCGGGTCGCGGCAACCAGCACGCAGGAGAACGCCTGGCTGCTGCTCGCCGCCCATGCCGTCATCGAAGCGGCGGGCGACGACCGGATCGCGGTCGACGGGGCGGTGGTGACCGGGCCGGTGTTCCGCCGCTACGACGCGGCCGACCTCGCCGGTGCAGCCGTCCGCATCGAGAACCTCGGCGACCGGCCGGTGGACGCGGTGGTGACCGCCACCGGCATCCCCCAGGATCCGGAGCCGGCGGGCGGCGCCGGCATGGCGATCGAGCGCAGCTACTACACGCTGTCCGGCGAGCCGGCCGACGTCGCCACGGTGGCCCAGAACGACCGGCTGGTGACGGTCATCGAGGTGTCGATCCTCGACGACGATCCGGGCCGCACGCTGGTCGTCGACCGGCTGCCCGCAGGGTTCGAGATCGACAATCCGAACCTCGTCCGGTCCGGCGACATCTCGAGCCTCGGCTGGCTCGACCTCGACGCCTCGCCGGCGCATGTCGAGTTCCGCGCCGACCGGTTCGTCGCCGCGCTGGAGCCGGACCGGAACCTGCGCTCGTTCCGGCTTGCCTACATCGTCCGCGCGGTGGCGCCGGGGACCTTCGCCCATCCCGCCGCGACCGTGGAGGACATGTACCGGCCACACCTCAACGCGCGCACCGCAAGCGGCCGGACCGAGGTGGTCGGCCCGCTGCGCTGACGGCACGCGATGCTTCGCCGCCACCGCAGCGTCCGGACCGCCGCCGCCGGCATCGGGGTGGTCGCGGTGCTCGTCGTGGCTGTCGCCGCGGCGGCCGCCGTCTACGTGGCGAGGACCGTGCCGCCGCCGGCCGATGTCGCGGTGTCGCCGGTGGTGCTCGACCGTGACGGGCGCCTGCTGCGGCCGTTCGCCGTCGCCGACGGGCGGTGGCGCCTGCCGGTGACCCTCGAGCAGATCGATCCGCGGTTCCTCGCCATGGTCACCGCCTATGAGGACAGGCGGTTTCGCGATCATCCCGGCGTCGACGTCCTGGCTCTCGGGCGTGCGGCATGGCAGTTCGTGCGTTCGGGGCGCATCGTTTCCGGCGGCTCGACCATCACCATGCAGCTGGCGAGGCTGACGGACGAGACGTCGACCCGGAGCGTGGCCGGAAAGATCCGGCAGATCCTCACCGCGCTCGGCATCGAGCGGCACCTGTCCAAGGACGAGATCCTCGCCCGCTACCTGACGCTCGCGCCCTATGGCGGCAACATCGAGGGGGTGCGGGCGGCGGCGCTCGCGTATTTCGGCAAGGAGCCGGCGCGGCTGACACTCGCCGAAGCCGCGCTTCTCGTCGCGCTGCCGCAGGCGCCCGAGGCGCGCCGGCCGGATCGCATCCCGGTGGCCGCCCGCGCGGCGCGCAACCGCGTGCTCGACCGCATGGCCGCCGCCGGCGTGATCCCGGCCGCCGATGCGGAGCGCGCCGCGGCCGTGCCGGTGCCGGCGCGGCGGCGCGAGTTCCCGATGCACGCCGCCCATGCAGCCGCCCGCGCGGTCGCCCGGCTGCCCGGAGAGCCGGTCCACCGGCTGACCATCGACGGCCGGCTGCAGATGGAACTTGAGCAACTGGTGGCAGCGCGGACGCGGGTGCTTGGCCGCGGGCTGTCCGCCGCCGTCATCGTCGTCGATCACGCGACCGGCGAGATCCTCGCCGAGGTCGGCTCCGCCGGCCTGTTCGCCGAGGACCGGCAGGGGTTCGTCGACATGACCAGGGCCGTCCGCTCGCCCGGCTCGGCCCTCAAGCCGCTGATCTACGGGCTCGCGTTCGAGCAGGGGATCGCCCATCCCGAAAGCCTGATGGAAGACCGCCCGACCGCCTTCGGCGACTACGTGCCGGGCAACTTCGACCAGACCTTCCAGGGCACCGTCAGCGCCCGCGAAGCGTTGCGGCAGTCGCTCAACGTGCCGGCAGTCCTGCTGCTCGACGCCGTGGGTCCCGCCCGCATGACCGCGCGCATGCGCCGGGCCGGCATGCAGCCGGTGGTCCCCGACATCTCGCCGCCGGGCCTTGCCATTGGCCTCGGCGGCGTCGGCGTGACCCTGCGCGAGCTGGTCTCGCTGTACGCCGCCATCGCCCGGCTGGGGCGGCCGGTGGCGCTGGTGGACAGGTTCGGGGAACGGGCCCCGGCGCAGGGGCTGCAGCCGGTCCTCGAGCCGGTGGCGGCCTGGTACCTCGTCGACATCCTCGACGACACGCCGCCGCCGGTGTCCCGGACGGCGCGCGGCATCGCCTTCAAGACCGGCACCTCGTACGGCTACCGCGATGCCTGGACGGTCGGCTTCGACGGACGCCACGTGGTCGGCGTCTGGGTCGGCCGGCCGGACGCGACGCCGGTGTCCGGCCTCACCGGCATCGCCGCCGCCGCGCCGCTGATGCTCGATGCCTTCATGCGCATCGGGCCCGATCGCGCCGCCCTGCCGAGGGCGCCGGCGGGCGCCGCCGTCGTCGCCAACGCGGCGCTGCCGCCGCCGCTGCGCCGGTTCCGCCATCCCGAGACCGGCATCGTCGAGCGCCGCCAGCAGCCGCAGATCGCGTTTCCGCCGGATGGCGCCGAGGTCGACCTCGGCCTTGCCGCGGGCAGCGGCGAGGAGCTGGTGCTCAAGGTGCGCAACGGCACCGCGCCCTACGTCTGGTTCGCCAATGGCGTTCCGGTCGGCCGCTCGCAACGCGGCCGGACGCAGTTCTGGCGCCCCGACGGACCCGGCTTCGTCACCCTCTCGGTGATCGACGCCGAAGGGGGCTCCGACCGGGCGACGGTGTTCGTGCGCTGACGGCGGGAAACGGATGCCGGCGCCCGCACGAGGGAGGTGCGCGCGGGCGCCGGTTCGCTCAATCGGCGACCTTGCCCGGCAGGCTGAGGTCGCCCGAGGCGACGTCGAACACGTCGACGACGCAGAGGAGCGGCGCGTGGACGTCGGCGTTGACCCGCAGCCCCGACGTCACGGCGTCATAGCTTGCGCCCTTGACGACGGACACGTCGCCGAACGGGACGCGAAGCTCGACCGTCTCGCCCTGGAGCGCGGGCTCGAAGCCGGGGCTGTCCAGCAGCAGCGGCAGGCCGGGCCACGTCTCGGGCAGGCGGGGACTGGTCCCCTCCGGGATGTCGATGACCTTCAGCGCCCCGGGTCCGCATGCGTCGTCGGGTCCGAGGACGACCCAGTGACTGTGCCAGACGTTGCCGTCGTTGTTCGGGTCGCCGTCGCCGTTCTCGTCATGGAGCGGGGTGTCGTCGAAGTCGGGATGTGCGGTCACCGTCATCGCGAGGATGCCGGCCTCCTTCTCGAATCCGACCTCGTAAGGGTCGATGCTGGTCGGCCAGACGTAGGCGAACACCTCCGAGCCTGTCAGTTTTCCGGTCGGCGTCGGCGTGGTCTCGCCGGCGCCGCCCGACACGGCCATGCGGAACACGGCTTCACCGCCGTCGATCGTCACCCTCGCATGGACGATGTCGAAGTCGGCGACTTTCGCATTGCCGGCTTCGGCCTTGATGCCGCCGTCGTGGGCGGCGGCCGGGAGGGCGGCGAGGCCGGCACCAACCACGCCGGCCAGCACCGCGCGGAACGGAAGCCTGCCCATCATGCCGCCCCCTTCAGGTCGGAGAGGGATGCCCCGAAGTTGATGTGATAGGCGCTTCCGTCGATCACCAGTGCGGGAACCGACGTGACGCCCGAGGCTTCGGCTTCCGCGATGCGGCCGGGCGCCTCGCCGAGATGGACGATCTCGACGGTGTAGGCGGCCGGATTGAGCGCGTGGGCAAGGCGCTGCTCGGTATCGACGCAGACCGGACAGCCGGCATGGTAGAACACAGCATTTTGCGGCATAGTGGAAACGCTCCTTTCTTTCCCCAGGAGAGATCGAGCAAGAGCGCCTCGTTCATGGCCGTGGACGGGGCGCTCGTCATGCCGACGCGAAGGCGGAAAGCACGGCAGCCTTCTGCCCCGGGTCGGCGTCTTCGTGGTCGCTGCAATCGAGGCGCAACGAAACGTCGCCGAATGCAGCGTCGACGAAGGTGCAGTGATGCGGCTTAAGCGCATCGGAATGGACGTAGGGTCGGAAGAACCGGCAGCCGAGGCACAGCCGCTGCGGCTCGATCGCGCCCTGCTGCTGGAGCGACAGGATCATCTTCGACAGCGCCCGCCGCAGCCCCACCCGCTCGGTCGCCGACAGCGCGTCAATCGCCCGTGACAGGGCGGCCGGGGTCTGCGCCGTCCGCCGGGCCACGGCCATCCCCGTCGCCGTCGGATGCACCTGCGTAGCGCGGGCGTCTGCCGGATCCGGCCGCCGTTCCACCAGCCCCTTGCGTTCGAGTGCGGCGATTACGTCGCTCGCCGTAGGCTGGGTGATCGCCAGCAGCTTCGCCAGCGCGGTGACGCGACAGGCCCCCCTGTCGGCCAGCACCAGCAGGCACGTCCGCTGGGTCGGCGTCAGGCCGAGCGGTTCGGCCTCGCGCCAGTCGGCCATGCGGACGAAGGCGGCGATCTGTGCGAGGCCCGTCGCGATCTGATCCGCATCCTGGGGGCTGCTCATGCCGATTCCATAGGACTCCTATGAAATCAGGTCAAGAGTGTTTTTTCCCCGCTACCCGCCGGTCTCCGGGGCACTGCAGTCCGAGCCGGGCGCCCAGTAATAAGACGCCGCTCAGGAACTGCGGCCAGTCCGGCACCGCGATGTCCTGTGGGATCGGCGCGGGCAGCAATCCCACAGCTGCGGATGATGCCAGTCCTCCAGTCGTCGGTCCGGACGTCACATGGGTCGCTGCGGGACCGCTCTGGCGGCCTGCCCGCCGCCGTCGCCCAGCGCGCCCTGGACGAACGAAAGGAGCTGGCCGTAGACCAGAGGTTTCTGGATCTGCGGATGGCCGCGCCAGCGGGCGTCGATCTCGGTCTTGCCGCCGGTGAGGAACACGAACGGGATGCCGCGTTGCTCGAGCATGGCGGCAACCTCGCAGGCGCAGCCGCTGGCCACATCGAGATCGAGGATCGCCTCGTCGACCGCCCCCGATGCGACCAGCTCGCGCGCGGCGCCGACATTGGTGGTGACGATCACCGTCGCGAACCCCGCCCGCTCGAGCTGTTCCTTCAGCGAACCGGCGAGCCTCAGGTCGTCCTCGAGCACCAGAAGCCGCGGCATGGCGCGAAACGACGGTTCGTCGTCGCGGACTGGCGATGCCGGCATGACATCACCTCTTTGCCGTCATGTCGCGCGCCTCGCGCTCGAGGAACGTCTCGACGATCTGCGGCATGTGTTCGTCGAGCCAGCGCGCCATGTTCTCCTCTTCCTCGAGGATCGATTCGCACAACTGCTCGGTACGGGTGTCTCCCGCTGCCGCGGCGGCCGCCGCCAGTGCGCGGTAGGAGGCGATCTCCAGATGCTCGAACACGTAGCCGGCCATGGCGCCCTTGACCACCTCGTCGCCGGCGAACATGCCGCTCATGCCCTGCATCATGGCGGTCATCTTGCCCATCGCGTCCTTCATCGCCGACGTGCCGCCGCCGTTCTGCTCGAGCAGCTCGCGGAGCCGGCGCTCCTGGCTCTCGGTCTCCTGGATGTGCTTCTCGATCCGGTTCCTGAGCTCGGGGTAGTGCTCGAGCCGCTGCGCCTGCGCGTTGAGCATCGTCAGCGCCTGTTCCTCCATCGCGTGCGCGTCGCGCAGCCATTGGTGAAGCCGGTCTTCCTTGGATTCCATCATCTCTGCGGTTTTTGCCATCTGTGCCATCTGTGTCTCCTTGCGGTCCTGTCGCCGCGGTCGGGATGTCACCGGCTCAACGGCGGCGGACGCGGGCCGGTTCCGCGATGCGGGACCGCGGGCGACCGACATTCGGCTTTGATCCGCCAACCCGATCGTCGTACACCTTCGGGCTGTGCGCATGCCGCCGGCATGCGGACGGGGAACGGGGATACGAGACACATGACCGGCTGGATCGTAACCGCGGTTGTCGTGGCGATCGGCATTTATGCGATCGCGATCTACAACCAGCTCGTGAAGAAGCGGCAGATGGTGGAGGAGGGCTGGAGCGGCATCGACGTCCAGTTGAAGCGGCGCACCGACCTGATCCCGAACCTTCTGGAGGCGGTGAAGGGCTACATGGCCCACGAGCGCGGGCTGATGGAGCGGATCACCGAACTGCGTGCCCGCTCGCAGGCGGCGGGCAGCGCCGGCGCGGGCGAACGCGGCCGTATCGAGGGTGAGCTTTCGAGCGCCCTGATGCAGCTGTTCGCAGTGGCCGAGAACTATCCCGACCTGAAGGCGAGCGCCAACTTCATCGACTTCCAGAACGCCATGCAGGAACTGGAGGACCAGATCCAGCTCGCCCGGCGCTACTACAACGGCGCGGTCCGCGTCCTCAACATCGCCGTGGAATCATTCCCGTCCAACCTCGTCGCCGGCGCGTTCGGATTCGTTAAGGCCGAATACTTCGAGCTCGACAGCGAGGCCGAGCGGGCAGTGCCGCAGGTGACCTTCTGAGCAACGGGCCGCGGTCACCGGGATGACGGCAGGCCACCGGTTCGGGCAGCGGGCGGTCCGTCGCGCGGCGGGCCTGCTGGCGGCGCTGCTGCTCGTGCTCGCCTGCGGCGCGGCCGAAACCCGGGCGGCCGAGGAAATCCTCGGCTTCGAAAGCCACATCGAGGTGCGCAGCGACGGCACCCTCGTCGTTACCGAGACGATCGCCGTCCGCGCCGAGGGCCACGAAATCAGGCGCGGCATCTACCGCGACATCCCGACCGTCCGCTACGACCAATCGGGCCTCAGGCACACCGCCGGCCTGACGGTGATCGACGTGCTGCGCGACGGCCGGCCGACGCCGTGGCACAGCGAGCGCCAAGGCGACGGGATCAGGATCTACATCGGCGAGGAATCGACCTGGCTCGATCCCGGCCGCTACACCTACACGATCCGCTACGAGACGACGCGCCAGCTCGGCCATTTCGACGATTTCGACGAACTCTACTGGAACGTCACCGGCAACTTCTGGTCGTTTCCCATCCGCCGGGCGGTGGCGCGGGTCGACCTGCCGGCGGGCGCCGAGGTCCTGCGCCATGCCGCCTACACCGGCGGATTCGGCGGCCGCGGCACCGACTGGCGCGCCTCCGAGGGGCTGGCCCATGACATCGTCTTCGAGACCACCCGCCCGCTCGGCGCCCGCGAGGGTCTGACGATCGCCGTCGCGTGGCAGAAGGGGCTGGTGCCGGCGCCGTCGCGGGCGGCGCAACGGGCCCGGGTCCTGCTCGACAACCTCGGCTTCCTGGTGCTGGTGGTCGGCACCGCCGTGGTGACCGTGCTGTTCGCGGGCCTGTGGTGGGCGTTCGGCCGCGACCCCGAACCCGGTACCGTCATCCCGCTGTTCGAGCCGCCGGCCGGGCTGTCGCCGGCGGCGGTCAGCTACATCCACCACATGGGGCTGAAGCAGGCCGGTCGCGGCGCGTCGCGGGCGTTCCTCGCCGCGCTGATGTCGCTTGCCGTCAAGGGCCGCATCCGCATCGCCGAGGAGGGCGACACCATCGCCGTCGAGCGGGCCGGCGGCGATGGCGCGGCGGCGGCGACCGCCGCCGAGGCGGCGATCGAGCGCGGCCTCGTCGGAGCGCGCCAGCGCATCGTCTTCGACCGGGCGAACGGCCAGCATGTCATCGGCGCCCGCAACAAGTTCCGGTCGGCGCTGGTCAGGGAGCACGGCAACGTGTTCTTCCGCAACAACTACGGCCATTTCGCCATCGCCGCGGTGCTCAGCGCGCTGACCCTTGCCGGCGCCTTCTACCTGCAGCAGCCGCGCGACTTCCAGGTGATCCTGATGATGATCAGCTTCGCGGCCGCAGTGGTCGGGTCGCTGCTGATCGCGTTCGGCGGCCGCCGGCTGCTCGGCTGGCTGCCCGGCGGCACCGGCATCGTCGAGCGGATCGTCGGCTTCCTGGCGCTGCTCGCAGGCCTCGCCGCGATTGTGCCGGCGGCGCTGGCGGCGCTGGCGCCGCTGCAGGCGTTCTGGTCGCTGATCGGCCACGAGGCCACCGGCCGCGAGGTCGCCCGCATGTTCGCCATCCCGGTCGCGGTTCCGATCGCGCTGGCGACGCTCGGCGCCGTCAACGTCGCCTTCTTCCACCTGCTGCGCGCGCCAACCGTCGTCGGCCGGCGGACCATGGACGAGATCGAGGGGTTCAAGATGTATCTCTCGGTGGCCGAGGCGGAGCGCATGAACCTCGCCGGCGCCCCCGACCTGTCGCAGACGCTGTTCGAGCGCTACCTGCCGTACGCCATCGGCCTCGGCGTCGAGAAGCCGTGGTCGGAGGCGTTCGAGCAGTACCTCGCGCGCACCGTGCCCGAGGCGCAGCGCCGCAGCTACAGCCCGTCGTGGTACCGCGGGTCGTCGTGGAACGCGAGCAGCATCGGCCGGGCGACGACAGGCGTGGTGTCGGCCGTCTCCAGCGGCATGGCCCGGTCGATGCCGTCGGGTTCCGGATCGGGCGGCGGCGGCTTCTCCGGCGGCGGCGGCGGCGGTGGCGGCGGCGGCGGCTGGTAGCGGCGGCGGCGACAACCGGCGGCAACCGGCGGTACCGCCGGCGACGCCATTTCCGGCTGCCGGGGAACCGACCCCGGCGGCGCCCCGTTTCCCTGCCAGTTCCCGCTTCCCGGCGCCCGGCATGGCTTCCATTGCCGGCCAGCCCAGCCTACGGAGATCACGTGAGAGACCTACGGCCGAAATACGCGGTTCCTGTCAGTCCGGGTATGGAAGACGTCGAACCGCTTGACCCCGAAGAGCAATTCGCGATCGAACGACTGCGCCGCGCGTCGCTCCTGATGCGCGAAGCGGCCTGGCTGCTGGCGGAAGCCGGCCTCGGAGACCGGTTGCCGCAGGTCATCGACGACCTCGCCGACCAGATCGAGCCGATCGTCATGCAGGCCGACGCCGAAAGTGCCGAGGCCCGCGACGACCGAATGCCGAAGTGGCCGAACTGAGCCGGCGGGGGCAGTTGACCCGCCGACGGTGGCGCTGCACAGTTCCCGCTGCATCAGGAAAGGCTGCAGTGAGGAAACGATGAAGCTCCTACCGGACCAGCTCGCGGCTGCAAGGGCACCGCTCAGCGTCGCCCGCTCGATGCCGGCAGGGTTCTACACGGACCCGGACATCTTCGCGCTGGAACGCGAAAACATCTTTCTCGACAACTGGTTCTTTCTCTGCCGCGAGGACATGCTGCCGAACGCCGGCGATTACCGCGCGTTCGACACGCCCGGCGGGCCGATCGTCCTGATCCGCGGCAAGGACGGGGTGTTGCGCTGTTTCGCCAACTTCTGCCGCCATCGCGGCTCGATCCTGCTGGAGGGCGAGGGCAACTGCCGCGGCCGGATCATCTGCCCGTATCACGCCTGGAGCTACCTGACGGACGGGACGCTGTACGGTTGCCCGGACATGGAGGATGCGGAGGGCTTCGATCGGGTCGAGAACGGCCTCGTGCCGCTGTCGCTCGACAGCTGGGCGGGCTTCGTGTTCGCGAACTTCGCGCAGGATCCCAAGCCGCTGCTCGAACACCTCGGCGACCTGCCGCGCCGGTTCGCCTCGCATCGCCTCGACCGGATGCGGTGCACGTGGCGCATCGTCATCGACGCCCGGTGCAACTGGAAGCTCCTGCTCGAGAACGCCATGGAGACCTACCACACGGGGATCGTGCACAAGAACACGGTCGGCGCCCAGCAGTCGCGGACCCTCAAGACGGAAGGCGACTGGCTGTGCATCCAGGTGATCAGCGGCCGCAGCATCGCCACCCTGCCAGGCACCACCCCACCGTTCGAGCCGATCGAGGGGCTGGACGATGACGCAAGGCAGGGAACCTACTTCACGGTCATCCACCCGACGTGCCAGTTCGCGGTGGCGCAGGATTCGATGTGGTGGCTGAACGTGACGCCGATCTCGCACGAGCGTTCGTCGCTCGAGATCGGCGGCTGCTTCCCGGAATCCGTCATCGACCTGCCCGACTTCGAGGAGAAGGCGAAGCCCTACTACGAACGCTGGGAAGCGGTGGGTCGCGAGGACGTCGGCATCCTCGAGAAGCAGCAGAAGGCGCTTGCTTCGGTGCTCTACCGGCCCGGTCCGCTGTCCGGCCGCGACGACATGGTGCAGGCGATCGGGAACTGGGTGCTCGACCGACTGCCGTTGTAGCCCAAGAGCGCGTGACGCCGCAGCCTACCGCCACGGGCCCCGGCGTCGCTCCACCTCCCACGCCCGCCGGTAGGGTGCCTGGAGCAGCGGCACGTCGCGGTGCTTGAAGAACGGGATCAGCACCATTCCGGCGACAAATCCGCCGATGTGCGCCCAGAAGGCAACGCCCGGCTCGCCCGGCGGGGTCATCGCCGCGTTGAGCAACTGGCCGAGGAACCACACGCCCAGCGCCAGCATGGCCGGCACGTGCGCCATGGTTATGAAGATGCCAAGGAAGATGAGCACCCGGATCGTCGCCCTGGGATGGAGCAGAACGTAGGCGCCGAGCACACCGGAGACCGCGCCGCTCGCCCCGATCATCGGCACCGCCGATTCCATGCTGAGCACGCCCTGGGTCAGCGCCGCGGCGACGCCGCACGCAAGATAGAACACGAGGAAGCGGCCATGGCCCATCGAATCCTCGATGTTGTCGCCGAATATCCAGAGGAACAGCATGTTGCTGCCGAGGTGGAGGAGGCCCCCGTGCATGAACATCGAGGTGAAGATCGTCGCCCACGCCGGTACCTGGACCAGTTCGGCGGGAAGCTCGGCGTCGCCGAACAGGCGCGCCGGGATCATGCCGAAGCTGTAGACGGCGGCCTGGCCGCCCTGCAGGCCAAGCGACGCCTGCCACAGGTAGACGAGGATGCAGGCGCCGATCAGCCCGACCGTCACCATGGGCGTTCCTCGTCGCGGGTTGTCGTCCGATATCGGGAGCATGGCAGGGAACGTCGCTCTTGTGGGGAAACGGGGCCCTAGACTTACCAGAACGCGGCAGCAACGGACAGCACGGGTGTGGCGGCCCGGACCACCTTCACTTCAAGGGACGCCGCGGATATGCAATGGTTCGCGCCGTCCGATCGTTCACCGGCCGGAACATGGGAGCAAGTGCCCGAACCACGGTCGCCGTGCACGCCGTGACGCGGACGCACCGCAGCCGGTTGCCGCCAACGCGCCGTCGGAGGAGCCGGTTCCGGCCGGCGCTTGCAGACCCCGAGGGAGACCGAATGCGTAGCGAAGCCGACATGGTTCCATCACCCGATCATCGCGCCGGGCCGCTGGCGCCCCTGTTCTCGCCGCTGACGATCCGGCACGTGACCGTGCCCAACCGGTTCCTGTCGACGAGCCACGCCCCCGGCTACGCGGTGCGCGGCGACATCACCGACCGCTACATCGCCTACGAGGCGGAGAAGGCCAGGGGCGGCGTCGGCATGGTGCAGTTCGGCGGCGCCACGGCGGTGTCGGTGGAGAACTCGTTTCACTACGGCCAGATCAACGGGGCCGTCGATGCCGTGGTGCCGCAGTACCGGCGCATGGCGGCCGCCATTCACGAGCACGGTGCGGTATGCACCGTGCAGCTCACCCACGGCGGGCGCCGGGAGCGCTGGGACGACGTGAACTGGCTGCCGGCGTTCGCGCCGTCGGGCCGGCGGGAACTGATACACAAGTCCTTTCCGGCGGAGATGGAGGAACACGACATCGCGCGCATCCGCGCCGATTTCGCGGCGGCGACGCGGCGGGCCCGCGACGGCGACCTCGACGGGGTCGAGATCTCCATGCAGGCCGGCACGCTCATCGAGCAGTTCTGGTCGCCGGCGATGAACCAGCGAACCGATGGCTACGGCGGATCGCTCGCCAACCGGATGCGGTTCGGGCTCGAGGTCCTCGAGGACTGCCGGGAAGCGGTCGGACCGGACTTCCTGATCGGCATCCGCATGCCGGGCGACGAGATGCTGAAGGATGGCCTCTCCGCCGACGACTGCACAGAGATCGCGCGCGCCTACGCCGCGACCGGACTGATCGACTTCATTTCGGTCGTCGGCGGGACGGCGGTCGACTACGAGGCAAGCGCGAGGATCTGGCCGACCATGTGGGTGCCGTCGGCTCCGTACCTGAAACTCGCCGCCGCGATCAGGGCCGAGGCCGGGGTGCCGATCCTGCACGCGACCCGCATCACCGATGCCGCGACAGCGGTCCATGCGGTGCGCGAGGGCCTGGTGGACATGGTCGGCATGACCCGCGCGTTCCTTGCCGATCCCCACCACGTGGAGAAGCTCGGGCAGGGCAGGGAGGCGGAGATCCGTCCCTGCGTCGGCGCCGGTTACTGCGTCGACCGGGTGCTGATGGGCAAGGATGCGCTGTGCCTGCACAACGTCGCGACCGGACGCGAGCTGACGCTGCCGCAGACGATCCGGCGCAGCGACGGCGAACCCAGACACGTTGCCGTCGTCGGCGGCGGGCCGGGCGGCCTCGAGGCGGCACGGGTGGCGGCGGCACGCGGCCATCGGGTGACGCTGTTCGAGGCGACGGCGGAACTCGGCGGCCAGGTGGTGCTGGCATCGAGAGCGACATGGCGGCGGGAACTGTCCGGCATCGTGCGGTGGCTCGCCGACGAGATGGAACGGCTCGGGGTCGATGTCCGGACCAATACCTACGCCGAGGCCGACGATGTGCTCGGCGTCGGGCCGGACGTGATCATCATCGCCACCGGCGGGCTGCCGGACGTCGGCGACTTCGAGGGCAGCGAACTCGCGGTCTCGGTGTGGGACGTGCTTTCGGGCGCATGCGAGCCGGGGGCGGAGGCGATCGTCTGGGACGAGACCGGCGGCCATAGCGCTCTCTCGTGCGCCGAGTTCCTCGCCGACCGGGGGACGAAGGTGGAGGTGGTGACGGCCGACCGGGCGGTCGGGCTCGAGCTATCCGATACCAACCTCGGCGCCCACCTGAGCGAGCTGCACAGGCACGGCGTCACGCTCACCGCGGACACCCGGCTGGTGCGGGTCTCGCGTGATGGCAACCGGATCAAGGCAATCCTCGAGAACGCCTATTCGGGGGTGCGGAGAGAGCGCGTGGTCGACCTCGTGGTCGGCGATCGCGGCACGACGCCCAACGCCGACCTCTACGAAGCGCTGAAACCCGGATCGCGCAACCGCGGTGCCGCCGACCTGACCGCCCTCGCCGCAGGCCAGCCGCAGACGATCGACGTCAATCCGGACGGGCGATACTTCCTTTACCGGATCGGCGACGCCTGGGCATGCCGCAATGTTCACGCCGCGATGCTGGACGCCATGCGGCTGTGCAAGGACCTCTAGGCGCGGCGCAGGTCATGGCGCGCCCGATCGGGCGAGCAGGAACTCGGCCCAGGCGAGGTCGAGTTCGGTATCGATGTTGGCGACCGGTCCGTCGATCCTGAGCCCCGCGGTGCGCGCCCCCATGATGGTCTTCTGCTCGACAAGGCAATCCCGGGTCATCGCGTAGGCGATGCCGTTGCGGTGATAGACCGGCTCGAGCTGCTGGCGGGCGACGATACGGGCGCCAGCAGGATCGTAGTAGTCGAGCTGTCCTCCCTCGCGCAGCACGAGCTGCTTGAGCGGGTGGGCCTTGCTGTCGGTCTCGCTCACCGTCCAGACCGCGTCGTAGCCGCCGTCGACGAGCAGCGAAACCGTGTCGCGGACCTGCCCGGCGGTGCGCAGCGGCGACGTCGGCTGAAGCATGACGACGATGTCGTAGCGGGCCCCGTCCCGCTCCTCCATCTCGCCGAGGGCGTGGGTGAGCACATCCCAGTCGCCGATCGTGGGTCCCGACAGGTGTTCGGGGCGCCGGAACGGGGCCGCGAGGCCGGCCTCGACGGCAACCCGCGCGATCTCCTCATGGTCGGTGGAGACCACCGCGCGGTCGACGAAATCGAGACTTGCGGCGACGTGGCCGGCGCGGGCAACGAGCGACACCCCGCCCACCGTGCGCAGGTTCTTGAGCGGAATTCCCCTTGAGCCGCCGCGCGCGGGCACGACGGCGAGCACCCGTCTACCCGCAAACATGTTCGAGCCCCAGCATCGACGGAAGCCCTGCCAGCCCGTCCGGGCCGACGGCGAAGAAGGCGCAGCCGTTCGCCTCCGCGGCCGCCCTGTCGCCGGTTCCGTCGCCGACGACGATGGCGCGGCCGGGATCGATGCCCCGGTCAGCCAGTACGCGGTTCACCACCTCGGCCTTGACGGCCGGAAAACCGTGGACCTCGTCCACGAGGTCGCGCCAGCCGCGGCGGGCGAGCAGGGTTTCCAGATCCGGCTGCGGAGTGACCGAGACGATCACCCGGTATGCCTTGCCGGCCAGGCGGCGCAACATCGCTTCGGCGCCGGCCATCTCGGGACAGCGGCCTGCGAGGGCAAGGGCCTCCTCTCCGTACATCCGGACGAGGTCGGCAGCTGTCCGTCCGGCGGGGAGCGGCAGTCCGCGGCCCTGAATGGCCGCGACCATCCGGGGAATGACGACGTGGCGCGATGCCTCCGGATCGGCGTCGAGCACCGTCGCCACGGTCGCCCGATGTTCCGCAGTAGACGGAAATATCCGGAAGAAGGCCTCGCGCTTGGCGCCGGCAGAGTCGATCAGGGTGCCGTCGAAATCGAAGAAGACGACGTCAAATCGCATGGCGCGACCGGAAGTAGGCGCGCCAGCTGTCGACGTTGGTCTTCCGCGTTGCGCGGTCCAGACGGGCGATCTCGGGGTCCTCGTAGAAGGAATCGTTGTCATGGTGGGTCGTCGACACTTCCTCGAAGATCGCGCCGCCGAGGGTGTGGAACTTGTGCCACTCGTTCGGCTTCACCAGGAACGTGTCGCCAGGCGACAGGGAGGTGCGGTGACCGTCCTTGACAACCTCCAGATCGCCATCGAGCAGCTGGAAGGTCTCCTCCTTTTTCTTGTGGAAGTGATAGGGGTGCTTCTGGCGCGGCAGCTGCACGACGAGCTTCTTGGCGTAGGTGCGGTTGATGCAGGTGATGATCACCGCACCGTACTCGCGGAACCGCCTCAGGCCGAAATGATGCGAGATCTCGATCGAGGCGTCCTCGTTGATGTGGATGTTGGCCTTGGCCAGCATGCCGCGCACCTGCAGCATGGTCTGGTAGATGATCTGCTCGTCGCTGTGGGTGGACCCGGCAAGGTGTTCGGGCAGCGGCGCGTTGGCCTCGTAATCGGTATCGGCGACCATGCCGGGCCGCCACTGGCCCGAGATCATCTGGCCATCCTGTACCGGCATGGCAAAGAACACGTCGCCCGCCTCGAGCGTCTCGCCGCTGGCGACGGCCCGGCGCAGATAGACGCCGCGCTTCAGCTCGGTGAGCGTCTGGCGTTCGGCCAGCGGCGCCGGCGGACGCTCTTCGGCGCCGAGCATGGCGCGGGCGGCGTGCCAGGCATCGAGCCAGCGCTCGATCTGCTCGGGCGTCGACGAATAGGCGTTCAGCGCATAGCGATCGGTGGCGAGACCGACGTGGCGCTCGAACAGCCGCGCGCCCTTGGCGTAGGCGAGCTGGATGGCCGAGACGTTGTCAGGGGCCTCGTGGGTCGACCAGCCGATCGGGATCCCACGGTAGCGCCGGGCGAGCGCGCCGATTTGGTTCAGCTGCAACATGTCGTCGGGCGTGGGGTAGAGGGCAACGCAGTGCATCAGGGCGAAATGCACGTTCTCGCTTTCGAGGAAGTTGACCAGCCAGTCGATTTCCTCGGTGCGCAGACCCGCCGTCGAGACGACAACCGGCTTGTTGACCCGCGCCACCTTTTCCAGCAGCGGGCGGTCGTCGGCCGAGCAACTGGCGATCTTGATGATGTCGAGGCCCATGTCGCAGATGATGTCGACGGACTCCTCGTCGAACGGGGTGCACATGGTCAGGAGCCCGCTGTCGCGGACCACGTCGGCGAGCGTCGCGAATTCCTCCATTGACAGCCGCGTCTCGGAGAACCGCTTCACGTATTTCAGGTCCATCCGGTCGCGAAAATCGGGGTGAATGAAGCTGTCGAGCTGACGGAACTGGAACTTGAGAGCGCCGCGCACCGATGCCGCCGTGCTTACGCGGCCCATTTCGCGCACGATGCGGCTGGCATGCTCGACGTCGCCCTGGTGGTTGTTGGCGAGGTCGTAGATGAACAGATCCTCGAACGAGAAATCCTTCATTGGACGTCTGTCCCCTCAGTTCAACGCTTCGGGACGGTACCCTGCCGTCCAGTCGATCCCCACCCGACGTCCTGTCGCATGTGACCGGAATGCCGCAGCAATCACCATCATCGTAGCGAGGCCCCGTTCGAGAGCAATAGGCGAGCCGTTCACGCGGCCCTCCAGCACGTCCTCCAGGTGACGGATCTCGGCGATGAAGTCATCGGCGCGAGTCTTGGGCAGACGCAGGACCTCGGGCGCCCCGGCACCGGTACCGGAGGTCACCGAGTCGACGCCAGGCTCCAGGTTCACGCGCCATTCGAGGAAGCCGTTCGTCCCCTGGATCCGCATCGACTTCTCGGGCGGGTCGGTGACCACATCCTGGATCACGTCGCCGACGAGGCCTTCCTCGGTCTTCAGGGACAGGAAGCAGAGCCGGTCGTACTCGGTCGTGCCGTCGTCGACGATGTCAAGGGTCGCCGACACTTCGACCACGCGACCGGCGCCCACGGCGTGGGCGAAGTGCTGCCACAGGTTGATTGCGTGCGAGTGCTCTCCCGCCGCACCGCCGCCGCGGCGCCAGTAGCCGAGGTAGCTGTCGGCCGGGCCGGACAGCCACGGGTGAGCCTTCAGGATGCCGCCCCAGTGCTCGCGGGTGCGCGCCGACAGCGTGACGATGCCGCCGAGCGCGCCGGTGGCAAGGATGCGCTCGGCTTCTTCCGTGTTGCGGCCAAGCACGTGATTGTAGCCGACGCCGACGAACAGCCCGTCGCGGCGGGCGGCTTCGGCAAGACGCGCGCATCCGGAAAGATCCGGGCCGCACAGCGGCTTCTCGATGACGATGGCCCGCGGCGACGCGGACTCGATCGTCTGCAGGGCGAGGTCGACATGGGTATCGGGCGGGGTGCCGATGAACACCACGTCGGCGTCGTCGCCCATCGTCCCGGCCGTCGATGCGAGCTCTATGGCATCGTCCCAGGCGCCGTAGCGCCCCGGGTAGATCACGTCCCGCGCCCGCTCCAGCGCGGCGGGGTCGATGTCGGTCAGCACGACCTGCCAGCCGCGGGTGCGGGCGGCGTGTGCGAGATGGTTGCCGATCGAGCCGGCGCCGATGATCCTGATCCTGTACATGGGTCCGCGATTGGTGAACTGTCGTCGCCCCGGGGGTTCATTGCGCATGCGGCGGCCAAGAGCAAGTCTTGAACGCCGCAGGGCCGGGACCTATAACCGGCCGATGAAACCCGATGCGTGCCGGACATGATCGTCTCGCACAAGCACAAATTCATCTTCCTGAAGACGCGCAAGACGGCTAGCACGAGCACCGAGCTGTTCCTGTACCCGCATTGCGGAGAGGGCGACATCGTCACCCCGCTCACCCCGTCGGAACATACCCGTGCCGTCGGCCATCGCGCGCAGAACCACATTCGGCCGCTTTGGCGGCTCGATCCACGGCCGGCGATTGCCCGGCAGATCCCGATGGAAGGCTTCCGGCTGGTCGACTTTCACGATCACATCCGCGCCGCCGACGTCCGCGAATACGTGGGCGAGCGGGTCTGGCGCAGCTATTACAAGTTCGCCTTCGACCGCAACGTCTACGACCGCCAGGTCTCGTGGTACCGCTACAAGACCCGCAAGCCGTGGAAGCGGCGGCTGTGGCCCGATTTCCGGACCTTCCTGCGCACGTCGCCGGAACGCAAGGTCGACAACTACCAGATTTACACGCTGGACGGCGTGGTGGCGGTGGATTTCATCGGCCGGTACGAGACGCTGGCGGAAGACCTGGCGCAGGTGATGGCGACACTCGGGCTCGACCCGCTGGTTCCGCTGCCGCACGCCAAGCGCGGCGAGCGCCCCGACGAGGCGGGCTACAGAAGCTACTACGACGACGAGACGCGGCAGCTGGTGGAGAGCTGGTATCCTGGCGAGATCGCGCTGTTCGGCCACCGGTTCTGAGCCGGGCGGCATTCCTGCGCGGAGCGGTCGCGGCCTTGCCGTCGCCACAGCCGTGCGATAGAAGCCCCGACGGCGGTGACGGGTGGCCGGCGGCGACACCGCCGGCGGACGTGATCATCGCCTTTCCTCGGAACGTGCCGGAAATGTGAACCCAGCCTTGACCAAGCCAATCCGGAGCGAGAGCGAGATACGGGCGCTCATTTCGGCCAACCGGTTCACCTATCAGAACGTGCCGCTGCCGTACGGGCTGGAGACGGGCGGCAGGGACAGATCCGAAACAGCCAGACACATCCTGCCCGCCGACATGGCCGGCAAGTCGCTGATCGACGTCGGCTGCATGTACGGATACTTCTGCTTCGCGGCGGAAGAGCGGGGGGCGACGCGCACGGTCGGTGTCGACGTCGATCCAGAGAACGTCAGAAAGAGCCGGCTGCTCGCCGAGTGCCGCGGTTCGCAGGCCGAGTTTCATCAGCTCGACATCGAGACGCAGCCGATCGACGGCCAGTTCGACTACGTGCTGTGCCTCAACGTCCTCCATCACATGCGCAACCCGCTGTCGGCGCTCGAACGGCTGATCGCCGCCACCCGTGAGGTGCTGGTGCTGGAGGTGGCCTCGTTCACCACCCGGGATCGCCGGAAGAGCGGCGTCCCGCTGGCGCTGGCGAGCGTGCTGAAGCGGCTGCCGCTGATGTACGTGGGTGGCAGCAAGGGCGGAGACGCGAAGCAGACGTTCTTCATCACGAAGAGCGGGCTCGATACGATCCTCTTGCGCCACCGGCGAAGCTTCGCGGCGGTCGACTACATCGATTCCGGCCACAAGGGCCGCTACATCGCGATTGCCCGCAAACGCCGCATCAATCACCTGTTCGTGGTCGCCGGCGTTCCGGCCGGCGGCAAGACGACGCTGATCGAGCGGCTGAAGTCCGGACAGGACCGGGCACTTGCCGACCGGCTCGGCTTTGCGCCGGAGCGGCAATGGCTCGATTTCAAGGATGACGATATCGACGGGATCGGCCACGCCGGCGCGCCCGACGTGATCCTGCACTACAACATCCTCAAGTCGCAGATCGACGGCGATCTCTATCTGCACGACCGCGCGCTGCGCGACCTGGTGGAGGTATCGAACCGTGTCACCCTGGTGACGACGTGGTGCCCGCTGGACGAACTCGTCGAGCGGTACAGGGAGGGCCGCACCGGCACCCTCGCCAAGCGGACCACCTCGTCGCGGTTCCGCAAGAAGGTGAAGACGATCCTCGATCTTTACGAACGGCCCGATGCGATGGCGGCACTGTTCCGCGACTGGTTTGCCTTCTGTCGCCGGCTCGGCGCCGGTCCGGTCGTGATCACCGGCAGCGGCGAGCAGCGGGTGATGTCGATCGACGAATTCGAACGCAGCGAGACGGTGTTCGTCGAGAACAA
Source organism: uncultured Hyphomicrobiales bacterium (assembly GCA_964608275.1). Taxonomy (GTDB): domain Bacteria; phylum Pseudomonadota; class Alphaproteobacteria; order Rhizobiales; family CAZSNL01; genus CAZSNL01. The sequence goes on along the minus strand of CAZSNL010000015.1, from coordinate 18,308 downwards.
GGCAGTCACGTGACATCGCAGACGGATCAGATCGCCATCCAGCAGGCGGACGATCCCGCGCTCGTTCGCAAGCGGTCGCTTGCCTTCCTCGAGCAGGAGCAGCTCGGATACCAGGCGGTCGAACTGCCGGGCGGCGTGGTTACGCCGGGCCATGACCGCGGCTACCTTAAGCAGATGCTGTTCGGCGACGATTTCAGCGGCCGGTCGCTGCTCGATATCGGAAGCTACCTCGGCTATTTCTGCATCGACGCCCTGCGCCGCGGCGGCGCCGAGGCGGTGGGCATCGAGACGGATCCGCAGAACGTGCGCCAGGCCCGCGCCATCGCCGACCTGTGGCAACTCGATCCCGAGTATATCCAGGCCGACTTCGAGGAGTGGCCGGGCGACGGACGCCGGTTTGACGTCGTGGCGTGCCTGAACGTGCTGCATCACCTGTACGATCCGGTCCACGCGCTCAGGCGGATGAGCCGGATGGCGCGGGAGAAGATCGTGCTCGAGGTGGCGGTGCCGACCTGGCGCGACGTGGCGCGCGACCTGATCAATCCGCTCAGGGTCGCCGGTATCGGCGCGCCCGCCGTGTTCCTGGGCGTGCCGAAGAAGCGCGGCGATGCCGCCGGCCGCACGTTCCTGTTCACGCCCGGGGCGCTGCGGATCCTCTTCAACACCCACACCAGCGTGTTCGAGCCGGTCACCATCGCGCGATCGCCGTTCAAGGGCCGGATACTGGTCGAGGCACGCAAGCGGCGCATCGGCCACCTGGCGGTGGTCGCCGGACCGACCGCGGTCGGCAAGAGCACGTTCGCCGCGCGGCTGGTCAAGGACCGGCAGCTGCGCGAGCGGATGGGGCTCGACGGCGATGGCTGGCGTGTCGTCGACGCCTCCGAGATCGCGGAGCTGACGCCGGGGCGGCACGACCGGCTGATCCTGCACTACGACCTGCTGCGGCCGTCGCGGACCGGTATACGATCGCATGATCGCGATCCGGTGCTGCACCTGATGGGCATTGCCGAGCAGCTCACGACGCTGACCCTGATGGCACCGGCAGACCAGCTCCGCAAGCAGCTCAGGCAGGGGGAGATGGCCAAGCCCGACCGCACCACACGCCAGCGCAAGCGCGACGCGAAACTGCTCGCAAGCTACCAGACGCCCCGGTTCCTGGACGACTGGTATGCCGGCTGGGCGGCGTTCAGCGGCCGGCACGCCGGCCACCATGCCCGCCATCTCGTGGTGCGCGTAGACCGCGACTGCGCCCCGGAGCCGCTCGAGCGGTGGCGGCAGGCGTTCGAAAGCTGTTTCGCCGAAGCCGGCTGAACCATGCCTGCGACGTCCGAGCAAGCGACTTCAGCCATGCCAGCGGCCGCCGGGCGCGCCGCCATGCCTGACTGGCTGGACCGCGGGGTCCTCATCTACGGGCCGCGAAAGGCCGGTACGACCCTGTTCCAGAACCTTCTCGACGGCGGCGAGGAGGCCCTCGTCTATCCGGCGGAACTGAAGATCAAGCGCATCGTGCGCCAAGGGCACGGCGCGCCGTCAGCGGAGACCTACTACGCGGCCTCGCGGATCTCCGAAGTGACGTCGCCGCACTTCTCCCTCGACCACTACCGGGCGCTGTGGGAACGGGAGCGGACGGACGGGACGACGCGCGACGTCGGCGACCTGATCCGGTTCGACGCCTGGGCGGTGTTCTCGAGCCTGACACGGGCCGGACGCGAGCCGCGGATGTGGTGCGCCAAGGAGGTCGGCGGCGACACCGGTCGCATCGTCGGTTTGTGGCGGCAATGCTTCCCACAGGGCAGGGTGCTGCTGATCGTCCGCGACCCGATGATGATCGCCCGCGCCATCCTCAACGACCGTCGGCGCAAGGGGCGGCGACCCGCATGGCCGGAGATCGTTTCCGAAGTGCTGGATGCGGCGCGGGTGGTCGCGGCCGAAGCGCAGATGCTCGGCGATCCCGACGTGCTGATGGTGGCCTACGAGGATCTGGTGGCGGACACCGCCGTCGTCATGGCGCGGGTTGCCGCCTTCCTCGGCGTCAATCCGGCGCCGGTGCTGTCGCGCCCGACTCTGTTCGGCGAACCGGTGGTCGTGCGCACCGCGTCGCGCGAAACCACCGAGGTGTTCAGGCCCGCGGCGTCATGGCGTGAGGGGCTGTCGGTGCGCGAGCAACGGATCGTTGCCGCCGCGGCGACGGCCTGCCGGCTGTTGCCACGTTACCGTGTCGACTACGAAAGCCTGCGGCGACGGATCGCCGGAGGCCGACCAGCTAGACCGTGAGAACCATCCGCTGGACGTCGTCCAGCTGCAGGGTTTCCGCCAGCTCGTCGACCGGCCAGCGGACCGGCGGCTGCTCCGGCACCGCGTGCGAGGTGTACTGGACGAGCAGCGCCACCCTGATGCTCCGGTTGCGGTTCGAACCGTAGTGGAGGCAGCGTGACGTATCGACCAGCAGCGCGGTTCCCGCAGGCCCGGTCACCGAGATTTCACCGCCGGGACCGGCGGCTTCCCTGACCTCGTCGAGCCCGAGCCGGCCGCGGTCGTAGCGGAAGCTTCCGACCAGCTGCTCGCTGAGCGCCGCCGGCACGAACGTGAACGGGCCGTTGTCGAGGTCGACCGCATCGACATAGACGAAGAACTTGATCTGCTTCTCGTCGGCGAAATCGAGATGATAGAGCTGGCTGCCGAGCTGGGTGTGGTTCGGGACGCTCACCAGCAGCGACACGTTGCTGACGATCGGCACCTCGCCGAGATAGGCGGCGACGGCATCGACCACCGGCCGCGATACCGCGAGCCGCATGATGTCGGGATACCGGCTCATCGCGATCCCCTCGGAGGCATTGAGCAGGAAATCCTTGCGTGACGTCCCGCCGTCGTTGCGCTGGAAGCCGGCCTCGTGCCGGGCCGACGCGAAGATGGCCGATGCCTGCCTGATGGCGGCGTCGAGCTCGGGAACCTGGCGACGGTCGACGAAGGCGTAGCCGTCGCGGGGCGGGATCGCGATGGGTGAGGCGGTGGCCGCCACCGCGCGGCGACGGCGGATATGCTGCGCCGGCCGGGCGAGGATGTTGAGGCCGCGGGCAATCCTGATCGCGGGAACGCGCGGGACGCCTAGACGCTTGGCCAAAAACAGGTTGATGCTCCGGCTCATCCGGTAGCGCAGGGGCGAGGGGAGCGGTCGGGCAATGGCGGTTTGCATCGTGTGCATCTCACTGCAGGCCTGAATGGACTTTCGGTACCCTTTGCCGGCGGGCAGCGGCCGTCACCCTACGCCGGCTCCAGCTCGAAGACGTTCGGCAGCCGCTGCCGTGCCTGGAGGGCGGGAAGCTCGGGCATGATCCGCCGGAACCGCGCGATCCGGGCATTCACCTCCGCCTCCGATATACCCGGAAACTTGTGGGCGACATAGCGGCCGCTGCTCTTGCCGCCGCGCAATCGTGTCGTGACCTGGCGGGTGGCGCCACGGAGATAGTGTCGCAGGTAGCCCGACAGCCGGTCCGACAGGTTCGGGCCGTGCCCGCCGCCCAGTTCGTCGCGCCGTTCCGTCAGCGCCGCAAGGATCCGGTCCACGCTAAGCTCGCCGTCGACCGAGGCGATGTGTTCGGCGAGCAGGCTGCGCTGGCCGGCCGTAAGCCCGGGCGGCTCGCGGGTGCCGTTGACGTGCTCGGTCAGTGCCTCGATCAGCGGCCCGTCTTCGGCGAATGGCATGCTGAGCGCATCCGGCAGCACCGGATCGTAATCCGGATTCACCGTCGGCCGGTAGGCGAACGCCGGCGTTCCGAGCACCGCCGCCTCGACCGCGCTGGTGCAGCCGTTGTGCAGGAGCGCGGACGCGGCCATCAGCCATGGGGCAATGGGCCCTTCGTGGATCACGTGAACGTTGTCGTGGCCGGCGCGGAGGGCGCTCCAGGTCGCCGCGTTTTCCGACGGATGCGGCCGGATGACGAGGCTGGCCGGGGCGATGGCGGAGGCGAGTGCGGGGACCAGCGCCCGGAACCGGTCGAACAGCGCCTGCTTGTGGTTGCGGAGGCCGCTCTTCAGTTCGTCGGTGCGCTGCTTCGGGGCGCCGGGCGCGACGCGAAAGCGGAGGTGGTCGGGAATGAAGTGGTTGACGGCGGAGAAGTTGCTCGACAGCAGCACGAAACGGCCGAAGCGCTCACGCAACTTGTCGGCGGCGGCGGAATGAAAGTCTCGAAGCTCCGGGCGCAGCAGGTCTATGCGCGGGTTGCCTGCCTCGATGATCGGCGTGCCGCGGTAGCCGTCGTAGCGTTTCCACACATCGGCATTGCTCCGCCCCCAGGCGAACAGCAGGCGCGGCCGGTTGAACGTCTCTTCGTCCAGCATCAGCATCAGGGCCTCGTCGTTGATCCGGATCAACGCCTCCTCGTCGAGCGCGACGATGATGTGGGCGAGGTCGTTGAGGATCGACATCTTGAGCCGATTGCCTGTACGGATACCCTTGGCAAGATAGATGGACCGCGGGAGCTGCGGCAGGCGGTCGTGAATGACGGTCCGGCCGCCGATGATGGGCCTGAAACCGTGCATCTTCGACCTGAGCGCGAGCAGGAGCTTGGCGTCGAATTCCCGGTTCAGCGTTTCCACGGGAATGAGCAGGGTATCGGGCATTTTGTCGGACATTGCCTCGCACTGCTATCACCGTCCCCCGACCGAGGCAACGAAATCGGCGCTGGCGGCGGTTGCGCGGCTGGCCGGTCTTGTCGCCGGCCTGCTGGTCGCCGCACCCGTGCAGTCGGTCCTGGCGGGGGGCAGTGCGGTCGCACTCGAAATCGACGCGAAGCCTGTGGTCTTTGCCCCCTGGCAGCATGAGCGGCAGACCGTCGGCGCGCTGGAGTGGCGCGGGGGCGTGGAGCTCGACGGCACAAGTGGCGATTTCGGCGGATATTCGGGCTTCGTCCTGTCGCGGGATGGCCGACGCCTGTTCGCGGTGAGCGACCGGGGGACGTGGCTGCTTGCGGATATCGCATACGAGGATGGCCGGCTGGCGGGCCTTTCGGACGGGCGCATCGGGGTCCTGACCGACCCGGCGGGCAGGCCGTTCTCGGTGAAATCAATGCAGGATGCCGAAGCAGTCGCCGCCTTCGATCCTGACGATCCGCTGGCCCGCGTGCTAGTCGGGTTCGAACGTCAGCCGCGGGTGCTCGATTATCGGCTGGGGCCCGAGGGGCCGGTCGGGAAACCGACGACGGTGCGCCTTCCCGATGCCGTCCATGCCGGGGAACACAACAGGGAACTGGAGGGGATTGCGCGGTTCGGACCGGAGGCCGGGCCGCTTGCCGGGGCCATTCTCGTCAGCAGCGAGGCGAACACTGACGCACACGACAACATCCGCGCCTGGATAATCGGTGGCGCGCGCGAAGGCGAGCTGACGTTCCGCCGGAGCGACGGCTACGACATAACCGACATCGAGGCGATGGACAATGGCGACGTGCTGGTACTGGAACGCAGGCTCTCCGCGCTGCTGATCCCGTCAATGCGGATCCGCCTGATCGGCCGCGGCGCCATCGCGCCGGGTGCGATCGCCGACGGAACAATCCTGCTCGAGGCATCGGGCCTGACGATGACCGTCGACAACATGGAAGCGATCGCCGTGTCCCGGGCGGCAGAGGACGGCGAGTTACGGATAACGGTAATGTCGGACGACAACTTCAATCCGCTTCAGCGGACACTTCTGTTGCAGTTTGCCCTGCCCGGACGATGAATGCCGGGTGCCGGTCAGGCGGCGTCGGCGGGCCGGGCCGCCAGCGCCTTCTCGATCCGGTTCTTGAGACGGCGCGCCTTCAGGGAAAGCTCGGAATCCCGGGACTTCAACAGAAAGGCATCAAGCCCGCCGCGATGTTCGACCGAACGCAGCGCATGGGCACTGACCTTCAGGCGGATCGGCTGCGCCAGCACGTCGCTCCGCAAGGTCACCGCGCACAGGTTCGGCAGGAACCGCCGCCGCGTCTTGTTGTTGGCGTGGCTCACATTGTTGCCGGTCTGGACCGTTCTGCCCGTCAGTTCGCAGCGACGTGCCATGAGGTATGCTCCAACTCGAGGTATTGTCTGGATCATCGGCCCCGCGGTCCAAGACGCGGAGCGTCGGCATCGGTGCGCGCACGGTTCCTTGCGGCTCCGCCGATCCGAGCCCGTGCTATATGCATCATGGGCGGTTCCGTCAAGTAAGTGCTTCCCCCATGCCGCGACACTGCCGCATGGACGCAACCCGCCCGATGTCGTAGAAACGCCGAATTCGCGGTCTAGGCCGCAACCGGATTGCGGTTCAGGCACCGGGGCGGGCCAGGCAGGACGATACAGGGAGCTCACCGTTGTCGTTGCGGAATCTCCTCGGTTTGCGGTGGTTGCGGCATCCGGCCATGGCCGGATGCCTGCTTGCTGCAGTCCTGCTTGCCGGCGGCGCGTCGGGAGCGAATGGCGCCAGCGAACACCTCAAACTGCAGTACGAGTTCTACGCCAAGGGGTTGCGGGTCTACACGTTGGCGGTAGATCTCGAGCTGCAGCAGGACCAGTATGCAATCCAGGCCGCTGCCAAGACGGTCGGCATTCTCGATCTGTTCGGCAGCGACAGCTACCGGGCCGAGGTACGTGGCCGCTACGGCGAGCGGACGGTCACGCCCGGATCCTTCGAAAGCCTGTCCGGCAAGGCCAAGTCGGTCACGTTGCGATGGCAGGCCGACGGATCACCGGCGGTAACGCGGTCATTCGAGTTGAGCGACTTCAAGGCGAGCTCGATCGCGGCGGCCATGGAGCCGGGCATGCCGGATCCATTGTCGGCAATGATGGCGGCAGCACTCGAGGCACCGGAGGCACCGTGCCGCGGGTCGTACAAGGTCTTCGACGGCGAGGAAATCTATCGACTGACCTTCAGCTACCGCGGCGAAGATCCGTTCGAGGACGGCGATGCCGGGGTTTATCGTGGCGAAGCCTATCGATGCGACCTTCAGGTCGAGCCGATTGCGGGCAAATCCCGCAAGAAGCTGGAGAAGGCGCGCCGCAAGCTGCCACCGCCGATCGCGTTATGGATGGCGCCGGTGCGTTCACGCCTCAGCGGGCGGACAATGCTGGTACCGGTCGGCGGCATCGCCCAGTCCGGCGGCACCGAGGTGGTGATCTACCTCAACGCGGCGACAATTGCCGGAGAGCCACTCAATGCCCGCTCGCTCGCCAGCCGCTGAGCAGCGCCGGCCTTGTTTCAAATCGAGACGACAGCGTTTATCGACAAGGCTGCCGGCCTGAATGCAGCCGTCAAAGCGGACCCTGGCCGTTCCCTATATTGTGAATGCACTGACGATGGTGGCAAGATGTTGGAAGAATGAACCACGAATCTTGAGAAAGCAGCGATTCGGTCAGGGTTCGTTCGCGGTTCCTTCCAATGATGAACAATGATTGCGTTGGCGGTCGACGAGGCGTTAACAGAACATCAACCATTTCGACATCCGCATTAACCATGATCGCTGCCCCGCCAGGCACCAGAAGACTCATCTCCCGTTGCGATACGCATCAGTTACACTGTAGAAGTTGTTGAAATTCTCGTGAACAAATTCGGAATCCCGTGGGAGTCAGCGATTCGGGCGGCTTTTGTTCTCCCGAAGTTCCAGGTGTTAACCACATGTGCCGTTTCTGGACAAAAACTGCCGTCACCGTGACGACGGAGGTCAAATGACTTTCGAATCAGAGGCCTTCCCCCGGCATCCGCGTGCCCGCAACGTGACGGCGGTTCTCGGGCCGACCAATACCGGCAAGACCCATCTCGCGGTGGAACGGATGCTCGGCCACGAGACGGGCATGATCGGTTTGCCGCTGAGGCTGCTGGCACGGGAAGTCTATGATCGCGTGGCGGCCACCCGTGGGCCGGACAGCGTGGCGCTGATCACGGGCGAAGAGCGGATCGTGCCGGCCGAACCACGCTATTATGTCTGCACCGTCGAAGCCATGCCGGCCGATGTCGCCGTCGACTTCGTGGCCATCGACGAGGTTCAGCTCGCCGCCGATTTCGAGCGGGGGCACGTGTTCACGGACCGGCTCCTGCATCGCCGCGGCAACAGCGAGACCATGCTTCTCGGGGCGGCAACGATGCGGACCCTGATCGGGCAGTTGCTGCCCGGGGCCCATTTCGTCTCGCGACCGCGCTTCTCGCGACTGACCTACAGCGGCCAGAAGAAGCTGACGCGCCTGCCGCCGCGCAGCGCCATCGTCTGCTTCAACGCCGACAGCCTTTACGAGATCGCGGAACTGATCCGGCGCCAGCGCGGCGGCGCGGCTGTCGTGATGGGCGCCCTCAGCCCACGCACCCGGAATGCCCAGGTCGAGTTGTTCCAGTCGGGTCAGGTTGACTTCCTGGTGGCGACCGACGCCATCGGCATGGGCCTCAACATGGACGTGAATCACGTCGCGTTCGCCGCTACCGCAAAGTTCGACGGCCGCGGAGTGCGCCAGCTCACGGCACCCGAGCTCGCGCAGATTGCCGGCCGTGCCGGTCGGCACATGAACGACGGCACGTTCGGGGTGACCGGGGATGCGGCCCCGTTCGATGCCGAAACGATCGAACGGATCGAAAACCACAACTTCGACCCGGTGCGGGTCATCCAGTGGCGCAACCGGAACCTTGATTTTTCGTCCCTGTCATCGCTGCAGGACAGCCTGGCGCGGCCGCCGCGGGAACCGGGCCTTACGAGAGTGCCGACGGCGAGCGACATGGAGGCTCTCGAGCTGCTGAGCCACGATCCCGAAATACATGCCCTGGCGGCCTCGCCGGAGGCGGTGCGTCTCGTGTGGGATGTCTGCCAGATCCCCGACTACCGCAACATCACCGGCAGCGACCATGCGGCGCTGGTCGGCCAGATCGTCCGCTTCCTCTGCGGCTCGCCGGGCGTGATACCGGAAGACTGGTTCCAGCGACAGGTCGCCTATGCCGACCGGGTCGAGGGCGACATCGATACCCTGTCGAATCGCATCGCCCACATCCGCACCTGGACCTACATCGCCAATCGGCCCGGCTGGCTTGACGACGCGCAGGGATGGCAGCAGCGTACCCGTGACATCGAGGATCGGCTGTCCGACGCGCTGCACGAACAACTCACCCAGCGGTTCGTCGATCGCCGGACCAGCGTGCTCATGCGCAGGCTGCGCGAGAAGGAGAACCTGACGCCGGAGATCTCGCATACGGGCGACATCCACCTGGAAGGCGAATTCGTGGGCCACCTGAAAGGGTTTCACTTTGTTCCCGACAGTGCGGGCGAGGGAGCACACGGACGCGCCGTGCGGGCGGCATCGTTGAAGGCGGTGGCGGCCGAGATCGCCTCGCGCGCCGGCAGCGTCACGCGGTCACCGGACCGCGATTTCTCGCTGCGTGACGACGCGGTGATCGTCTGGCAGGGTGCACCGATAGCCCGGCTGAAGGGGTCGGGCACCGGCGAAGCACTCCAGGCGAGAGTTCAGCTGATTGCCGACGACCAGCTCGAAGGCGACCATCGGACCGCTGTCCAGGGGCGGCTCGAAACCTGGGTCGAGCGTCAGATCTCGACCCACCTGCTGCCACTGATGGAGCTGGCCAGAGCAGAGGACATCACCGGGCTGGCGCGCGGCATGGCCTTCAGGCTGGTGGAGTCGCTGGGAAGCATTCCGCGCGAAAAGATCGCCGAAGACGTGCAGGCGCTCGACCAGGCGGCCCGTGGAAGCCTCCGGCGCCATGGCGTGAAGTTCGGCGCGTTTCACGTGTTCGTGCCGGTACTGCTCAAGCCGGCGGCTGCGAAACTCAAGCTCATCCTGTGGACGCTGCTGGAAGAGGAAAAAGGAACCTGCTCGTTCGATCGGCTGCCGCCGGTCCCCAGCCAGGGCGAGACCTCGATCCCTACAGATCCGGATGCGCCCGACGGGTTCTACGAGATCATCGGTTATCGTGCCTGCGGCAAGCGGGCCGTGCGGATCGACATGCTGGAACGGCTAGCCGACCTGATCCGTCCGAAGGTGTTCTGGAAACCGCAGAAGGAGGGCGATGAACGCCCGGAAGGGTCGGTTGAAGGCGGCGGATTCACGGTGACCGCCGACATGATGTCGCTGATCGGGTGTTCCGGCGAAGAATTCGCGGATGTGCTGCGCACGCTCGGGTTCCGCAGTCAACAGAGGCCCGTCAAGGCCGAGGTGAGCGAGGGCGATGCGGCGGAATCCGCGCAGGTCGTCGAGGTATGGTTGCCGAAATCCGTGCGTTCGCGGGCAGACAAGCGGCAGCATGCCGGCGGGCGAAAAGGTGCGCGCAACGGCCAGGATCGGGCCGGGGCCAAGACCGCGCCGGCTGGCGAACCCCGGCGGGACGGGCGCCGCCGGAGGCCGGCCGGCGAAACAGCCAAGGGGGCGCCGGCCAAGCGGACCCCGAGGCGGGAATGGCGCGATCGCGAGGCGGCGGTCGATCCCAATTCGCCGTTCGCAGCACTCGAAGCATTGAAGGCGCAACTCGTCGAGAAGGAGAAGGCGGGCTCCTGAGGGATGAGCCAGCCGACGCAGCGGATCGACCGATGGCTGTGGTTCGCCCGGATGACCAGAACCCGCAGCCAGGCAACGCGACTGGTCAGCGGGGGCGCGGTCCGTGTCAACGGCCTCCGCACCGTAAAGCCGGGCCAGCACGTGGCACCGGGCGACGTCCTGACCTTCGTCATGCGCGGTGAGGTGCGGGTGCTCCGGGTGGTCGCCGCCGGAACCCGGCGGGGCCCCTCGCCGGAGGCGCGCCAGCTCTATGAGGATCTGGCTCCGTCAGGTGCCGGTTCGGCGAGCGGTGATGCGAGCCGCACGCCGGGAGCCTGAGGACAATTTACCGCACCCGCTGGCGACGGTCGGCGGCTGGCGGTAGTGTGCCGGCGGACCGTTGTGGTATAGAGCAGCGGTGCGGACGGAGAGAGGACAAAAATGACCTACGTCGTCACCGAGAACTGCATCAGATGCAAGTACATGGATTGCGTGGAAGTCTGTCCGGTAGACTGCTTCTATGAAGGTGAGACGATGCTGGTCATCCACCCCGATGAGTGCATCGACTGCGGCGTTTGCGAGCCGGAGTGTCCGGCCGAGGCGATCAAGCCCGACACCGAGGAGGGGCTGGAGAAGTGGCTGGCGCTCAACGCCGAGTTTGCCGACAAGTGGCCCAACGTCACCATCAAGCGCGAAGTCTATCCCGACGCCGAAGAGCATGATGGCGAGCCGGGAAAGTTCGAAAAGTACTTCACCGAGGCGCCCGGACAGGGCGATTGATCCGGCGCCGGAGGATCGGGCCCAGCCGCTGCGACAATGCGCCGCTGCACGCGCAGCGGCGCCTTCCGCCCTGCGGGACGATCGTTAACCGTGCAGCATGAATCGGCCGCCTATCGTTCGAACGGACGAGGGGCGGTGGGTGCTAAAGCTTTAAAAAACGGTACAGATATGCTACATGTAGTGGTGCCCGTCATGAACGGGGACCGTTCGAGAGAACTCTGAGCCGGCCTTTCGGGGTTCGGGCTTTTTTTTCGGCGGCGGCAGGGCGACTGGGAACGAAGAGCCCTGGCTTTACAGGAGATGGCCGAGGAGAACCCCGACGAGTTCACGAGCGTTTCCCGAGGATATGGAACTGCCGGCTCCACCAATCGGCTCAAATCCGGCCCAAGGCGCACCCTGCCGCAACGGTGGGCATCAGGGGCGTAATGCCGGCAATCGGAACCGACAGAATCAGAGGTATTGAGGCGTATGGCTGCGAAGAAGAAGTCCACGAAGAAGCTGGAGTTCAAGACCAACGAGAGTGTCGTCTATCCGTCGCACGGTGTCGGCAGGATCGTCGATATCGAGGTGGAGGAGATCGCCGGCGCCAAGCTCGAGCTCTACGTCATCGATTTCGAAAAGGAAAAGATGACGCTGCGGGTTCCGACCGCCAAGGCCGCTGCGGTGGGAATGCGCAAGCTGTCCGACGCCGACACCATCGCCAAGGCCCTGAAGACGCTCAAGGGCCGGCCACGTGTCAAGCGCACGATGTGGAGCCGCCGCGCACAGGAATACGAAGCCAAGATCAATTCGGGCGACCTGGTGGCCATCGCCGAGGTGGTGCGCGACCTGTTCCGCTCGGAGCGACAGCCGGAGCAGTCCTACAGCGAGCGCCAGCTCTACGAGGCTGCGCTGGATCGGATGGCGCGCGAGATCGCCGCGGTCAACAAGTCGGATGAGGCGACGGCCAAGCAGGAAATCGAGTCGATACTGGACAAGACCGCGCGGAAGACCGAAAAGGCGGAAGAGAAGGAACAGGCTGCCGAGGAAGCTGCCTGAGACGATCTGCATCGCGCAGGATGCGAGGCCCGGCCATGTCATGTGCCGGGCCTTTGTCTTCAGGGCGTCCTCCTGCCCCGGCCCTGGAGGGCGGTTCGGCGGTGCGGCAATGTCCGTTCAGGCGGCGTCGTGGAACATGATGCCGAGGGTGTGGCGCAATCCCGATCGCACGCGACTGACACCGTGGCGGAGATTGACCCGGTAGCATCCCCGCCGGCCCTCGACGGGACGGTGGTGCACGGCAAAGACGACCGCGTCACCCTGGCCGAGTGACACGACCTCGGCCCGCGACTGCATGCGCGGCCGCTGCTCGGTGAGCAAGAACTCGCCCCCGGTGAAGTCCTTGTGGGGGCGGGACAACAGACAGGCCACCTGCAGCGGAAACACATGTTCCCCGTAGAGGTCCTGATGCAGGCAGTTGTAGTCGCCGGGCCCGTACCGGAGCAACAGAGGGGTGGGGCGAGACTGGCCCGCAGCATGGCATCGACCCAGATATTCCCGGTGCGACGCGGGATAGCGGATGGCAATTCCCAGCCGTTCGTTCCAGCGGTTGGCGATCGGCGCGAGATGCGGGTAGATCGCATCCCGCAGGCCCGCGACAAGGTCGGGCAGGGGGTAGGCGAAATACTTGTATTCGCCGCTGCCGAAACCATGCCGGCCCATGATGATCCGGCTCCGGAAGATATCATCAGCATCGTAAAGAGCGGCAATGTCGCGGCATTGGCGCGCCGTGAGCATCCCACCGATCACCGCGGCGCCGAAGCTGTCGAGCTCACGCCCGACTTCGGTCCAGTCGATCCGGGCGAGCCGTTCGGTGGCCGGGCCTTCAACGAGCCGGATGCTCATGCTGCCGCTTCGCGATCGAGCAGGGCCTTCTTGCGGGCAATGCCCCACCGATAGCCGGACAGCCCGCCGTCGGTGCGGACGACGCGATGACAGGGGATGGCGACGGCGAGCGGGTTGGCCGCACAGGCTCCGGCGACCGCGCGTACGGCCTTCGGGGCGCCGATCCTCCTGGCAAGCTCGGCATAGCTGATCGTGGTGCCGGCAGGAATTTCGCGCAACGCCCGCCAGACTCTTTGCTGGAACGCCGTTCCGCGAACGTCGAGCGGCAGATCGAAGCCGGTTGCCGGTTCCTCGACCAGTCCCACCACCCTCGCCACCATCTCCTCAAACCCGGCGTCGCCGCCGATAAGCCGGGCGCGCGGGAAACGGTCCTGAAGTTCTTTCAGCAGTTCGTCCGGATCGTCGCCGAGCAGGATTGCACACACTCCCTTTTCGCTGCTGGCGACCAGGATCGACCCGAGCGAGCATTGCCCGACCGCGAACCGGATCGCGGTACCGGCACCGCCCGCACGCCATTTGCGCGGTGTCATTCCCAGCAGTGCCTCCGTCTGTTCGTAGAACCGGCTGTTGGAGCCGAAGCCCGCATCATAGATGGCCTCGGTCACGGTCTGGCTGTGCGCGAGCGATTCGCGCACGCGCGACCGGCGATTGGCCATCGCGTAGGCGCGTGGCGTCACGCCCGTGAGCGCCCTGAAGATGCGATGGAAATGGTAGCGGCTGAGGCCCGCTTCCCGGGCAAGCGTTGCAAGCGTCGGGATCTCGTCCGCCTCGGTGATCCGCCGGCATGCCGCTGCCACCACCTGCGCGTACCGTTCTTCGCGGGGTGGCAAATCGGGTCGGCACCGCTTGCACGGGCGGAAGCCGGCCGCCTCGGCCTCGGCGGCCGTGGCAAAAAAGCGGACATTCGCCGGCTTGGCGCGACGGGCCGCGCAGGACGGGCGACAATAGACCCCGGTCGTCGCCACCGAATAGAAAAATTCGCCGTCTGCCGCGCGGTCACGGGCAATCACCCTCGCCCACCGTGGATCGCTTTCGACCGCAGCTGCTGCGGCATCGAAGTGCGCACGTGCGTTCATCATTCGATCTCCTCGATACGGAATGTGGTGACTGCAATCTGGCATTCACACGGGCCTCGTGCACTCCGGCTCTTGCTTTCAAATCGGACGAAAACTGCCTGGCGGACTCGCCGGCGCGCCGCCCGGATACGGCCCTGCAGACACTCATCGCCGGGCGTCGAGCACCTCGATCTGTTCAGGCACGGCAATATCGACGAAGGGGCCGTTGTAGGATTCGATCCAGCCCCTGACGCGAACGCGGGTGCCGGCGAGGGCCTCCAGCGAGATACCTGAATCCGTGAACAGACGCCCGGTGGACGGCGACAGTGACGCGGTGAAATCCGACCGCCAGTCGTCGCCGAAGTTCAGGTAGATGCGCATGCTGGTGCGCGCCACCTCGTGCACGCGCCCCTCGACGAGGACGAAGCCATTCACCCGATTGAGCAGACGGTCGGTCCGGTCGGCGGTCTGGACGCCATAATAGCGGCCATTCCATAGGCCCCTTTCGAGCATGCGGGCGGTTGCTTCGAAGGGAATGAGTGCGACGGAACATCGCCGCGCAGCATCGCGAGGATGAACCATCGCATGACCCTGAACCACCAGGACCTGCTGCAGCCACTCCGTGGGTCTGACATCAGCAAGAAAGACCTGGGCCGGAATTCGCCCGTGACGATCGGCTGGCGCATCGGCGACGATGCGGACGGCGCGTCCCTCGGCAAGGCGAACCAGAGCCGCCCTGGCGGCCATCGCCGGCGGCCATTGCTCGGGCGTTTCAACGAAGCGAGGCGCAGTCGGTGCGAGAATGCCGGCAAGGCGTACGGTCGTGCCGTCGTCGAGGACCAGCGTCGTGCTGTCCGATGTGGCAGTGACGTGGGCGAGCCGACCGCCGGTTGCCGGACAATCGTCGCCTGCCACGGCTTTGCCGGTGGCGAGCATGACCGACAGAGCGGCAGCCGCGATCGTACGTGCATGAGCCGGTGTCGCGTACACGCAGAAGGCCCTCCCGGCTTGCGGGCCCGGTTGCTCCCGTCAGAGCGAGGGACGTGCGGCCCGGCCCGGTTGTCGGCTCGGCCGGTCCGTTTCGCCGGCCAGCGCCGCAGCCAATGGCGAGCGAGGGCGGGCGGACACCAGATCCTGCAAGGTATGCCGGTCCAGTACCGACACGAACGCCCCCAGCGCTTCGTCAAGGATCCGGTTGATAGGCGCAGCGGGCCTGATCGCGCATTCTGCCGGTTGTCCGCCGAAGCAATCCGCCTCGACGTGTGTCGCCTCGGTAACCCGGACGACGTCGCCGATGCCGATTTCGCTCGCCGGCCTGGCCAGTCGGATGCCACCGGAGCGCCCCCTCATGGTCTCGAGGAAGCCCCCCTCGACCAGAAGCGGGACGATCTTGAGCACGTTGTGCTCGGTGATCTGGTACAGCCGGGCGATCTCGGCCGTCTTGACGTAACGACCGTCCATCTGGGCGCAATGCACCAGAATCCGGATTGCGTAGCTCGTCTGCTTGGTCAGTCGCATCGTGTTTCCTGCGGGGCCGGAACCGCCGCCGCGGGATCCGCGGCTGAATCGGTGCCGTGCCCGTATGCCCTTCCTAGCACAGCCTGCGCTGCTTGCCACCGGAATCTGCGTGACCGCAGGTGGTGCCGGTCGACCGAGGCGTCACCGGCGGGCGTAGTCGGAGACGGTTTCGTCAGGCGAGGCCGCAAGCCCGGGGGCCGACCCGGTGTCATGATAGTGCTGCGGCGTGCCGTAGAGGAAGCCCTGGACCTGGTGGCAGCCGATCGCGCGCAGCATCGTCGCCTGTTCGTCGCGTTCGACGCCCTCGGCGGTCACCTGCATGTCGAGGACGCGGGCGAGCCCGACGATGGTCGAGACGATGGCCTCAGCCTGGCGGTCGCGCCCCAGCTTGTCGATGAACGAGCGATCGATCTTCAGCTTGTCGAACGGAAAGCGCGACAGGTAGCTGAGGCTCGAGTAGCCGGAACCGAAATCGTCCAGAGCGATCCGCACCCCGCGCGACTGGATTGCCTCCAGCGTCTCGAGCACCAGTTCGGTATCGGAGATGAGGAGGCTTTCGGTGACCTCGATCTCGAGCCGCCGCGGGTCAAGGCGGCTGCCACGCAATGCGCGCATGACCTGGTCGCGGGCGGCGCCGTTGCGGAATTGGGCCGGCGACAGGTTGACGGCGACGGTTATGTGGTCCGGCCAGCCGGCGGCGTCGCGGCAGGCCCTGCGCAGCACCCATTCGCCGATCTGCATGATGAGCCCGGTCTCCTCGGCCAGGGGGATGAATTCGGCGGGGGATACGAGGCCTTCTTCGGGGCTTTCCCAGCGGACCAGCGCCTCGTAGCCACTCACGCGTCCGCTCGCGAGATCGATCTGCGGCTGGTAGAGCAACTTGAGGCGTTCGTGTTCGAGGGCGAGCCTCAGCCCCTCCTCGAGGTCCCGGCGCCTGCGGTACTCGGCTCCCATTTCCGGCGCAAACGTCCGGCAGACCCCACCTCCCGCGGCCTTGGCGTGTTCGAGCGCGAGGCCGGCGTTGTGGAGCAGCCGGGAGGCTTCGGACCGATCGGAGGCGAAGGCGATACCGAGAGAGGCGGTAATGCCGATCCGTATTTCGCCGGCTTCAACCGGCTCGGCGCAAGCCGCGACGATCCGGGCTGCCATCGCCTCCACCGCGGCACGGTCGTCGACATGGTCAACCAGAACGGCGAATTCGTCACCGGACAGCCGCCCGATCGGATGGTCCGGCCCGACCACCTCGCTAATGCGGCCACTGACAGTGCGCAGGAGGAGGTCGCCGGCGGCATGGCCGAAGGTCTCGTTGACGTCCCTGAACCGGTCGACGTCGATCGCTAGCACCGCCATCTCCCCGCCCGCGGGGCTCAGGCCGCGGCGCGCCTGGTCGAGAAGCGAGACAAATGCAGCGCGGTTGGCAATGTCGGTGAGGGCGTCGTGCTGCGAAAGGTAGCGGACCCGGTCGGCGCTGCGGCTGTCGCGATGCCTTCCCCACAGGACGTACAGCACCAATCCGCCCGCAACGAGCACCAGCAACGCAGTGAAGGCGGAAACCCTGTCAAGGGCGGACAGCACCACAGCGCGGGTGTCGGATGGACGCACGTCGACTCGAATCACAGCCGGCTTGTCGTACTGCGGGACGGGCGCGTACACCACGACGCGCAGTTCAGGGTCAAGCAAGTCGTCGGGGACGTGATGCCGGAGGGAGCCGGCCGCGAACGCCTGCTCCACCAGCGGCCGATGGAACGGCTCGGCCAGAAGCGTGTCGAGCCGATCGATGGTCAGGTGCGGAGAATGATCGATGACCGTGCCCTGCGGCGAAAGCAGGATGTAAACCGCGCCTTCGCCCCCGGGGGCCGGCTGGCGTGTCCCGGCAGGGTCCTGTCGGGCGATGGTATGACCCGCCAGGGTTCGCGCCAGCGCCTCGGCTTCCCCGATCAGGATGTCGCGGGCAACCATTCGGTTGACGAAGAACGCGGCACCGATCGCGAGCCCGGTGACAAGTGCTACGACCGGCAGGACGACAAGACCGTGTTGACCCGAAAATGCGCGCATGCTGCGTTTGCCCGTGGTGCGCGCAAACGTAGAGATCTGCACCTAAGAAGTTGTTAACCGTCTGAGCGGCCGGACGAGCAGCGGCGACACGAGGATGCCATTGGCAACCGGGTGGCAACCTCTATATGCTGTTGGCACCGGACCACTCTTTCAATGCCGTGCCGGCAAGCCGAGCGGTCCCGGCTGGCCCCGTAGCTCAGCAGGATAGAGCATCAGATTCCTAATCTGAGGGTCGCAGGTTCGAATCCTGCCGGGGTCACCACCCAACCTCGGTCCATTCTGGTCAGATGGTTTACATTTGATACCGGAGAGATGGTTTACAGTTTCTCCGGCGTGAACGGGTTTCTTGCGGGCTCGACGCGGTCCTCCTTGCTGTCGAAGAAGCCGAGATCATAGTCGAGGAACGAGACGAGCCAGATTCCGTCTTCGACTTCGCGCAGGCCGAGGATCTGGCCTGCGAAGACCTGGCTGAGATTGATCTTGCGCTTGCCGATGCAGATGCGTCCGCATCGGGTGACGCGCACGGTGCGGTCGTGGAACGGATAG